>NZ_JADMVY010000012.1:0-106761 GCF_015547905.1 Clostridium sp. J1101437_171009_A5
TCACGACATGAAATCTGGTGCTGAAGGTGCTCACTTTTTTGGGGCCCTTTTGCTCACATTTTCGTTTGACAAACACAAGCACATTTTTACTCACAAAATTGTATGTGGAAATTGCGGTACCTACTTTGGCAGGAAAGTATGCAGCGCTACTCCTTATTGGATATGCCGCAAGCACAATCAAAGTAATCACGAATGCAGTATGGTGCAAATTCAAGAGGCCAAAATCATGGAGGCTTTTCTCCAGCTATATTATAATCTTAAGCACCATGGCGAACCGATCCTTACGAAGATGACCACCTCGCTCCAAGCCATCCGCAACCGCCGGATGCTCTGGAGCCTGGATGTCATTGAACTCAACAAGCAAATATCCGATCTTACCAGTCAGAATCAAATGTTGGCCATGCTGAAACAACAGGGCCTCATTGATCCTGACATTTTTATATCCCAGAGCAATGAGTTGACCGAGCAGCTCCGCAGTGTAAAGCTGAAAAAGGAGCGTCTTCTGGCCGTCGATGGCGACAACACCATCGCCCAAACAAGAGAGCTGATGGAAATCCTGGATGATGGCCCGGACTTCCTTGACAGCTTTGACGCAGAACTGTTCGGTGAGCTCGTTGAAACAATCATTGTGGAAAGCAACGAGCGAATCCGCTTCCGCCTGAAAAACGGGCTGGAGCTGGCCGAAACCATAGAAAGGACGGTGCGCTGATGGGCAATCGGAAGCAGCCGTTTGGCTACAGGGTGGTTATGGGCGAAATTGCCCTCCATCCGCAGGAATCAAAACTGGTAGAGTACATCTTCCAACAATACCTTGCGGGTGCCACCTACAACACCTTGGTAGAGGAGCTTCGAGAACAGTCAATTCCCTATGACGAGGGAAAACTATGGAACAAAAACATGGTTGCCCGAATTCTGGAAGACAGCCGCTATACGGGAGAGCGCGGCTATCCGCCGGTCATTGATCGAGAAGCCCTGGAGAAAGCGCTGGAAAAGCGAAGCGCAAAACAGACGGCAGCTCCCAAAACGGACACGCAGAAGCTCCTCCGCCGCTTCAGCGGGCGGCCATCGACAGCGCGCATGGAGCGGCAGGTGCTGGATCTGCTCAACAGCCTGATCATATCGCCGGAACAGCTCCGGTTTCCGGCAACAGCGCCGCCTGATCGATCCACTGAACTGAACCTGCAGCGTGAACTGGACAGGGTGATGGAATGTCAGCCAATCGACGAGGATGCCGCAAAGGCGTTGATCCTGTCCATCGCTGCGGCTCAGTACAGCGCCGTCGACTCCCGCGAATACGAAACGGTTCGTCTGCGCAGAGTGTTTTCCGGGCGTCAGCCCATGACTGCGTTGGATGCAGAACTGCTTCAAAGTTCCGTGTCCGCCATCCATTGTCATAACGATGGAAGTCTGAATATCAAGCTGAAAAACGGTCAAGTAATTGGGAAGGAGTGAAACAGCATGAGAGAAAGCCCGCCCAAAGTCATCACCATACCCGCAAAGCCGGAGGTCGCAAGCCGGCAGGCGATCCAGCGCCAGCTTCGCGTGGCTGCCTACTGCCGGGTATCCACTGATGACGAGGAGCAGCTCACCAGCTATGAGGCGCAGCAGAACTACTACACCGACAAGATCATGACCAACCGGGAGTGGACCATGGCCGGGATCTTCGCAGACGAGGGCATCACAGGGACATCGGCTCGGAAGCGGCCCGAATTCCTGAAGATGATCCGGCTGTGCAAGCAGAAGAAGATCGACATCGTCCTGACCAAATCCATCTCCCGCTTCGCCAGAAATACGGTGGACTGCCTGAATTACATCCGGGCCCTGCGGGAATTGGGCATTGCGGTCATCTTCGAAAAGGAGAACATCAACACACTGGAAGCCGACAGTGAGATCCTCATCACCATGCTTGGAGCCTTCGCTCAGGCGGAAAGCGAGAGCATCAGCGCCAATGTCCGCTGGGGCAAGCGGCAGGCAATGCGCGAGGGAAAAACAATCATACAGTATAACCGGCTGTACGCCTATGAAAAAGGCGAGAACGGCAAACCGAAAATCATCCAGGAGCAAGCAGATGTGGTTCGCTCGATCTATGACCAGTATTTGAGCGGAGCCAGCCTTCGGATGATCAAAGACAGGCTGGAAGCGGAGCAGATCCCAAATGTGACCGGAGGCTCCCAATGGACGATCACGGCGATCCGAAGCATCCTGACCAACGAGAAGTATTGCGGAGATGTCCTTCTCCAGAAGACCTACATCAGCGACTGCATCAGCCGCAAGGTCATCCGCAACACGGGGCAGCTCCCCATGTATCTGGTCCAGAATCATCATGAGGGCATCGTGGAGCGCAAAACCTTCGATGCAGTACAGGCAGAGATGGCGCGGCGCAGCGCCGGGAAAAGCCCTTCCAAAAAGAATGCCCCCACCGGGATGACATCCTATGCCAGCAAATACGCCTTGTCGGAGCGTCTTGTCTGCGGCGAATGCGGCACCCTGTACCGCCGCTGCACCTGGTCCAAGCAAGGCAGGAAGCGCATCGTGTGGCGCTGTGTCAGCCGGTTGGACTACGGCACCAAGTACTGCCACAACTCACCAACGCTGGACGAGGAACCGCTCCAGAGGGCAATCCTCGCCGCAATCAACTCCGTCATGAGCCAAAAGAGTACGCTGATCCGACAGATCACCTCTGCCATGGAGATGGAGCTGGCTCCGGTTCCAGGAGAGAGCATGAGCCTTGCCGATATTGAAAGGCGGTTGGGTGAGCTGAACGACCAGACCCGTGAGCTGGTGGCAGAAGCCGCCCGAGCGGAGGATGCCACCGCCTGCACCGCCCAGCTGAGGGCCATTATGAATGAAGCTGCCGCACTGAAAGAAAAGCGAGCCTTTATCGAGGAACAGCGCCAGAGCAACGCACAGGCCCTGCGGCGCATTGAGGATGCCGCTGCTGCAATGGCTCAGGCATCCACCCACATCAGCGAATGGGATGAAGCTCTCATCCGACAGCTGGTGGATACGGTCAAAGTCAACTCAGCGGAGAAAATCACGGTGTTCCTCCGCGGCGGCGTTCAGGTGGAGCAGGATATGATATAATAGGCAAAAGAAGGTGAACCGAAATGATCTGTGCAACCGGCGATACCCATGGCAACTTCCAGCGGTTTGCACCCGAACACTTCCCCGAGCAGGCTGGAATGACCAAGGAAGACTATATGATCATCTGCGGAGATTTTGGCGGCGTATGGGACGGGGGCAAGAAGGAGGGGCGCAATCTGGACTGGCTGGAGGATCTGCCCTTTACCACGCTGTTCATCAGCGGCAACCATGAAAACTTCGACCTGCTGAGAAAATATCCGACAGAGGAATGGAACGGCGGAAAGATCCAGCGAATCCGGCCTCATGTGATCCATCTGATGCGAGGGCAGGTCTTTGACCTGCAAGGATACTCCTTCTTCACCATGGGCGGTGCCAGGAGCCATGACATCGAGGACGGCGTTCTGAATCCCAAAGCGCCTGATTTTGAAGAACAATACTGGGCTCTTCGCAGAATGGACGCCCGCTTCCGGGTCAACCACCGATCCTGGTGGAAGCAGGAGCTTCCCAGTAAGACGGAGTATGAGGAAGCCCAGCACAGTCTGGAGCGCATTCAATATGAGGTGGACTATGTGATCACCCACTGTGCCCCCAGCAGTATTGTGGACATACTGGGAAATGGCGGCTATGTTCACGACCACCTGACCGACTTCTTGGAGGAAGTCAAAGAACGGGTCAAGTTCCACTACTGGCTGTTCGGACATTACCACGACAACAAAATCATCGACGACCGCTTCGTCCTGCTCTGGGAGCAGATGGTACAAGTGGTGTAACAGGCCAAAGAGAAACGCAGGAGGAACCTCCTGTGCTTCTCTTTGGCCTGTTTCTGAATAAGGCAGATTCTGCCGGAAAGGAGAAGCTATGAACATCCGCAAAAACATCGATTATTCCGCCATGTTTGCGGCTCTGGAGGCTGCGCTGAGCGCCGAGATGCCCCAGATGCAACTCTGCTGCGAACTGGGCCGTATCGTCTTTTCCCGGCCGGAGAAAGGCGCGGCAGTGGCCGCAGCCGAATATCTGCACAGCCGTTTCCCCGATGCTTCCGGCTTCTCCCCGCGCAACCTTCGCCGGATGCGGGAGTTCTATCGGATGTATAAGGACACCCCTGAATTACTGACGCTGGCCATGGAGATCAGTTGGACACTGAATGTAGTCATCCTGGAAGCAGACATGGAGCCGGAGGATCGGCGCTGGTATCTTCGTGCTGCTGGTCGTTTCGGCTGGTCAAAGGCAGAACTCCAGAGAAAAATCGATTCTGACGCCCATCTGGAAATCCAACTCGACGAATCTGATGTTCCGTGCTATACTGAATTGGAAAACAGCAATTTGGAGTGTTCATCGCATGATCAAGATACTTTTCCTCTGCCACGGCAACATTTGCAGAAGCCCGATGGCCGAGTTCATTATGAAGGATCTGGTGAAGAAAGCCGGTCTGGAGCCGAGCATTCAAATCGAGTCGGCAGCTACCAGCACCGAGGAGATCGGCAATCCGGTATATCCGCCAGCCCGCCGCAAACTGTCCGAGCATGGCATCGATTGCTCCGGCAAGAGAGCCCGTCAGCTCCTGAACAGCGATTACGAGAAGTACGATCTTCTGATTGGCATGGATCGAGCCAACCTGCGGAGTATGTACCGGATCTGCGGCGGCGATTTTGCCGACAAGATGCACCTGCTGATGGACTTTACCGACCGTCCCGGCGAGGTAGCCGATCCGTGGTACACCGACGATTTCGACACGACCTGGCGGGATGTGGAGGAAGGCTGCCGGGGATTGCTCCAAAAAATAATCAGCAAAGAGGTTCGGACGAGTGGACAAGCTGGTTGTCAAGGGAGCGGAAATTAGTGTACAATAAAACTTCGAGCGAGATGACTTTATCAGCTTGACTGACAGCGCCAAGCTGAAGGACAGTGACAATCCTCGCTACATTATCCAAAACTGGCTGTGGAACCGGAATACGATTGAGTTCCTGGGTGTTTGGAAATCTCTATACAACCCGTCTTTTAACTGTGTCGAATTCGATGCGTTTAGGAGTCAGGCCGAGCGGCTGGCAAATCCCAACGCCATCGCCATCAGCCAGATGGAAATCTTGATACAGGATCACCGCATCGAAGCTCTGGAGGCTCATAGCGGAGAACTGTCTCCCAGGGATTAAAAAAATTATATACCGGACGCTTGCGAATGGACGAAGGCTATGGCATCTATAGTGTTGCGATGTTCCATATATGGAAATCGCCGCAGTTTTTACTGCGGCGATTTTTTATTGTCTAACTAATAAGGCGCGGACAGCCAGCTGGCTGTCCGCGCCTTGTTTTCGCAGGTAACGGGATCGGATCCCTCCGTGTTACCAGGTCACGTATTTCTCACAGAACTGCTTGAGCATCACCGCGACCTGGGCGCGGGTCGCGCTGCCCCGGGGACTGAGCATCGCTTTCCCGGTCCCGTTGATGATGCCGGAACCAACCGCCCACTGCATCGCGGGAACGGCATACTCACCCAGCTCCGCAACGTCCGCATAGGAGAGGAGATTGGTGCTCTCTCCCACGCTCACATCATAGCCCTTATACTGCGCGTAGCGATACAGCATAGCGGCCATCTGCTCGCGGGTGATCGGATCGTCCGGACCAAATTTGTTGTCTCCGTATCCGGCGACGATCCCCTCGCTGGCGGCCCATCGGACCGCCTCGCCATACCAGGAGCCCTGGTCCACATCATCGAATGTCATGGCATAATTCACCACAGGACTGCCTTCCACTCTCCACAGAATGGTGGCAATCATGCTGCGCGAGGTGGTTACCTCGGGGCTGAAGGTGGTGGCACTGGTGCCCGCCATCAGGCCATGCTCGTAGACATAGCGTACCCCCTCTTCATACCAGGACCCTGCGGGCACATCCACAAAGGGCAGTCCGTCCGAGGTCATCTCCGCAAAAGAGGCCTTCACGGTAACGGCACCGGCCGGCATGGTAAAGGTGTACGTGCCATCCCCCTTGCCGTTGAGAGGGATCGTCTTTCCGGTCGGATCGGTGGCGGTCAGACTGGCGAGCCGGTAGCCTTCCTCCGGCGCGGGGGTCAGTGTGATGGCCGTGCCCGCGGTGGCCATGCTCCGGCTGGCAGTCACGGTTCCGTGGTCGCCGGATTCCACCGTGATCTTATAGCTGGGATTTCCCCCACCCCCGCCGCTGGTGTGTGTGCTGGTGATGTGCAGGGCATAGGCGGTGCTGCCGATATGCACGGTGATGACCGTTTCTCCTGCGCCAATAGGGATGTACTGGCTGCCGCTGCCGGTGAATTCCGTACCGTTGATGGTGACCTTCTCCCCGCTGCCGGAGATGGCGGTGACCAGGGTACCATAGTCGGAGATCCCGGAGATGGCATAGGTGAGCACCCCGTTTTCGTCCGGTTTGAAGTCATCTCGGGTCACAGGCAGCCCCTCAAAGGTGAGGCTGTCCTCGCCCGCCGCCGCGGCGTGGACCACCACGCGGCTGCCCAGACGGGTGAACGGGATCGTGCTGGTCTGCACGGTCTCGCCAAGCAGCGTTCCGCGGATGTCGGTGGTCTTGGTCTCCAGCACCTGGCCGTCCTCGTCCAGCAGGGAGGCCACCAGAGTCGCGGTGGTCTGATCCTGGAGCGAATTGTTCTTCAGCTCCACCACAGCGGTGGTGACGTCGGTATTGGTCTGCGTCACGTTCCGCGTGGTCTTTTCCCCGGTGCGGGCATATGCGCCGGTGAGCAGGACCGCGGAGGTGTTATTGCCGGTGGCATACTCCGCCATGGTCTGGCTGTTTTCCTTCACTTCCGCCTTGGCGTAGAGGTACACGCCGCTGGCGGGGACCTCCTCCTGCTGCAAGGTGTTGCACACATAATCCTTCAGATCATAGGTGAACTGGAAGGTCATGCTGCCCTGGTCCATGCGCCGCAGGGCGTCGCCGCGGAGGGTGACCGTGTTGCCGGATACGGATACGCCGTCCTGGCTGCCCTCCAGGGTGACCGCAGCGGCGCTGGTGTACTCGGAATCGGTGTAGAGGCTCAGCTCCACCGTGCGCCCCGTGTTCTCCAGCAGGGCTGCGGAATCGTTGTACAGGGTCACCTGGACGGTGCGCTTGCCCTCATGCTCACGGACCACCTCCATAGAGGAGATCCCCACGTCGTTGTAGTCCAGGTGGAGGGTGTCGCCGGCAAGCGGTCCGCTGCCGTCGGCAGTGATGGTATAGGTGGGATTGGCGATGGCGGCGCCCGTCTTGTACAGCACCGTCACGCTGGCGCTCTCGCCGGGGTTCAGGGCAACGGCATCGGAGGCATATCCGCCCACCTCCGCCTTCAGGCCGGTAAGCGGGGTGGTGCCGGTGTTGCGAAGGGTGAACCCGACCGGAGTGAAGGCGTTTACCTGCAGATTTGCATAGTCCACCGAGATGGCGTCCACCGACACGGCCTCCGCCGTCAGGCTGCCGCCGCCGGTGAGCAGCTGATCGGTGTCGGCGGGCACCGCATATCCGGCCACGTTTTCCGTTGCCGACTCACTGTACTGAGTGCCGAAGATGTAGGCGCTGATCTTGCCGTCGCTGTCCTTCCAGGCGCTGAAGGAGTTGGACAGGGTACGGCTGGGCAGGGTGACCAGAGGCTGAGGCGTGGAGAGATACACCTCTCCCCCGCTCTTGCACAGCTGGGTGCCATAGAGGACGCTGTGGTCGGCCTCGCCCTTGGCGTTGGATGCCGTCTCGGCCCACACCAGGGTCAGGCCGTGGACACTCTGGCCGCTCTCTTTTGCGAACTGGAAATTGGAGTTGATGTTCAGATTCTCCTCCTGGGAGATGGCCTTGACGCTGGCCGGGATGGCGTTTTCACTGCTGCCGTTGTAGAGCTGCCCATCGGCGCCCACAGCCTGCAGACGGATGTCGCCGCCGTCCTGCGTGCTGTACCAGCCCAGGACAAAGGAGCCATCCGCCGCCGCCACCTGGGGATTGGCGTCGGTCTCCTTATCGTTGGTGAGCACCACCAGATCGCCCAGGGTGCCGTCCTTCTCCACCACACGGTAGGCCAGCTCGTAGCCCTCCATGGGTTGATTCTCCGGGTCACTGGACCCGCGATCCAGGGTAAAGACCACGATGGAGGTCCCGTTCTCCAGCATGGCGGTTTTCAGGCCGACCACGCCGCCCTGGGACCCGTTGTAGGCCATCTTGGCGTCGCTCCAGCCGTTTCCGTCATAGATGCTGAAGCAGATGCTGTCTCTGGTGTCGAAAGAAGTCAGATCATTTGCATCCGAGGCATAGACGCTCCGCCAGAAGACCACAGCATGGCTGCCGCCCACCGCCGTCACCGGCGCCAGGTCGGGGGAGGCGTTGTCGGTGAGCTGCTTGGTGGTCCAGCTGCTTCCGCCGTCGGAGGTAGCAGCCACCATAATCTCGGTGCTGTTGAGCAGCTGCTTCTGCTCATCGGGGGAAATGGGATCGCCGGCGTTTTTGTCCAGATTGGTGCTCAGACGGGACCAGGCGGCCACGGTAAAGCCGCTGGTGCCGGAGAGCGAGGGGGACAGGTCGCCGAAGCCGTTGTTGGTGTCGTCCCCGTCGTCGTCGATGACCGCGCCCTCATCGCCCACCTTGCCGGCCCGGATGCGGCTGGCATAGAAGTCCTCGCTGTTGCCGTCGCTGATGTAGGCCGAGAGGCTGCCGTCGTCATTCACCACCGGCTCGGAGCCGGGGTTGGCGTCGCTCTGCACCACGGTAGCATCGCTGTCAAAGCCGGGGGTATTCCAGGCGCGCTCCCCATTGGCGTAGGCCTCCAGGTAGCTGCGGCTGAGCAGGGTGGGCGTACCCGCCAGAGACGTGGTGCTGGTGCCGTTTCCGCTCCAGTAGTCGTTGATGTACTGATAGTCGCCGAATTTTTCGTTGTAATTGACCTTGCCGGAGACCAGCGCTCCGTCATAGGAGATGAAGAGCAGCTTGACCACCACTTTGAGGCCCACCTCGCCTTCCACGCCGAGGGCCTGTCCGTTGCGCTGCTGGCCGCTGGTCAGATAGGTCCGGGAGAGGAACTGGTTGGTGGAGTCGCCGGTGAGCTTGCCGAACAGGCCGATTTTCAGCGCCACGATGCTGTAATCAAAGCCCACGCCGCCAAAGGCGCTGATATAGCCGTTGATGCGCAGGGTGGTGAGGAAATCGTTGACGGAGTCGGAGGCCTTGGCCTCTTCGCTCCAGCCGGAGGTATCCTTCACCTGGTCGGTGTAGACCGTGGCGGCCTTGTAGTCCAGCTGGAGGGACAGACCCGCGCCGAAGGAGGCGGTGATGGGGATCGGACCGGCAAAGAAGTTCACGTTGGCCTCAAAGCCCACGCCCGCACCAGCGGTAAAGCCGCCGCTCACCACACGGAAGGCCCACGCGTGCTGGTCGGTGTCGTAGTAGAACTGGCCCTCGTAGCAGCCGGTCAGCTGCGCGCCAAAGTCCAGGCCGGAGTTGGTGGTCTTCAGATAGTTCTGTCTCAGGTCCTGTCTGGGGTGGTAGTTGCCCTGGGCCATATCGCTGAGGTCGCCCACGCTGGGCACACCCACCTGCCGCTCGGTGTCCAGCAGCTCATAGTTCATGGACAGGCCGTCCTGGTCGTAGTCGAAGTCCTCCAGTTCCAGGCTGTCATAGCCGCCCCAGATGAGCACATTGAAGACCGTGCTGTCCTCCGTGGGGGTGATGAGTACTTTGAACAGGGGGTTGCTGGAATTGGCCACAGAGCGCAGCATCGAGGCGATATCCCCGTTAAAGGCGCTGCTGATGGAGCTGTTGCCAAAGGTGAAGCGGCTGCTGTTGCTGTTCAGGCCGTTCTGGAAGCTGCCCTGCATATCCAGCACCACCGCCTTGGCGTCCTCGTTGACCAGCTTCACATCGGTCAGGTCAATGACCTGGAAGGGCATGGACACATCCTTGAGCAGCTGGTCATTCTGGTACACACAGGCCCGGAGCTTGGCGGCCGTCTCGGGCTTGAGCCAGCCGGACTCCGTCATGGTCTTCTTGGTCAGGACCATGGTGTTGGTGACGATGGGGATGGAGGAGAAGGGGAAGGTGCTGTCCTCCACGGTCTGTCCCTCGGGTACAAATCCGTTTTCCCCGGTCATGGAGACCGTGGCCTTGCCATTTTCCGCCTCCACGCCCCAGAGCATAAAGCGGCTGGTGAGCTCGGCATACTTGTAGGTACTGTTGGGACCCACTCGGCCGGTGGAGCCCATGACATCCCGGATTTGCAGATCGGTTCCGCTCTCCTTGCCGTAGGCCATGGTCTGGGCGGTGAGGAAGGGCTGCTCCTCCTGGCCCTGGGGAACCTCCTCCAGGGTGACCACCGCACTGCCGGTGCGCAGGATGCGGTCGGCGGACATGCTGCCCTGGATGTTCACCAGAGTGGGATAATATTTGTTATTGTCCAGGTCACTGAGCTCGAACCAGTAGTCCAGCGCAGCGTTGGTCAGCTGTCCGGTATAGCCATCGGCCGCAAACTGGGTGGCGTCCATATACACCGTCAGCTTGCCGTCTTGATCGGTGGTGTACTTGCCGTCGGTGGCCCCAGAGATCAGGCTGCCGGAGGTGGGTCCCATCTGGGCGCTTTCACAGTAGTAGCCGCCCAGGTACACGCCGCCCCGGAGGGTGACGGTCTCGTTGGCAAAGGGTGTGCCGTCAGGGTTCACCAGGTACAGCTCCGCCTTGGCGGCGGGACGGAGGGTGACGGTGTTCAGGGGATAGAGCTGCAGCTTGGCCGCGTCCCGCTCCCCGCTGGAGAGAGCGCTGTTGAGAATGGTGCCCAGATTGGGCTCCTTCTCGCTGCCCGAGCGGAAATACACGTCGCTCTGGATGCCGCTGGGCTCATAGAGGGCCAGAAGGCCGTCCGCATTGGTTTGGACCGTCTTGCTCTCGCCCGCGCCGTTGGTGTAGGTGACCTCCGTGGTCACCGCGGGCGTGACCTGGAAGAGGTAGAACTTGTCCCGCAGGGTGTTCACATTCACGGTCACACTGTCGCTCATGCCGGTGGCCGCGTGGGTGGCCGTGATGGTGGCGGAGCCGTCCGTGGTGGCGGAGAGCGCCATCTGCGTCCGGGGCAGATAGGTCTCGTAGCTCAGATCCGCAATGTTGTCCCACAGACCGCCCTGGCGGTAGTAGATGCCCACGGCCTCCGGGTGGTCCGAGACCCACCGGATGCCGTCCCGGAAGCTGCTCCAGTTGTAGGCATCCGCGTTGATGCTCACGTACTCGATGAGGCCCAGCTCCTGGCGCAGCTCCAGAATGCTTTTGCTGTCCGTGGGAAGGCTGCCGCTCACCTTGGAGGTGTTATCCATGGTGATCGGGCCTTCCGGCTGGATCTCCAGCGCGCCGGAGCGGTAGACCCGCAGCACGATGGAGTCGGAGCTGGGGGCAAAGTTCGGGCTGCCGGTCTCATTTTCGGTAAAGGTGATGGTGTAGGTGTCGTAGAGGCCACTGCCCACCGCTGCCGGTGTAAAGCGCACCGTACCGCTGCCCCCGTCTACCGATGTGGCGGACAGGCACTGGCTGGTGACCTCTTCCGCCGTCGACGCACCGTCCGCCATACGGGCGGCGGACAGGGTGCCCTTTGCATCCGGATTGCCCGAGATGGTGCAGGTGAGCGCGGCGGTCTCTTCATCGGTGAGGTCGGTCTTGTCCGAGGTGATGCGCAGCTGGGTGGGCGGGGAGAGCACCGTAATGGACGAGGTGGCCGCGCGTTTCTCGGGGCTCTCCATCCCGACCTCCACGGTGTACTGGCTCTGGGGATAAGTCACCGGCAGGTCTGTGGCCGGGATAGTACAGGAGGTGATCCGCTCTCCCCCGGCCGTACTCTTCACCTCATAGCTCTTGCTGGGCTCGCCGGTGGCCTGCGTGCCCGCAAAGAGCTTGACGGTGAAGGTGATATCCTGTCCCGGATAGAGGTCAAAGACATTGGTGTTCCACTTCACCGTGGCGCTGCTGCCGCTCTGGAGCAGGGACTCCTGGGCATACTGGGGGATGCCCAGATACAGCTTGTCGCCGGCGGTGATGGTAAACTCCAAATGATTGGATTCCTTATCATCCTTTGTATCCTCCGGCGTACCGTTGTCGGCCACGTAGTAGAAGCTCACTTTGCCGGTTTTGGACTGGAGCTCGATCTGGCCCTCCTTGGTAATGGTGGCAACGGTTTCGTCTGTGCTGTGCCAGGTGCCGCTGGTGGCCGCCCCCTCCGGGCTGGTCTGCGCCTGGAGCTTGGGGATGGCTTCGTCGCTGAGGGCAATCGTGTAGTTGTAGTCCGGCCCAGCGCCGACCACACTGATGACCACATCGGCCACATCCACACGCCTGGCGATGGTGACCGATTTTGTCTCCCAGGGCACGGTCTCCCAGCTCTCTCCGTTCTTTACCTGGAGCTGGACGGTGACGTTCTGGTCCACCGTTGTGGGCGTGAGGGGGTACGGCTTTGCGGTGAAGGTGTAGGAGTCATTGGCCCCCTCCTCCATGGTAACCGTATGCTCCTGATCCGGGGCGCCGTTCACGCTGACGAGCAGCCGCATCAGGCCGGTGGGATCGGTCAGATATTCGCTGTACATCTGCTGATATTCGCCCTGCTTGGCCGAGATGGCGAAATTCAGCGCCTTGCCGCTCTCATCATAGGTGACATCCAGGTTCTCCACGGCATTCTTCAGAATGGGGGTATCCAGGGTCACGCCGGAGACGGTAACGTTATTCACCTCTTTGGCCTCGTTGCCCCAGTAGTCTGTGATGCCGGAGTTAGAGGCCACGCCCACGGTAAGGACACCATCATCCATTTCCTTGACCTCATAGAAGAAGGTGATGTACTTGCCGCTGGTGGAGCCGTGGAGATCTTCCAGCGTGTACGGAGTATTGTTGATGGTGATTTGGGTATCATTCGTGGCCTGAATGAACTCATCGGCAGTAATGGTAATGGGAATCACATCGCCGCTCCGGTAGGTACCCTGCGGTGCGGAGACGGTGAGGATGGGGGCCTCGCCGTCATTTACCAGTTCAAAACTGGACTTGGTGGTAGTGGCGGTATAGCCGTTTACATAGTAAACGTAGGTTTCGTCAAAGTCGCCGTCGCTGATCTGATCCCATTGTACCGTGTCATCCTTGCAGATACTTAATTTCAGAAGAAAATTCAGGGGATAGACCGCGGGGTAAGAGGACATCGTTGTGGAGATGATATTGTAGGAGATGTCCGCCGTCCCCCTGCCAGAGGGGAGGCTGAGCGGAAAACCGTTGACACTGTTTGCGTCGATGTAGGGGTTCGCGCCGAGAAGGACGCTCAGCGGCACGATCAGCGTGCGGTGCTGTTCCCCGGTGATATTTTGGTAATCATCGGTGTTCTCCTGCTTGATGGTGGCGGTGACGTGGGTGCGTATCGCGCTGTCGGAGTCGAGCGTGTCAAGGCACTGCTGGAGATAAGTCAGCGTCTGCTCCAGTGCCTCGAGATCGGTGCTCAACGCCAGCGAAAACCCTATTTGGCTAACGAGCTCGTAATCGATCTTGTTAGAAGAGGTCATCTCTTGGGAGGCGCTTGCAGAGCCTGGCATGGCCGGCAACGGATTGGAGATGGAAAAGTAGCCGTTCCAGCAGTCGCTCAGGCCGCTCCCGTTCTGGAAGAAGAAGCCCTGGGCGTCATAGAAGGACACATTCTGCCAGATATCCCCGAAGGAAATCTCACCAAATGAAAGATAATTTTTCCATGTTGTCGCATAATCCGAGATCCCAGGCGCACTAATGCAGAGATACAGCGGCCCGGTGTAATCATTCCTGAATGCATCTGTCGTCAGTGTGTACTCTGTTCCGTCCACCTGTGACATTTCCTCTGGGGTAAAAAAGTAAATGATTTCACCGCTGTTGTTCCCCAGAGAATAACGGTTGCTGGTCTGATCGGACAGGTAGACGGCAAGCCCACGGTTAAACATATTGCTCACAGACTCTTCGCCCCAGAATCCCATGGCCTTGAGCACATTGGAAAAATCCACCTTGAATTTGATCGAGAGGGTGGTGCCCTGCGGGATGGTCACGTCGGGGGTGCTGATGTAATAGGTGTCGTCCTTCACCTGCACGTTGCTGGTGTCAAAGACGACCTGATCGCGGTTGGCCGTCAGGGTCATGCCCTCGCCCTGGAGCTGCTCCAGCAGGCTGTTGAGATTCTCCAGGGTCTCCCCCTCGAAGGTGGCCCCAGTAAAATACTTCTCCTGCAGATACTGCAGCTGCCGCTCGATGGCGATGATGGTCTTGAGGTCCTTCAGGGCGATGGGCACCCCGTCCACCTCGGCCACCTGGGTGAGATCGGTGGCCGGATCGCTGAGCAGGGCCTCCATCTCCTCCAGGGTATAGGTCTCCCCGTCCAGGTCGATGGTCCGGTCGGTGACCAGATTGCCGTCCTCGTCCAGGAGACCCAGGGTGTCGAGCAGGTCATAGACCTCCTCATAGCTCTCGCCGGTGAACTGCTCCAGCTGCTGGAGCAGGCTTTCATTCCGTTCCGGCGGATTGCCCAACAAGCCGCCTACGGCGGCATAAGCCGTGGCCGGCAGCAATGACAGGGTCATGCAGACTGCCAGCAGCAGGCTCAACACTCTCTTCTTCACACACATTCCTCCTTCTATCCGTCCATCTGCATGGAATCCAGCAGCTCATTGATGGATGCACGCACGCAGTAGGCCCCATTGTCCCAGACCACCTCGCTGTCCACCAGCCGGGCGGTTTTAAACAGCTCCGGCGACGACAGCCTTCCAAACCGGATGGCGTGGACCCGCTGCTTCATGTCAATGACCGCCTCGCTGCCGTTGGGAAAACTCAGCTTGAGCTGATAGTTGGGAAGTACCTGTAAAGTGATGCCGGAGGCGTCCATAAGCTCTCCTCCTTTCGCACAAAAATAACAGCATAGGAACTCTGTATTTATCATACCGAGTTCCTATGCTGCGCACATCCCCCGAAAGGGGGATTTTGGGGGGAGTTATTTCAAAAGATCCACCAGTTTGCTCCGGCGGTCGATGTTGGTCTTGTTGAAGATACTGCGGATATGGCTCTTCACGGTCTCCTCCGAGATGAAGAGGCGCTTAGCGATCTCCTTGTTGCGCAGGCCCTCCGCCGCCAGCCGGGCCACTTCCCGCTCCCGCTCGCTGAGTTCGGTCATCTGATCCGGGTACTTCTCCAGCATGGCAAAGATCCGGCTCTCCTCCGCCCTGGTATAGTGGATCTCCATGGCTTTGATCTCCGCGATGGCGGTCTCATGCTTCTTTTTGATGGAGGGAAGCAGAAACAAAACCGAGAGATACTTTCGGAAGCAGGCCAGGAATGTATAGTTTTTGTCCTGCTCCGCCAGGGACAGCGACTGCTCCAGCCACTCCGCCGCCCGGGGGATCGCCCCCATGGACAGATAACACAGGGATAGGCCCACACACATGAAATTGCGCGTGGACAGGGAGATGAGACGGCTGTCCAGCTGGAGGGAGGCCTCTACGCTGGCAATGGCCCGCTTGTACTCCTTCTTCAAAATCAGGTCGGTGATGCGGTTGGTCTTGGCCATGAAGTTCGTAAAGGTGAGGTCCCCCAGCATGTCCGCCGCCCCTCTGGCCCAGGCGGCGGAGCGGTCCGGCTCCATCATGAGGCCCAGCAGATAGGTACGGACGGTCTCCGCCATCTGGGTGTTGATGGCGGTGTGCTGCAAAAAGGGATAGGCCAGGGCCTTGGTCTCCAGATATTCGATGGCCTTCTGCAGGGAGATCATGTCCGACTGGTAGATGGCGTTGATGCCCAGCAGCAGGGCCGCGCCGTAGGTCACCGTGGCGTTCTGCCACTGTTCCGACAGCAGCGCCGCCCGGTGGGCGTAGATGTCCGACTCGTCAAACCGCCCCTGGACGCTGAGGGCCTCGCCCAGGTAGAGCTCGTAGGCCCCGGCCCCGTGATTGCCGGTGAGGGGATTGTAGACCTCCAGCATGTCCCGCAGCTCCTCCGCCATCTCCATCATCTTCCCCGGTGTGCGGTAAAAGAGATACCACATGGAGGTGGTGCCGAACAGATAAGGCTCCCGCCGGTTGAAGAGCCGGGAGGGCTCGCTCATCCAGGCGGCAGCCTCCTGGTAACATGCCTTCATGCGGGGGATGTCGGGAAACTCCCGGAAGGCGGAGAGGAGATACCACTCCCCCATGAGCTGCCGGCTGCCGTTTTCCGCCAGGATCTCCCGGCTCTCCTCCAGCGCGGCTTCAAAGCCCCGGAAATCCGTACCTGCAAACAGGGCCAGGCACAGCCGCAGCATGGAGAGCGGGTATTGGGCCAATGTCTCCCGGGGACAGCGCTGCAGCACCCTGCGGGCCAGGGCGGTGTAGCTGATCGAGCCGAAGGTCTCCCCCAGGAGACCCACCAGCTCACAAGAGAGCAGCTGTTCGTCGTTGCCCGCCTGGAAAAAGCACTCCACCGCCTTTTTGTTGTTCCCGGTCCGGCGGTAGATGGTGCCCGCGGCCTCGTAGACCTGACAGCGGAAGTCCGGGGGCATGGATTCCAGCATCTCCAGCAGGAAATGCCGCAGCAGCTCGTGGGGGTAGCTGGTTCTGGCCCGGATGTCGTGGTGCATGAGAGGCGTGCGCACCAGGAGGTTCTGCAAAGCCGCCTCCTGACCGGGGGCAATGTCCGGCAGCTGTTCCTCCTGGATGCAGTCATACACCGCCACGCGCAGCAGCATCTCCTGCTCCTTGCAGGAGACTTTCCGCCAGAAAAATTCGTGGAGCAGCCCGTCCATATCGTGAAATTCCGGCAGCTTGTCGGGATTGTCCTGTAAGCTCTTCAAATAGAGGGCCACCGCGGCGGCCCAGCCCTCGGTATTGCGGTAGACCATGTCGGCCTGCTGCCGGGTCAGGTTCAGGCCCAGCTGCTGGGCATATTGCAGGATGTCCTTCTTGCCCAGCAGAAAATCCCGGGAATTCAGCCGGGAGACGCCGGAGCTGCTTTCAAAGACGGCCCGCAGCTTTTTAAAGTTCTGGGAGATCAGCACCACATGCAGGCCATCCCGGGGCCGGTCCGCTATCGCCTGCAGAAGGGGCAACGGCCAGTTGTCGCCGATCAGCTGAAAATTGTCCAAAATGAGATAGCAGGGTGAGGAGACCGAAAGGCGGGCCAGGATGTCCGCAGCGGCGCTGACATTGCTGCGGTTCAGAAAGCCAAGCCCCCGCAGTGCGGCGCCTGCGTCCGCGTCCAGGGTGCCGATCTGCCGGATAAACCAGTCCAGACTGGTGTCCTGCAAAAAGCTCACCGCTGTGAACCAGTGGACCTGCTCGTGAGGAATCTCCCGCATGGCCCAGCGGACCGCCGTGCTTTTCCCATAGCCCGCAGGCGCTTCGATCATGGTCAGACTGCTTTGATAGATGTGAGAAAGTTTCTGTTGGATATCTTGCGAAAAATAGAGCGTATCCATTTGCTCACCCCGTTCCTATCTTTTATTATAGGAAAAAAGGGGGGCCTTGTCACTCCCTCGAAAGGGGGATTTTGGGGAAGCGGGCAGCGCTGTGCGGCTGCGGCAGAGGCGCCTTCCGTCTTCGGAATCGTTCCTTTCCATGCACTCCGATCCGCCCTATATGAAACATCGGCCGCAGTTTTTCCTGCGGCCGATCTTCACATGCGCCCGGATCAAAACAGCTGTCCCGGCAGCCTTAATTTTTCCTTGGGCGGGAAGTTCCGGTCAAATTCCTCCGCCGCGGCCTCATCCACATAGTAGCCCTTCGGCGTGTGGTAGACCCCGGTGATGCCCTTCAAAAAGTCCGGCTGGAGCTCCCTGAGCAGGACATAGGGGACGATCTCCTGCTCCGGCTCCCCGTGGTAGTGGACGCCCCGGGTCCCGGCCACTACAAAGCCGGACTTGCCGTAGAAGTCGATGTTGCCCTCGATGCACAGGGCCCCCGCCCCCAACTCCCTGGCCCGCTCCATGGACTCGTCCAGCAGATATTTGCCCAATCCCTGCCGCTGGAGGTCCGGGCGGATGCTGATGGGCCCGAAGGTCATCATGGGGATCTCCCGGCCGTCATCGGCCACAATTTTGGCGCGCATATACAGCACATGGCCGATGAGCACTCCGTCCCGCTCCATGACCAGGTCCAGCTCGGGCACAAAGTCCGGGTCCCGGCGCAGCACATGGACCACATAGTGCTCCAGGCAGCCGGGGCGGTATACGTTCCAGAAGGCCTCCCGGGTGAGATGTTCTACGGCAGCGTAGTCCGCCGGTGTTTCCCGGCGGATGATGATATTGTCCTGTCTCATAGTTCCTCCTCGATATGGTGCGGTCGAAGTTATGCTCTCTTTCCCTGCCTGCAAAAGCAGGTCTCCTCATGGGAGTCGATCACGCCCACCGCCTGCAGATAGGAGTAGATGATGACGCTCCCCACGAACTTCATGCCCCGCCGCTTCAGATCCTCAGACACCGCGTCGGACAGTTCGGAGCGGACCTGTCCGGTCTCACGGATGCTCTTCCCCTCCGTCCAGTGCCAGAGGTAGCGATCAAAGCTCCCCCACTCCCGCTGCATGTCCCGAAAAATCCTGGCGTTCTTTACCGCGGCGCGGATCTTCAGCCTGTTCCGGACAATGCCGGGATCCTGCCTCAGTGCCTCCAGCTTTTCCGCGTCGTACTCACAGACCTTCTCCAGATCAAAGCCGTCAAAGGCCCGGCGGAATGCCTCCCGCTTGTTGAGGATGCACTCCCAGGAGAGGCCCGCCTGAAAGCCCTCCAAGACCAGCATTTCAAACAGCCTCCGGTCGTCATGGACGGGAATGCCCCACTCCTCATCGTGGTAGCGGATATAGAGCGGATTCTTGGGATTGGCCCAGCTGCATCTGATTTTTTCCGTCATATGACCACGCTCCATTTCTTTCTCCATTCCGTGCGGGGAATTCCGTCCGTCTGACCGCAGGGTGGAAGCTCTTCAGATCATCTCCCGCAGCGCAGCGATGAACCGGCAGACGTGGAAGCCGTCGCAGACCGCGTGATTTACCTGAATGGACAGCGGCAGCCACACGCCGCGCTCGTCTCGCTGGTATTTCCCCATGGTAAAAATGGGGGGCAGGTAGCGGTAGCCGTTTTGCAGGTTCAGGTTGAATCCCTCAAAGCTCTCCCACGGGACCATGGAGACCGGGAAGGTGTTGACCGGCACGTCCGGCTTTGCCATCATGTCCTTACAGCTTCCGAACTGCTCCAGATCTTGCTGATAGGCCCGGCAGAAGGCCCCGTAATCGTCGGTGTATTCAGTCCACAGATTGGAAAAAGTCTCGCTGTCCCGGTGGAAAATCGTGTAGCAGGGATGCATTTCCGTATAAAATCCCAGCGTCCCGTCGGGCCCCAGGTCCATGCGAAACTCCTGATACTGATTGACCGCCTTTGCGATCCGGTAGAGCATGGCCGGATAAAGCCGCTCCTTTGCCTCGATGAGCGGCGTGATGTCCAGCTTTGTCGTCATGCTGTATGTGCAGGGCACCTGGTGAAAGTAGTGCTCAAAGTGCTCCTTTCGGGCCCAGGTGTCCAGATCGACCGGTATAAACTCCATGTTGCTCCCGCCTCCAGTTTTCCTTCTCTTGTCTCTGATCTATTATTATAGCATAGAAACCGGGTCATACCAGTCCAGACGACGGATATGACCCGGTTTTTCGGCCTGACCGCCAGGGACTCAGCCGTCCATGGCCTGCTCCAGGCGGGCGTTCAGGGTGTCCTCCTGGGCTTTTACGTTCCCGATGATGGGCGCGCCGACGATATTGCCCTCGCTGTCGATCACGTATGTGGTGGGGTATCCCGCCAGCTGGGAGATGAAGTCCGTATAGAGCGCCTGGTCTGGGTCCGGGGAGAGATTAGTGTAGGTGACCCCTTTTTCCTTCAAAATCTTCCGGGCGGTCTCCAGCTGCTCCTCACTCTCGCCGGAATCGGACGCCACGCCGATGAGATTGATGTTCTTCTCCTGAAAATCCTGGAAATACTCCTCCAGCTCGGGCATCTCCTCGATGCAGGTGCCGCAGCCGTTGTTCCAGAAGTTGACGATGGTGGCGTCGTACTCGGAAAAGATGTCGTTCGTCACCTCATTTCCCTCGGTGTCCACCTCGGAGAAGGTGGGAAACGGCGTCTTGGAGACCAGTTCGTCGGAAGAGGAACAGGCGCTCAGCCCCAGAACCAGGGCCGTGGTCAGAAGGGTAGCAATTCTTTTATCCATGGTTTGTGCTCCTTTTTTCGTTCATGATCCAGGGGGCCTGTCTCTGGATGGCCTGGTGGGGGCAGGCCCGGATGCAGTCCCCGCACCGAATGCATTCGGCGTGGTTGGGATGGCGGAACACGTCCACATCCATGCCGCACACGCGGCTGCACACGCCGCAGGCAGTACACTTCTCCCCATCCACCGACAGGCGGTAGAGGGAGACCTTGTGAAACAGGCCGTAAAAGGCCCCCAGAGGACAGATCCACTTGCAGAAGGGCCGGTAGAAAAAGACGGCCAGCAGGATGACACCCAGGAGGATACAGCTCTTCCAGGTGAACAGCGCCCCCAGGCTGGCCCGGATGCTCTCGTTGGCCAGTGCCAGGGGAATGCCCCCCTCCAGAATCCCGGCGGGGCAGATGTACTTGCAGAAAAATGGGTCGGCCAGTCCCACCTCATTGACCACCGTCATGGGCAGCACGATCACAAAGAGGACCAGGATGCCGTATTTCAGATAGGTCAGCCAGTGCAGCCGGCGGGTCCCAAACTTTTTCGTGGGGATCTTATGGAGCAGCTCCTGAAACCACCCGAAGGGGCACAGAAACCCGCACACCGCCCGCCCCAGCAGGACGCCGAAGAAGAGCAGGATTCCCATGATATAGAGTAGGACACCTGGTATTTCGGCGCGCCGATGACCGCCTGCAGCGATCCAATGGGGCAGGAGCCCGCCGCCGCCGGGCAGGAGTAGCAGTTGAGTCCGGGCACACAGAGGCTTTTCAGCCGCCCCCGGTATAATTTCCCGCTGAAAAAATGGAGCAGAAAGGGGTTGGAAGCCAGGGCTGCCGCCGCCTGGATCTTCCACCGTCCGCTTGTTTTCCGTTGTTTAGCCAATGCCCACACACTCCAGACACAGATTGATGCCCTTGTTCCAGACGGTGGCCGTTTCCCCGCGCAGGATGCCCGCAGCGATCAGGACACCCGCAGCCAACAGAAGGCAGACCGGGATCTTCTTCATCGTCCCGCTCCTCTCATCCCATCGCAGCGGCGGCCATCCCATCCTCCCCGGAGGGGTCGTCCTCCTGGGCCATGGCGACAAAGCTGGGCGCGGAGGCCGCCAGATCCTCCGCCTCCACCTGGGAAGTCCAGGCGGAGATCAGGGAGCCGTTCACATACCACACGCCCACACAGGGGATCTCCGAGGCCATCTCGTCATTCTGGGCCAGCGCCTCCTGCATGGACTCGTTGTAGGCCACCACCGGGAAGGGTGCGTCCTGGAACAGCTCGTGGTCCATGTCCCCCTTGCTGCACACCACGATGTCCGCCCCCGCGGCGCGGACATCCTCCACCGCGTCCACCAGTCCGGTGTAGAAGTCCGCGGCTCCGGGGTCCTCCGGGTCCAGAAAGACCAGAAAGGCGGTGTCCGGAAGATCCGCCCCGGTGTAGGTCTCTCCGGTCAGGGTCTCCGTCTCAAATGCGCCCACCTTGTTCACGGCCATTTTGTCCGCCGCAGGGACCGAGCGCTCTTCCAGATAGCTGTCCGCCCACTCCTGGGTGATCCAGCCCTTGTCCAGTGCGTCCTCGATGGTCACCGAGCCGTCGCGGATGGCCGCCTCCACTTCCTCCGGGCTGGGGGCCTTGCTCCCGCAGGCGGAGAGGGTCAGGCACAGCGCCAGCGCGCCGGCCAGAATCGCGTTTTGTTTCATTGGGGATTCCTCCTGTGTTTTCATTTGACGCCGGACATGATACCATAGAGCGTGTCAAATCCCTGTCAAGTTCTTGACACAGATTTGACCGGGACTGTGTTACCATAGGAGAAAAACAGCAGGAGTTTTGTGATGAAGATTTTCGTGGTAGAGGACGAGCGCCAGCTGTGCGACGACATTGCCGAGGACCTGGAGCTGGAGCGCTACACCGTGGAGCGCTGCTATGACGGTCTGGAGGCCTGGGAGCGCATTCTGGTGGAGTCCTACGATCTGGTGATTTTGGATCTGAACCTGCCCGGCATGGACGGGCTGGATATCCTGCGGGCGGTCCGCAGGGAAAAGCCCGAGCTGCGGGTGCTCATCCTGTCCGCCCGGAGCACCCTGGCCGACCGGGTGGCCGGACTGGACCTGGGGGCGGACGACTACCTCACCAAGCCCTTTGCCCTGGAGGAACTGGAGGCCCGGGTGCGCGCCCTGCTGCGCCGGGATTTTGCCTCCCGGGATACGGCCCTCGTGGTGGGGCCACTCACGCTGGATACCCAGCGGAGGGAAATCTCCGCCGAGGGTCTCCCCCTCTCCCTGACCCGCAAGGAGTTTGGGATCCTGGAGTATCTCATGCTCCGGGCGGGGCAGGCGGTCAGCCAGGAGGAGCTCCTGGAGCACATCTGGGAGGCCGACTCCAACCCCTTCAGCCACGCGGTGCGGATGCACATCTCCTCCCTGCGGAAAAAGCTGCGCACCGCCCTGGGCTATGACCCCATCGTGACCAAGATCGGACAGGGATACCGTCTGGAGGTGAGGACTTGAGCCGGAAGATCTCTCTGCGTCTGCGGGTGACGCTGGTCTGCGGCGTGCTGCTGGCCGTGTGCTGCCTGCTGCTGACTGTCAGCCATACTTACTCTGCCTATGAGATGGCCGACGCCATTGAGGCCACCCCCCTTCAGCCGGCCCAGGCGATCGGCGCATGCGAGACGGGAGCGCTCTCCCAGCTCCCCATGGCGGCGGTCAGCCGCCCCGCCCGGGAGACCTTCCGGATGCAGAGCGTGGTCGCCATGGGGATCATCGTGGTGAGCAGTTGCCTGATGGTCTACTGGCTCACTGGGAAGGCACTCGCCCCCCTGCGCCGGCTGGACGAACAGATCCGCAGCCGGACCGCCTCCGACCTGGACACCCCTCTTCCCGTGCCCGCCAGCGGGGACGAGGTGGCCGGACTGACGGTTTCCTTCAACCAGATGTCCCAAAACCTCAGCCGGGCCTTCCAGCAGCAAAAGCAGTTTGCCCAGTGTGCCGCCCATGAGCTGCGCACGCCCCTGGCTGTGCTCAAGACCCGCATGGCCCTCTTCCGGAAGAAGGGGCTGTGCACCACGCCCGAGACGGCCGCGCTGCTGGACGTACTGGAGGAGCAGACGGAGCGGCTCTCCGCTCTGGTGAACGACCTTCTCTCCCTCACCAACTTGGACGATCTGGAGCGCGGCGCGCGCGTGGATCTCTCCCAGCTGCTCACCCAGGTGGCCGGGACCCTGGAGGAGGCGGCCCGGGCGCAGAACATTGCCATCCAACTGGAGCGCGAACCTGTAACGGTATTGGGAAATGCCATCCTGCTGGAGCGCGCCCTCTTCAATCTCATGGAAAACGCCGTCAAATACAACCGTCCCGGCGGGACCGTGACCGTCCGGGCCACGCGCGCGGGAGCATATGCCCAGGTGGAGGTCTGCGACGAGGGCCCTGGAATCCCTCCGGAGTTCCGGGAGCAGATCTTTGAGCCCTTTTTCCGGGTGGACAAATCCCGCTCCCGGCAGCTGGTCGGGGCCGGGCTGGGCCTCTCCCTGGTGCGGGCCATTGCGGAGCTCCACAGCGGCAGCGTGCGGGCGGAGGCGGTCCAGGGCGGTGGAAGCCGCTTTCTCCTGGTGCTGCCCTGC
Organism: Clostridium sp. J1101437_171009_A5; assembly: GCF_015547905.1. Taxonomy (NCBI): domain Bacteria; kingdom Bacillati; phylum Bacillota; class Clostridia; order Eubacteriales; family Clostridiaceae; genus Clostridium; species Clostridium sp. J1101437_171009_A5. Next base: position 23,863 of record NZ_JADMVY010000012.1, read on the forward strand.
CCGGAGGAGGCGCAGTGTAAAATTTGATGATGCAAAAGTCCGCTCCCATATGGTAAAATGATAGGACCGATCCGGGAGGACCCGGATCGGTCCGGAATCACGAAGGTCTGAAGCACTCCATCTGCGCATGAGAAACCGCCGCACAAGCCGGCCCTACCCCCTCACCTCTCCCACGAGGTGGGGATGTTTCATGTTCTGTGACACTGTCCTCTTACCTTCTCTGCCGCATTCCATTGACCGATGATAGATAGAAGGAAGGTTCCCTATGAACGAAAAAGAAGTTGCTGAAATCCGCCGCCGCTTTCGCAAGGACAAGAGCAATATCACCCATATCCGCGGCTGCTATGTGAATGAAAATCAGGAGATCGTCGCCCGCTTCGACCAGTCTCTCGCCATGATGTCCGAGGAGGAGACCGACACCTTTCTCTCCATCCTCAAGCGCACCCTCAGCGGAAGCCTGGGCAAAAATCTGATCGATCTGGCCTTTGACACCCAGCAGGTGGTCAGCAGTGAGGAGCACCGTCTGCTCATGGCTCTGCGTGACTCCTCCCTGAAGGATGAGGAGGCGGTGGACACCTTCTTCCAGAAGGTCATTCAGTCCGCCGCGCTGGAGGGAAATTATCTCATCCTGTTGGCCCACGACACCTACGATGTCCCCTACCGCTCCAAGGACGGGGATACCCAGGCCGACGCCTCCTCCGAGGTCTTTTCCTACATTCTGTGCAGCGTCTGCCCCATCAAGCTGACCAAGCCCGCCCTGAGCTACTATGTGGCGGAAAATGCCTTCCACAACCGCACCTCCGACTGGCTGGTCTCGGCCCCGGAGCTGGGCTTCATCTTCCCCTCCTTTGACGACCGGAGCACCAACCTCTATAACACCCTCTACTACACCCGCAACAGCGCCGAGAACCACGCCTCGTTCGTGGAGGCCGTGTTCTCCCGCACCCTCCCCATGCCCGCCGACGAGCAGAAGGAGGCCTTCCAGAGCATTCTGGAGGAGACCCTGGAGGACGATTGCAGCTTTGATGCGGTCCAGGCCGTCCATGAGCAGATCCGGGACCTCATCGAGGCCCACAAGCTCAACAAGGAGGAGGAGCCTCTGGTCATGACCAAGGACATGGTCAAGCAGATACTCGGCTCCTGCGGCGTCAACGAGACCCAGATGGCCCTCTTCGACACCAAGTTCGACACCCATTTCGGCTCGGACACCCAGCTGCCCCCCCAGAACCTGGTGGACCCCAAGCGCTTTGAGGTGCGCACCCCCAACGTCACCATCCGGGTCAACCCGGAGCGGGGCGATCTGGTGGAGACCCGGGTCATCAACGGCGTCAAGTACATCCTCATCCGCGCCGACGAGGGCGTGGAGGTCAACGGCGTGAATATCCACATTCCCTGATATGAAGTGCAAAAAAGGGCCGGAATGCAGATCGCATTCCGGTCCTCCAGCATGTCGAAAAACTTCGACATGCTTCTCAAAAATGCAAGCATTTTTTCGAGGGGGTGCAGGCCGCTGCGCGCACTCGCTTTCGCTCGCACACTTGTGGCCTGAGAAGTGTGTTTTCCGACGTACATGCCGCCGGAAAACACGATTTGACACTCTTCCGCCGTCTGCGGACGGCGAAACTCTGCGAGGCTCTTGCTGCACAAATCGCAGAAATACACTTTATCGACAGCCTGAGGGCCGGAATGCAGATCGCATTCCGGCCCTTTTGGCTGTGTATTTCGGTCTGATTTGTCTTACAGCAGGCTGTAATCCATGATAGCGCCCTTCGCGCCGGAGGCCGCCAGCTTGCAGTACAGGCCCAGATAGCCCTTCTTGAACTTGGGCTCGGGACGCTTCCAGCGCTTGAGGCGCTCGGCGATCTCCTCCTCGCTGACCAGCAGGTTCAGGCTGCTGTTGTCCACGTCGATCTCGATCTTGTCGCCGTCCTGCACGATGGCGATGGGGCCGCCCTCAGCCGCCTCGGGAGAGATGTGTCCCACGAAGCAGCCGTTGTTGGTGCCCGAGAACCGGCCGTCGGTGATCAGCGCGGTGGTCAGAGCCAGGCCGCGGCCATAGAGGTACTTCATGGCCTTGAACATCTCGCGCATGCCGGGGCCGCCCTTGGGGCCCTCGTAGCGGATGACCACCACGTGGCCCTCCCGCACCTTGCCGGCGATGATGGCCTCCTCGGCCTCCTCCTCGGAGTCGAAGCAGATGGCCTCGCCCACAAAGTGATGCAGGCTCTTGTCAAAGGCGCCGGGCTTGGTGATGCCGGTGTCGGGGGCCAGGTTGCCCCGCAGCACGGCCACGCCGCCGGTGTAGCCGAAGGGATCGTCCAGAGTGCGGATGACCCGGCGGTCCACCGGATAGAGGTAGCGGTGGCCGGCGATGTTCTCGGCCACGGTCTTGCCGCTGACCGTCATCTGGTCAGTGTCCAGGATGGAGGACATCTCGCTCATCAGGCGCACCACGCCGCCGGCCCGGTAGAAGTCCACCATGTTGTACTTGGAGGCGGGGTTGATCTTGGCCACCTGGGGCGTGGTCTTGGACAGGGTGCCGAACTCCTCCAGCACGTCGATGTCCAGCTCAGCCTCGTGGGCAATGGCGGTCAGGTGCATCACCGCGTTGGTGGAGCCGCTCATGGCCAGGCACACCTTGATGGCGTTGCGGATGCTCTCATTGGTGATGATCTTCCGGGAGGTGATGCCCTTCTCCAGCAGCTCCATGATCTTGATGCCGGTCTCCTCCGCCACGGCCAGACGGGCAGCCGAGGAGGCAGGAACGATACCGCCGTCGGGCAGGGTCATGCCCAGAGCCTCGGAGAGGGAGCACATGGTGTTGGCGGTGCCCAGGTAGGAGCAGGAGCCGCAGGTGGGGCAGGAGCACTCCTCCAGCACCTTATACTCCTCCTCGGTGATCTTGTTGGCCGAGAGCATGCCGTAGGCCTCGGCGCTGGAGGTCTGGTCGGACTGACGGCCGTCGAACACGATGCCGCCCTCCATGGGTCCGCCGGGCAGCAGGATGCAGGGGATGTCCAGACGGGCGGCCGCCATCAGCAGGCCGGGCACGATCTTGTCGCAGGAGCCCAGCAGCACGATGGCGTCAAAGAGGTTGATCTGGGCCATGGACTCCACCGAGTTGGCAATGATCTCACGGGAGGGCAGGATATAGTGCATGCCGTCGTGTCCCTGGGCCATACCGTCACAGCCGCCGATCACGCCGAACTCCACCGGCGTACCGCCGGCCCGGTAAATGCCGTCCTTGACCCGCTGGGCCACCTGCCGGAGATTGAAGTGTCCGGGCACACACTCGCTCCAGGCATTGGCGATGCCGATGATGGGCCGCTTCAGATCTTCGGTCGTAAAGCCCATGGACTTGTAAGTCGCTCTGTAGTACTGGTTGTCGATTCCGCGCAGAATTTTCTCACTGCGATGCATTATACATTCTCCTCTCTGCATCCGTTTATCTCTCACAAAATTCCGATATACGAATCGTTTTTATATATGCGAATTTGACATTTGATATAGTAACATTCTCGCCCCGCCGCGTCAACCGCTCTTTTTCCCTTTCTCATAAAATTTTTGGGGGTGCTTGACACATTATATATGGTTATGTCTACTCCCCCTGTTTTGGGGCGTGTGTCAACCCTCTTTTTCACTTCCGTCGATTTGCTGTTTTTCCATCCATGGGCCTATCTCTTTTCCGGTCCACCGACGGGTCATTTCCCCGGTCATAAGACCGCAACCCCTTCCTGCGGCATGGTTTTTCTCCCCTTCATGCAAATTGACTGCGCCTCGCCCCTCGATTCCTTCCCAACGCTAAATATGGGTTGCTTTTTCAAAACAGGCACTATATAATGTACACAGTTTTCCAGTTCGAGGGCATTCTCCCCCCAAGATCTTGTGTGTGGGAGATTGCCTCTTTTCATGGGCCGCTATGTCCGCCGCTGAGGCGGCGGGCGGTCCAAATAGATACGTAAGAGGAGCGAGCGCAAATATGAAGATCATGAAGCGAAGCGGCGCCGAGGCCCTGTTTGACCGGGAGAAAATCGTCGCCGCTGTCACCAAGGCCAGCCGGGCCGCCTCTACCATTCCGGAACTCACCGAGGAGCAGATCGAGGCCATTGCGCAAAAAATCGAGGCCGACTGCCTCCGGATGGGCCGGGCTCCCTCTGTGGAAGAGGTCCAGGAGATGGTGGAGACCGAGCTCATGAAGGACGGCGCTTACGAGACGGCCAAGCACTACATCCGTTACCGCTATGACCACAATCTCCGCCGGTCGGCAAACACCACCGACGATCAGATCCTCTCCCTCATCGAGTGCAACAACGAGGAGGCCAAGCAGGAGAACTCCAACAAGAACCCCACCGTCAACTCGGTCCAGCGGGACTACATGGCCGGCGAGGTATCCAAGGATATCACCAAGCGTCACCTCCTCCCCCGGGAGATCGTGGAGGCCCATGAGGCCGGCATCATCCACTTCCACGACATGGACTACTACGCCCAGCACATGCACAACTGCGATCTGGTCAACCTGGAGGACATGCTTCAGAACGGCACCGTCATCACCGGCACCATGATCGAAAAGCCCCACAGCTTCTCCACCGCCTGCAACATCGCCACCCAGATCATCGCCCAGGTGGCCTCCAACCAGTACGGCGGACAGTCCATCTCCCTGGCCCACCTGGCCCCCTTCGTGGACGTCTCCCGCAAGAAGATCCTGGCCGAAGTGCTGGCCGATCTGGCCATCTGCGGCGGCTCCACCGACCCCGACGTGGTCCACAAGATCGTGGAGAAGCGCCTGCGGGAGGAGATCCGCCGGGGCGTGCAGACCATCCAGTACCAGGTGGTCACCCTGATGACCACCAACGGACAGGCCCCCTTCATCACCGTGTTCATGTACCTGGGCGAGGCCAAGAACGAGCAGGAGAAAAAGGACCTGGCCCTCATCATCGAGGAGACCCTCAATCAGCGCTACCAGGGCGTGAAGAACGAGGTGGGCGTCTGGGTCACCCCCGCCTTCCCCAAGCTCATCTATGTGCTGGAGGAGGACAACGTCCGTCCCGGCACCCCCTACTACTACCTGACCAAGCTGGCCGCCAAGTGCACCGCCAAGCGCCTGGTGCCCGACTATATCTCGGAAAAGATCATGCTCCAGAACAAGGTGGACCAGAACGGCGAGGGCCACTGCTACACCTGCATGGGCTGCCGCTCCTTCCTCACCCCCTATGTGGACCCCGAGACCGGCAAGCCCAAGTACTACGGCCGCTTCAACCAGGGCGTGGTCACCATCAACCTGGTGGACGTGGCCCTCTCCTCCGGCGGGGACATGGACGCCTTCTGGAAGGTCTTTGACGAGCGCCTGGACCTGTGCTACCGGGCCCTCATGTGCCGCCACAACCGCCTCAAGGGCACCCTCTCGGACGCCGCCCCCATCCTGTGGCAGTACGGCGCCATCGCCCGCCTGCAGAAGGGCGAGCCCATCGACAAGCTCCTCTACAACGGCTACTCCACCATCTCCCTGGGCTACGCCGGCCTCTACGAGTGCGTCAAGTACATGACCGGCAAGTCCCACACCGATCCCGAGGCCACCCCCTTCGCTCTGGCGGTCATGGAGCACATGAACCAGGCCACCGCCCGCTGGAAGGCCAAGGAGCACATGGACTTCTCCCTCTATGGCACCCCCATGGAGTCCACCACCTACCGCTTTGCCAAGTGCCTCCAGAAGCGCTTCGGCATCATCCCCGGCGTGACCGACAAGGCCTATATCACCAACAGCTACCATGTCCACGTCACGGAGGAGATCGACGCCTTCCAGAAGCTCTCCTTTGAGGCCCAGTTCCAGACCCTCTCCCCCGGCGGCGCCATCAGCTATGTGGAAGTGCCCAACATGCAGAACAATCTGGAGGCCGTGCTCCAGCTCATGCAGTTCATCTACGACAACATCATGTATGCCGAGCTCAACACCAAGAGCGACTACTGCCAGGTCTGCGGCTATGACGGCGAGATCAGCATCGTCACCGACGAGGACGGCAAGCTGGTCTGGGAGTGCCCCCACTGCCACAACCGCAACCAGGACAAGATGAACGTGGCCCGCCGCACCTGCGGCTATATCGGCACCCAGTACTGGAATCAGGGCCGCACTCAGGAGATCAAGGAGCGAGTGCTCCACCTGTAAGGCACCGGAAAGGACGGATCGCTATGAACTACGCCGCTATCAAACGGCGGGACATCGCCAACGGCATCGGCGTGCGGGTCTCCCTCTTTGTCTCCGGCTGTACCCACCACTGCAAGGGCTGCTTCAATGAGGAGGCCCAGGACTTCCACTACGGCCAGCCCTTCACCCCCGCGGTGGAGGACGCCATTCTGGAGGACCTCTCCCCTTCCTATATGAACGGGCTCACCCTCCTGGGCGGAGAGCCCTTTGAGCCGGACAATCAGCGTGCCCTCCTCCCCTTCCTGCGCCGGGTCAAGGCGCGCTTCCCGGACAAGGATATCTGGGCCTTCTCCGGATACGTCTATGATACCGAGCTTTTGGGCGAGAGCCGGGCCCGGTGCGAGGTCACCGACGAGATGCTCTCTCTCATCGACGTACTGGTGGACGGGGAATTTGTGGAGGAGAAGAAGGACATTACCCTGCGTTTCCGCGGCTCCTCCAACCAGCGTCTCATCGATCTCAATCGCTCCCGCGCAGCCGGGACCGTGGTCCTGTGGAGCGACGACAACTGAATGTTCAACCTCTGCAAAGGGTCCGCCGGGACAGGTCACTGTTCCCCGGCGGACCCTTTTTTCCTGTACTCTCCTAATGCATTGCCCCTGTTCTCCATGGTATCATGCTCTCTGTGGTATCTTCCACACGCAATCTTGAGAAAGGCAGGAATTTTATCATGCACCGACGAACAACACGCGCCCTCTCCTTTCTGGCGCTGCTGCTCGCCTTGTTCACCGCGTTCTCCCTGGTCTCCCCCGGGCTGGAGGCCGCCGGCGGCACCTCTTCCCAGAAAAAAGTGGTGGGCTATGTCCCCTATTGGCGCAGCGGCTATTTCTCCCAGATCCCCTATGACCAGGTGACCCATCTCAACTACGCCTTTGCCATCCCCACCGCGGAGGGCGGTCTGCGCCCCCTGGAAAACGCCCAGGCGGCCCGGCAGCTCATCCAGACCGCCCACCAGAAGGGGGTCAAGGTCCTCCTGGCCGTGGGCGGCTGGAGCTACAACGGCGTGGTCCTGGAACCCACTTTTGCCGCCGCCACCGCCACCGAGGCCAAGCGTAAGGCCTTTGCCGACGCCATCATCGCCATGTGCGATCAGTACGGCTTTGACGGCGTGGACATGGACTGGGAACACCCCCGCCTCAAGGACGGTACATACCGGCAGTACGAGGCCCTCATGCTGGATCTGGCCCAGCGCCTCCACGCCAAGGGGAAGCTCCTCACCAGCGCCGTGCTCTGCGGGGTGTCTCCGGAGGGCGCGGTCTACTCCGACTCGGCCGCCCACACCGACGCGGTCCTCCAGGCCGTGGACTGGATCAATGTCATGGCCTATGACGGGGACGAGGGCGCCCGTCACTCCACCTACCAGTTCGCCCGCTATTCCGGGGACTACTGGCACAAGACCCGGGGGGTGCCCGCCGAAAAGGTGATCCTGGGCCTCCCCTTCTATGCCCGCCCCGGCGGGACGGCCTACCGGGACATCCTCTCCGCCGTCCCCAACGCCCACCTGAGCGACTCGGTGACCTACCAGGGCCGCACGGTCTGGTACAACGGCCTGTCCACCATCCAGGCCAAGACCCGGTATGCCCGGGATGAGCTGGGGGGTGTCATGATCTGGGAGATCACCCAGGACACCTCCGACCCCGCCAAGAGCCTCCTCGCCGCCATTACCCGCACCCTGCGGGAGGATGCCTCCCACCCCTTCACCGACCTGGTGCCGGGCAGCTGGTACTATGAGGACGTATGCGCGGCCTATGAGGCCGGACTCATGAAGGGGACGGGCGGCACCTCCTTCTCCCCCCTGCGCACCCTCACCCGGGCCGAGGGCATCGCCCTGGCCAGCCGCATCCACGACCGCCATCACAACGGCCGGGAGACCATCTCCCCAGGCTCTCCCTGGTATCAGCCCTATGTGGACTATGCCCGTACCCAGGGCATCCTGACCCAGGATCTCTCCGCCGCGGAGCTGAGCGCCCCCCTCACCCGGGCGGAATTTGCCACCTTCCTGGCCCGCTCTCTGCCGGGGAGCGCCCTGCCCCCCATCAACACGGTGGAGCGCATTCCCGATCTGGCCGAGAGCGACCTCCACGGCCCCGCCGTCTATCAGCTCTACCGGGCCGGTATTTTTGCCGGGTCGGATGCCAGCGGCTCCTTCCGCCCCAACAGCGTCATCACCCGGGCCGAGACCGCCGCGCTGGTGGTCCGCATGACCGATCCCGACCGCCGGGTGTCCTTTTCCCTGACCGGTTAGTTTGTTTGAACCGACCCGTTCATTCCCGTCACATCTTTTCCCCTTAGATTCTTCTCATTTCCGTCTTTTTTGCCATCTATTTTTCTTTTTTCTTGTTTATATGTTGTAAATTTTTGCAAAACTGCTCAGTCTCCGTTGCCAATCCACTGGTTTCCGGCTATACTTAAAACTGAACTTGAATTGAGACAGCTGCAAGGCAAGCAGTGAAAGGTGGACTTTTTGGATATGCGTGGAATTTACACCTCCATTACCGACATCCGTCGCAGTATTTTTACCGAGATCGCCCGTATGGCTTACGAGGACGGGGACTACGCCCGGAAGCTGGAGGAGCTTCCCTATGAGATCCTCCCCGGCGAGCAGGCCCAGTACCGGGAGAGCATCTTCCTGGAGCGCGCCATCGTAGGCGAGCGTCTGCGTCTGGCCATGGGACTGCCCGTGCGCTCCGCGGCGGAGTCGGCCCCCATCTCCAAGGGCATTGAGGACAGCACCCGGCCCGAGACCTACTATGAGCCTCCCCTCATCAACATCATCAAATTCGCCTGCCATGCCTGCCCGGAAAAGCAGGTCATCTCCACGGAGGGGTGCCAGGGCTGTCTGGCCCACCCCTGTACTCTGGTCTGTCCCAAGGACGCCATCCACATCGTGGGCGGCAAGTCGGTGGTGGACCAGGACAAGTGCATCAAGTGCGGCCGCTGTGTGGACGCCTGCCCCTACAACGCCATCATCAAGCAGGAGCGCCCCTGTGCCGCCGCCTGCGGTGTGAAGGCCATCGGCTCCGACGAGTACGGCCGGGCCGAGATCGACTATGACAAGTGCGTCTCCTGCGGCATGTGCCTGGTCAACTGCCCCTTCGGCGCCATCGCCGACAAGAGCCAGATCTTCCAGCTCATCACCGCTATGAAGGGCGGCTCCCATGTCTATGCCGCCGTGGCCCCCGCTTTCGTGGACCAGTTCGGCCCCAACGTCACCCCGGAGAAGCTCCGCGCCGCCATGAAGCAGCTGGGCTTTACCGACGTCATCGAGGTGGCCGTGGGCGCCGACCTGTGCGCCGCCGAGGAGGCCGAGGACTTCATCAAGAACGTGCCTGAGAATCTCCCCTTCATGGCCACCTCCTGCTGCCCCGCCTGGTCCGTCATGGCCAAGAAGCAGTTCCCGGAGCTTGCCCACTGCGTCTCCATGGCCCTCACGCCCATGGTGCTCACCGGCCGCCTCATCAAGATGAAGCACCCCAACGCCCAGGTGGCCTTCATCGGTCCCTGTGCCGCCAAGAAGCTGGAGGCCATGCGCAAGAGCATCCGCAGCGACATCGATTTCGTCCTCACCTTTGAGGAGATGATGGGCCTCTTCAACGCCCGGAACATCGACATCCAGAACATCGAGGAGGAGGAGTTCCTCTCCGAGTCCAGCGCCGATGGCCGTAACTTTGCCGTCAGCGGCGGCGTGGCCCAGGCCGTGGTCAACTGCATCAAGAAGATGTACCCCGAGCACGGCGAGATCAAGGTGGCCAGCGCCCAGGGTCTGGAGGACTGCCGCAAGATGATGGTCATGGCCAAGGCCGGTAAGTACAACGGCTACCTGCTGGAGGGCATGGCCTGCCCCGGCGGCTGTGTGGCGGGTGCGGGCTCCATGCAGCCCATCGACAAGTCGGCCGCCGCCGTGAAGAAGTATGCCAAGAAGGCCGAAAAGCAGTTCTGCTGTGAGACCGACTACCTGAAGGATCTGGAGCGTCTGGAGGAGTAATTTCCCCTCCGCATCCGCAAATGTTTTCCCCCCTGCCTACGGGCAGGGGGGATTTTTTGCATCTTTTGCGGTTTTTGCCCGCTTTTTTAAAAAATCGTAAGAAAAGACTCATTGACTCTTCATACAAAGCTGGTACACTTTCCTTAGCAAAAGATCCCAACGAGAGGACGATGCCTATGAAGCCCCGCGCCAAAGCGCCTCAGCGCACGCCGGTCCCCCGGCTGGACCCCGCCCCTGCCCAGGGCCTCACCACCCGGGAGGCCGCTGTGCGCGCCGCCGCCGGATGGTCCAACCGGGACCCCAATCAGCTGCCCAAGCCGGTCAGCCAGATCATCCGGGACAACCTGTGCACCTTTTTCAACGCGCTCTTTGTGGCCCTGGCCCTGTGCCTCTTCGCGGTGGGGGCCTACCGGGACATGCTCTTTCTGGGCATCGTGGTGTGCAACGTCCTCATCGGCATCGTGCAGGAGCTGCGGGTCAAGCGCACCCTGGACCGCATCGCCCTGCTCTCCGCCCCCACGGCCACCGTGGTGCGGGACGGAAAGCGCCTTACCCTCCCCACGGAGGAGCTGGTGCTGGACGACATCATCCTGCTCTCCGCCGGAGACCAGATCTGCGCCGACGCCGTTTTGAAAGAGGGCTGCGCCGAGGTCAACGAGTCCCTCCTCACCGGCGAGTCCGACCCCGTTCTCAAGCGCCCGGGCGATCCTCTGCTCTCGGGCAGCTTTCTGGCCTCGGGCCGGTGTTCCGCCCGTTTGGAGAAGGTGGGCGGCGACTCCTATGCCGCCGGGATCGCCCGGGCCGCCAAGGGCCGGCGTACCAGCCGCTCGGAAATGATGCGCTCCCTGGACCGGCTGCTCCGCTTCATCGGGGTGGCCATCGTCCCCCTGGGCACCGTGCTCTTCTACAAGCAGTATGTGCTCCTCCACACCTCCCTCCCCTACGCGGTCAGCTCCACGGTGGCCGCCATGGTGGGGATGATCCCCGAGGGGCTCTATCTCCTGGTCAGCGTGGCCCTGGCGGTGAGCGTGGCCAATCTGGCCCGCCGCCGCACCCTGGTCCATGAGCTCTCCTGCATCGAGCATCTGGCCCGTGTGGACGTTCTCTGTCTGGACAAGACCGGGACCCTGACCCAGGGGAAGATGGAGGTCTCCCGGCTCCTCCCCCTCTCCATCCCGGCCCACCGGGCTGAAGAACTGCTGGGGGCCTTCGTCCATGCTTCGGCCAGTGACAACGCCACGGCCCAGGCCCTCAAGGCCCGCTTTGCCCCGCCGGAGGTCCCCTGGTCCCCGGTGCGGGAGGTCTTCTTCTCCTCCGAGCGCAAGTGGAGCGCCCTCGTCCTCCCGGAGGAAGAGAGCTATCTGCTGGGCGCCCCGGAGGGCCTGCTGGGGCCCGACTGGGCCCGGTACGCCCCCGGTTTGGAGGAGGCGGCCGCCGCCGGGCAGCGTGTGCTCCTGCTGGCCCGGGGACGCCAGGTCCTGGCGGGGGACAAGCTCACCGCCCGACCGGAGCCGCTGGCCTTCCTCTTCCTCTCCGACCAGCTCCGCCCGGACGCCGCCGAGACCCTGGCCTATTTCCGGGAGCAGGGGGTGACCGTCAAGGTCATCTCGGGGGATCATGCCGCCTCGGTGGCCCACATCGCCCAGCGTGCCGGGGTAAGCGGCGCCGAGCGCTGGCTGGACCTCTCCGCCCTGCCCCCCGACGCCGATCTGGAACTCCTGGCGGAGCAGTACACCGTCTTCGGCCGGGTCACCCCCCAGCAGAAGCAGCAGCTCCTCCACGCCCTCCAGCGGCGGGGCCACGCGGTGGCCATGCTGGGGGACGGGGTCAACGATGTGCTGGCCCTCAAGGACGCCGATTGCAGCATCGCCATGGCGGCGGGCAGCGACGCGGCCCAGCAGGTCTCCCATCTGGTGCTGCTGGACTCCAACTTCTCCGCTCTGCCCCAGGTGGTGCGGGAGGGCCGCCGGGTCATCAACAACATCGCCCGCTCGGCCTCCCTCTTTCTGGTCAAGAACATCTTCTCCTTCCTGGCCTCGGCCATCCTGCTGGTTCTCCCGCTGCTCTACCCCCTCCGCCCGGCCCAGGTCAGCCTGGTGAGCGGCCTGCTCATCGGCGTGCCCTCCTTCCTGCTGACCTTTGAGCCCTCCTACGAGCGCATCCGGGGCCACTTCTTGCGCAGCGTCTTTGTCAACGCCCTGCCCGGCGGACTGGCCGACGTGTGCGCCATCTTCGCCTGCGTCTGGGCGGGCAGCGCCATGGCGCTGCCCATGGAGCAGATCTCCACGGTCTGCACCCTGCTCCTCAGTCTGAACGGTTTTCTGGTCCTGGTGCTCCTGTGCCGGCCCTTCACCCCCTACCGGGGGCTGGTGCTGGGCCTGATCCTGGCCGCCTTTGCAGGGGCCGTCCTCCTCTTCTTCCCCTGGTTCCAGCTCACGCCCCTCACCCGGGACGGCTGGAACCTCCTGGGCCTGCTGGCCCCGCCCACCGCACTGGTCCTGCTGGGGCTCACCTTTCTGTGCCGGCGCTTCCGCCCCTGGCTCCTGCGCCTCTTCCGCAGCGCCGCCCACCGCTCCGCGCCCCGGCCGGAAAACACACTCTGAGCACAAAAAAACTGCGCCGGCCTCGCTCTGAGACCGGCGCAGCAGCGCAGTATGGAAAACAATCAGGACTTCCCGTCCTTGCGGACCTGGAGATACCGGGTGCGCATCTCGCCCGCCATCTCCCGCAGGCACTCTATGAGCTCGGGGTTGAAGACCCCGCACTCCCCGTTCAAAATCATATCCACGGCCTTTTCGTGGGAGAAGGCCTTCTTATAGACCCGTTCGCTCACCAGCGCGTCATAGACGTCGGCCAGAGCCACCACCTGGGCCCAGATGCTGATCTCATCCCCGGCCAGACCGTCCGGATACCCGCGGCCGTTCCACCGCTCATGGTGATGGCGGCAGATGTCGTAGGCGTAGTCGTACACCGGGTTGGAGCGGACCTGAGGCACACTGTCCAGCAGGATGCACCCCTGGGTGGTGTGGGTCTTCATGATGGCAAACTCCTCCGGTGTCAGCTTGCCCGGCTTATTGAGGATCTGATCCGGTATGGCGATCTTGCCCAGATCGTGCATGACCGCCGCGTCTCCGATCAGGCGCAGTTCCTCCTCGTCAAATTGGTAGCGCTGGGGATAGCGCTCCATCATCCCGTGCAGCAGCAGCATGGTCAGTTCCCGGATGCGCAGGACGTGCTCTCCCGACTCCTGGTCCCGGAACTCGATGGCGGTGGCCAGGGTCTCCAGAATGGAGCTGTTGAGCGAGCGGATCTCCTCCGCCTGCTCCCGGAGCATCTCATCCTGGGTGCGCACCAGATTGTTGAGCTGGATCACATTTCCGATGCGCCGCTTGATGAAGTAGGGGGTAATGGGCTTCTCGATGATATCCACCGCCCCCAGGTCATACCCCCGCTTGAGTACATTGGGATCGTTCTCCGCCGTGATGAGAAAGACCGGCAGCTGCTCCAGCAGTCCCCGCTTCCCCAGCTCCTCCAGAACCTGAAACCCGTCCATGACCGGCATGACCACATCCAGCAGCACGGCCGCCAGGCCGCTGGGATGCGCGTCGATGGCAGAGAGGGCCTCCGCACCGTTCTCCGCCTCCAGGATCTCAAATTCCTCTTCAAAGACCATATGGAGAATGGCGCGGTTGAGTTCCACGTCATCGACGATCAATATGGTCTGTCGTTCCTCCTGCATATCACGGCTTCCTCCTCGTTTTGGCTCAACTTTACAGCTTCTCCAGTGCGGACAGGATGGCCGCATGGTCCTCCCGCACCTGGGCGAAGAGGGCGGGGACGCCCTCTGTCTCCCCCTTGCGCACCGCCGCCACAAGGGCGTCACTGTGCTCCTTCAGCCGCTCCAGGCCCAGATTGGCCGCGACTCCCTTCAGGGTGTGAGCGGCGTGCTCCACCCCCTGCATATCCCCCTGCTCCACCGCGGCGCAGAGGGCCGCAAAGCTTCCGTCCTGGGGAAATTTCTTTAAAAACCGCACCAGCAGCGCCTCGCTTCCGCCAAAGCGCGCCAGTGTTCCCGTCAAATCCAGGCCCAGTGTCTGTGCCATTGTGTTCAGATCCATCTCTGTTCCTCCCACGCTCTGTCGGGGTCTTCCTGTTTCCATGTCCTCCATACAGAGCCTTTTACACCTAGCATACCCTTTTTCCCCCGGACTGTCAACGTTTTTCCCTTCTCGCAGCGCTTTCCGTTACATTTTAAGCCCCGTTTCGCCGGAATCCGGCGAAACGGGGCCTTTCTCTGTAACTTTACAAACTTACATCTTGGATTTGATGTACTCGATGCGCTTCTGACACTCGTCGATCAGGGCAATCTCGTCGATCTTGGTGGACTTCTTGTTGCGCACCACGATCTCGCCGTTGACCATGACGGTGTCCACGTCGTTGCCGTTGGCGTTGTTCACCAGGGCGGACTCGGGATGGTGGACCGGGGCGATGTGGGGCTTCTTCCAGTCCACCAGGATGATGTCGGCCTTCATGCCCGGGACGATCTGGCCCATCTGGCCGTCCATGCCCATGGCCACGGCGCCGTTGCGGGTGGCCATGGTGAGCACGTCCTTGTTCGAGATGATGTGGGCATTCAGGTTGTGGTTCTTGTGCATCAGCGCGGTGTACTTCAGGGTGCCCAGCATATCCTGGGCGTTGTTGCTGCCCGGCCCATCGGTACCCAGGGCCACGGGCAGACCCATCTTCAGCATCTCGGGCACCCGGGCCACACCGTCGGCCAGATAGGCATTGGCCACAGGGCAGTGGATGGGCTGGCAGCGGCGCTTCTCCAGGATCTCCATCTCGTGGTCGTCCAGCCAGATGGCGTGGGCCAGCTGGGTGTCCTCATCCAGGATGCCCAGGGAGTCGAAGAACTCCAGGTTGCGCATGCCGTCGTACATGGCGGCCGTCTTGGTCACCACGTCCTGGTCCTCCGCCGTGTGGACCTGGAACTTGACGCCCAGGTCCTTGGAGAGCTGCTTGCTCTTCTGGAACAGGTCGGGGGAGACGCCCCAGGGATTCAGGGGGCCTACACTCAGGGAGAGGCGGCCATTCTCGGTGCCCGCCCACTGGCTGTGCAGGCGCTTGATGTCGTCCAGGATGCGGTCCTGGTCCTTCTCCCGGAACTTCTCATAGTAGACGATGTTGGCGAAGCACCGGCACATATTGCCGCGGATACCGGAGTCCCGCATGGCCTCAAAGATGTGGTCCCCGTTGTTCAGGGAGGTGAAGATATAGTGCTGGTCGATGCAGCTGGTGGCGCCCGTCTTCAGATTCTCCAGACAGCCGATGAGGCCCGCGTAGTAGAAGTCCTCCTCAGTCATCAGCTCCGAGAAGGGCCACACCTGGGTGGACAGCCAGGGATAGAGCTCCAGGTCGTCGGCCAGGCCCCGCATGAAGGTCTGGAAGAGATGGGTGTGGGCGCTCACCATACCGGGCATCAGGATCTTGTCGGCCGCGTCGATGACCGAATCGGCCTCCAGGCTCAGCTGCGCCATACGCATCGGGTCGGAGCCCACCTCACTGATCTTATCCTCCACGACGTAGACGTATCCGTTGCGGATCATCTCAAAGTCGTCGTTCATCGTCACGATCCAGGGATTGCGGAAGAGGGTGTTCATACCGATCATTTCCTTTCCATATGTTTCACTTCACGGCGCCGCTTATTTGCTCATGGAATGACCCAGGACAATGCGCTCCAGATTGGCAGGCAGTTCCCGAATCCGCTTTCCGCAGGCGTCGTCGATGGCATTGATGATGGCGGGGGCCACGTTGCAGGTGGCCGGCTCGCCCAGGCCCTTGGCCCCCAGAGGGCCGATCTCACTGGGGATCTCCAGGGCGATGGCGTGGATCTGGTCCGGCACATCCAGCGCCGTGGGCACGATGTAGTTCTCCAGGTTCAGGTTCCGGATGCGGCCCTCCTTGAGGTCCACCTCTTCGGTGAGGGCATAGCCGATGCCCATGGCCACGCCGCCCCGGATCTGTCCCTTGACTTCCTCCATATCCAGTGCATGGCCCACGTCGTGGACGGCAAAGTAGTCGTCCACCGACACGGCGCCCGTCTTCAGGTCCACCGTGACCTCGGCCGCTGCCGCGCCGTAGACCCAGGACCAATAGGCGTCGCCCACGCCGGTGCTCCGGTCGTAGTTGAAGGGAGGGGCGGCAAAGTAGCCCAGGGAGTTGAGGTGATCGGAGTTATTGAAGGCATCCCCGATGACCTCCAGAAGGGCCACCGAGTTGTCCGGATTTTTGGCGTCGGTGATCTTCTCCTCGGCAAAGACCACATCCCGGGTGCCCAGGCGCTTCTCGGCGTAGCCGGTCAGCTTCTCCCGCACGCTGAGGCAGGCCTTCCACACCGCGCCGCCGGAGAACACGGTGCCGCGGGTGGCCACCGTAGGACCGGCGTCGGTGAGATAGCCGGTATCCACCGGGGTGACGTGGATCTTCTCCCGGGCCACGCCCAGGGTCTCATGGACCACGCTCACCAGCATATTGGGGCCGCCCTGGCCCACCTCGGCGATGGAGGAGGCCACGGTGACGCTCCCGTCGGGCTGGAGGGCGATCATGCCGCTGGCGGTGTCGATGCCCTGACCGGCCGCGCCGAAGGACTCGCCCCGGTGCAGGAAGGCGATCCCCAGGCCCTTTTTCGTGCCGGTGTGGCTGGCATTGTAGGCGGCGATGCGCGCCCGCCGCTCCTGGATCTGAGCCGCTTTGTCCAGGGCCTCATAGCACTGGTCCAGGGTCACGTTGGTCATGTGCTGGCCGGTGGTGGAGGTGCATCCCTCATAGAGCATGTTCTTCTTGCGCAGCTCCACCGGGTCCATGTGCAGCTCCTTGGCGATCTCGTCCATGAGGGACTCGGAGCAGAAGTCCACCTGGGGCGAACCGAAGCCACGCAGGGCGTCGGAGTAGACGTTGTTGGTGTAGACGCTGGTGGAGATCGTGTCGATGTTGGGCACGATATAGGGACCCGCCGCCTCGATGGCCATACGGGTGGTGACCGGGAAGGTCTTGCTCTTGTAGGCTCCGCCGTCCAGCACCAGCCGGACCTGCATGGCCTGGAGCTTGCCGTCGTCATTGAAGCCCACCTTGTAATGGGCGTGGATGGGATGGCGCTTGGTCCCCTCCAGGATGGACTCCTCCCGGGTGAGCCACACCTTACAGGGCCGGCCCAGCAGGGTGCTCACCAGCGCCGCCCGGCTGGAGGCCATGGCGATGTCGTAGTTCTTGCCGCCGAAGGAGGCGCCGATGGTGGCCAGGATCACCCGCACCTGGGTGTAGGGCACGCCCAAGGTCTCGGCCACCGTCTTGCGGATGACAAAGGGGCTGTTGACCGGGCAGCGGACGATGACCTCGTTGGTCACCGGATCGGTGTAGGCCACGGCCGCCTCGGTCTCGATGCAGACATGCTGGACCCGGGAGGTCACATAGTCCCGCTCCAGAATGTGGTCGCAGTGCTGGAAGGCCTCCTCCACATCGCCCCGCTGGGTCTTCCAGCGGCAGATGGTGTTTCCGCCCTCGTGGATCAAAGGGGCGTCCTCATCCAGGGCGCGGAGGGGATCGAAATTGGCGGGGAGCTCCTCATACTCCACCTGCACCAGGGCGGCGGCCTCCTCGGCCTGCTCCCGGGTCTCGGCGGCGATGAGGGCCACCGCGTCGCCGATATAGCGCACCCGGTCGCCGCAGATGACGGGCCGGTCACAGGGCTGGTTGGGGATGCCGGGGATGTCCTTGGCGGTGAACACCCGGAGCACGCCGGGGACCTGCTCGGCCCGGGCCGTGTCGATGGAGCGAATGCGCCCGCTGGCGATGGTGGAGCGCACGACCTTACAGAAGACCATACCCGGCATCTGGATATCATTGGCATAGATGGCCTTGCCGGTGACCTTGGCCAGGACATCCCTGCGGTTGTTGCTCATAAACGATCCCCCTTCTCAGTTCTCTTCCCAATCCCGGTAGGGAGAGCTGTAAATTTCCTTCCCCAGGGCGTCGCACACCGCGTTGAGCACCGCCGGATTGGAGGGCACCACGGCAGCCTCGCCGATGCTCTTGGCACCATAGGGGCCGTTGGGCTCATAGGCCTCAATGAAGTCCACCTGGATGCTGGGCATCTGGTCGGCGGTGAACATCTTGTACTTGCGGAAATTGTTGTACACGTTGCGGCCGTTCTCGTCATACTTGAGTCCCTCGCACAGGGCGTAGCCCAGGCCCATCTGGATGCCGCCGTGGAGCTGGCCCTCAATGCCCATGCGGTTGATGACCTTGCCCACATCGTGGACGGCCACATAGTCGGTGACGGTCACCTTGCCCGTGGCCTTCTCCACCTTGACCCGGGCGAAGTGGGCGCCGTAGGCGGTGGGACCGTTGGGCATGGGATAGGTCTCGGAGCAGATGATCTCCCGCTTGGACTTATCCTGGGCATAGACCACCACGTCGCTGAGCGAGACCGTCTTGTCCGTGGCCTTGGAGTGGATTCCGCCGGGGACCAGCTCCAGGTCCTCCTCCTTCTCCTCCAGGAGAAGGGCGGCCTCCTTCACCAGCTCACGGCCCACCGACTCGGCGCACTTCTTGGCGGCGCTGGCCACCACGAAGATGCCGTGGCTGGAGTAGTCGCCCAGCTGCCAGGGACAGGCATCGGTATCGGCCTCCATGGTGGTGATGGACTCCAGGGGGATCTGGAGGGTGTTGGAGACCACCTGGGTCTGGGCCGTGACCGAGCCGTTGCCCATGTCGTGAGTGCCGGTGAAGTAGGTGCAGGTCCCGTCCTCGTTCATCTTGAGCATGACGCAGGCCTGATCCCGGTGTGCGCCGAAGCAGCCGCAGCCGTGGGCGCCCACCGCCATGCCGACGCCGATGGAGTATTTTCCGTCCTCATCGGAGAGAGGCTTCCAGTTGGCCATCAGTTCCACGCCCCGACGGACGCAGTCCTTGGGATGGGGGTTGCCCAGCTTGAAGCCCATGGGATCGCTGTCCTCCGGGTTGACCAGGTTCTTCATCTGGAAGTCCACCAGGGACATGCCCAGGGCCTTGGCGATCTTCTGGAACTGGCGCTGCTGGCCGAAGAAGGCCTGGGGAGAACCATAGCCGCGCATGGCGCCGGCGATGGGGGTGTTGGTGTACACCGGGATGCCGGTAAAGCGCATGTTGGGGATCTTGTAGACCTTGAATACCTTATGGCTCAGGGCGCCCAGCACGTTGAGGGCGCTGGTGGCATAGGCGCCGGTATTCGTGATGATGCGGATATCCTGGGCCACGATGGTGCCGTCGTTCTTCACGCCGGTCTTGAGGTAGACCACCGAGGCGTGGCGGGTACGGGTGGAGTCGATGCAGGCCTGACGGGAGTAGGTCACCTTCACCGGACGGCCGGCCTTCATGGAGAGGAGGGCGGCCACCGGCTCCAGGGTCATCTCCAGCTTGCCGCCGAAGGCGCCGCCGATGGCGGGGGTCACCACCCGGATGCGGCTCATGGGCAGCTTGAAGATGCGGTGGAGGGCGATGCGGTAACCGAAGGTATTCTGGCAGGAGGTGTAGACCGTCAGCTTGCCGGAATAGTCGTAGTCGGCGATGGACACATGGGGCTCAATGGCGCAGTGGTGCACCGCCTGCGTGGTATACCGGTCCTCAAAGATGCGGTCGGCCTGGGCAAAGCCCTGCTCCAGATCACCGGCGTTGTGGACCATAGTGGTGATGGCGTTCTTGTCGCCGTGGATGGGGTAGGCCCCCTCCTGCACGGCCTCCTCCGGGTCCAGATAGACCGGCAGGGGCTCATATTCCACCTTGATGAGTCCCACGGCCTTCTTGGCGATGGCCTGGGTATCGGCGGCTACCGCCGCCACACGGTCGCCCACAAAGCGGACCGTGTCGTCAAAGACCCGCTCGGTGTCGGGGATCTGGTGCTCATAGAAGCGCACGGCGCTGTTGTACAGGGTATCGGGGGAATTCTTGTAGCACACCACGGCGCGCACGCCGGGCAGGGCCTCGGCCTCACTGGTATCAATGGACTTGATCTTGGCATGGGCCACCTTGCTGAACAGGACCTCGCCGTACAGCATCCCGTGGAGCTTCATGTCACCAACATACATCTTTCGGCCGGTCACCTTCAGCGCCGCGTCCCGAATGGGGGTACTCTCACCAATCCGGCTATAATCCTCCATATGTATTCATCTCCTCATCCGATTTACGGCCATCTGAGCTGCCCACGGCATCCTTTGACGTAGCCCGTACACGGTTCACATAGCCTGGAGCCCGGTGCCGATGCCGCCGGTGCTCTCTGCACCGCCCGGTGGTTCCGACACTCAGGTATGCCCGGCGTACAGTAGCCGTTTTGTTTGCCTTGTGATTGAAAAATGCGTATAAAAAAGCAGGCGCTCCATCTTTTTTTGGATGGAGGCGCCTGCTTCCCTGTATTCTTCGTGCCAAACAAAGCTGCAGTTCCGCCTCCATCCAAACGGAGTGGTTCACATGCACGTCTTCATACACCCGCACCTTACCCTCACGGGCTCTCCCGGCGGCCAGGGTAGCAAGCACAATAGCTCTACCGCGCATAAGAGAGGGTCATACCTCGGTGTTCAGGTCACTTTGTCGGGACTTTGCGCTGCTCCTGGAAGCTTAGTGCTCCAGCAGCTTGGGGGACTGCTCCTTCACCAGGGCGTCGAACTCCTTGGAAGCGGCGGCCCGCTTGGCGTTCTCGGCGGACTGCTCCTCCACGAAGCTGGTGAGCGCGTGGGTGGGGCAGACGTCGGCGCACAGGCCGCAGGAGCGGCACAGGGTGCGGTCCAGCTTCATCTCGGGGAACTCCACCTTGCGGGCGTTGTAGCAGCAGACGGTCTCGCAGCGGCCGCACTTGGTGCACTTGCCGGGCTCGTAGTGGAAGCCCATGTCGGTGATGTTCTCGGTGCTGGGGAAGTTGGGCAGGGCCACGCCCATAGCCTCCTGGATGGAGGAGAAGCCCAGCTGAGCCAGACGGTCGGAGAGCTGATAGCACATCTTCTCCACATAGTCCAGGCCCTTCAGGATGCCCACGGAGCAGATGCCCACGGCGTTACAGCCGATCATCAGGTACTCGATGGCGTCGTCCGCCTTCATCACGCCGCCGGTGCCGTACAGGTTCTTGTAGCCGGGGATGTTGCGGGTGATCTGGCTGTTGATGCGCATGGAGATGGGCTTGATGGGAGCGCCGGTCATCCAGCCGTAGCCGTCGTTGCTCATCATGACAGGGGCGCGCTTCTCCACATCGATCATCAGGGTGGGGCCGATGGAGTCGATGGCGCAGATGCCGTCGGCGCCGTGCTCATAGCACTTCTTGGCAGTAGCCGCCGCGTCGGGCCAGTTGCCGGAGAGCTTGCAGATCACGGGGATGTTCACGTGAGCCTTGGCGTAGTCCAGCATGGGCAGCAGGGTGTCCTCGGTGTAGGAGACCAGCTCGATGATGTGCGCGCCGGCCTTCTCCACGTCCTCCACAATGGCCTGAGCCTCCATGGGGGTGTGGCCCACGGAGCCGATGACGATGGCGCCCGCCTTGACGGCCTCGGGGATCTCCTTCTCATACCACTGGAAGCGGTCGGAGTCGGCCCACTTCTCGCAGTTCAGAATGGCCTCGTTGTTGATCTTGGCCATGTGGTGGGCGGGGTTGATGGCGGCGCCCAGGCGGATGGTCTTGGTGACCACAGCGCCCACGCCGGCCTGATAGGCACGGATCATGCCCTCGGAGCCATAGGTGAGGGGGCCGGAGCCTACGATAAAGGGACTCTGGAGGTCATAACCACAGAACTTGACGCCAATGGAGGCGCCTTTCACCTTTTCCTTATCAAACATCTATTTCTCCTCTTTTCTCCGTCAGATTAGCCTTTCTGATACTCTTTGGCCGCGTCCTCAAAGGCCTCCACCAGCTGCTGATATCCGGTGCAGCGGCACAGGTTGCCGGCAATGGCCATCTTGATCTCGTCGCGGGTGGGGTTGGGCTTCTTGTCCAGCAGCGCCTTGGCGCTCATCAGGAAGCCGGGGGTGCAGAATCCGCACTGGAGGGCGTGGTGGTCCAGCACAGCCTGCTGCACCGGGTCCAGCTTGCCGTTCTTGGCCAGCCCCTCCACGGTGGTGACATGCTTGCCCTCCACCGAGGCGGCCAGGACGATGCAGGAGTCCACGGCCTCCCCTTCCAGGATGACGGTGCAGGCACCGCACTCGCCCACGCCGCAGCCTTCCTTGGTGCCGGTGAGGCCGGCCACGTCGCGGATGACGTCCAGCAGGCGGGCGTTCTCGTCGATCTCCAGGGAGACCGGCTCCTCATTGAGGATAAAATTCAAAGTGATCTTCTTCATATCCATTTACCCCCTCAGTCCTCGGGCAGCCCGGCGGCACGGCACAGCGCGCGCTGGATGAGGGCCTCGATGACAGGCTTCTTGTACTCGGTGGACCAGCGGATGCCGGTACGGGCGATCATCTCCTCGGAGACGGCCTTGCCGGCCTCCTCGAAGAGAGCGGCGGAGGGAGCCTTGCCCACGATGAGGGCCTCGGCCTTCTCCACCCGGTCGGGGGTGGAGAACACACAGCCGGGGGCGATGCGGGCGGCGGCGATGACGCCGTTTTCCATCTTCAGAGCCACGGCGGCGTTCATACGGGAGATGGCCAGAGCCTTGCGGCGGCCCAGCTTGATGAACGCGGTGGAGTAGTCGTCGATCCGGTCGATGAGAATGCTGGTGACCATCTCATGGGGAGCCAGCTTGAGCTTGCCGGCCTTCTCCATGGCGTCCTTCACCATCACTTCCCGCTCCCCGTCCACGCTGACCACCACCAGGCGGGCGTTCAGCGCCACAAAGGGAGAGAGGGTGTCGGCCGCGGGGGAGGCGTTGCAGATGTTGCCGCCCACGGTGCCCTTGTTGCGGATCTGGGTGGAACCCACGGTGGAAGAGGCGATGGAGAGGAAGGGCACATGCTTGCGCAGGACCTCCGACTCGTTGACCTCGGTGTGGCTGGTCATGGCGCCGATGCGGATGGAGTCCTCCCGGACCTCAATGCCGCGCAGCTCGGGCAGCGCCTGCACATCCATCAGGTATTCCACGTCCTTCAGGCGGGAGGAACCCTCCCGCAGCTGCACCATCAGATCGGTGCCGCCGGCGTAAGGCTTAACCTTCTCGCCGTATTCCTTCAGATAGCCCAGAGCTTCCTTCAGGGTCTGGGGCTTCAGATAACTCAGCTTCTGCATGGTATCCCCCTTATCTCAGCTTCTTGCCCAGCAGCACCCGCTCCAGGTTGGCGGGATTCTCACGGATGCGCTTTCCGGTGGCGTTGTAGATGGCGTTGGCGATGGCGGCGCCCACCACCTCGGTGGCCGGCTCGCCGATGCTCTTGGCGCCAAAGGTGCCGCGGGGGTCGTCGCACTCGAAGATGTTCACGTCCATCTCGGGCATATCGGCCGCGGTGGGCACGATGTAGTTCTCAAAGTTCTGGTTGCGGACCTTGCCGTTGCTCACTTCCACTTCCTCGGTGGTGGCGTAGCCCTGGCCCATCAGGATGCCGCCGTAGATCTGGCCCATGACCAGAGCGGGGTTGACGGCGGTGCCCACGTCGTGGCTGGCGGTGACCTTCTGCACGTCCACGTAGCCGGTCTCCATATCCACTTCGATCTCAGCCACCACGCAGCCGTAGGCGTAGTTGGGGAAGGCGACGCCCTGTCCGGTGTGGTGATCCTGGATGCAGGCGGGGGGCATATACCACTCATAGGCGGCCATCTGGCGGCCGGTCCACAGAGAGGCGTTGCACACGTCCTTGAAGGCGACCTTCACGTCGGGCTTCTCAGTGGTGTGGAAGAAGCCGTCCTCCAGCACGATCTGCTCGATGCTCTTCACGTTCTCCTGGTCCTTGAAGAAGCCCAGAGCCAGGGCGTTGGCGCGCATGATCTCGTTGAGCTTGTAGCCCACCTTGCGGGTGGACTGGGAGCCCATCACGGTGCCGCGGGAGGCCACGGTCATGCCGGAGTCGGCGATGGCCTGGGTATCGGTGCCGTAGAAGCGGATGGCCTCGTAGGGCACGCCGATGGCCTCGGCAGCGATCTGGGCAAAGGCGGTCTTCAGGCCCTGGCCGTTCTCGGCAAGGCCGGTGTTGATGAGCACGGTGCCGTCCTCATTGGCGATAGCCATGGCGCCGGAGGCGTCGGGAGACTCGGCGCCCAGGCCGCAGCCACGGTGGCCGATGGCGATGCCGATGCCCTTGCGCTTCTTGGTGGAGGTCTGGTGCTTATACTCCTCGTGCTTGCGCTGGTAGTCGGTCTTCTCTGCGGTGTAGTCCATGACTTCCTGCATGTTCACGTGGTCCAGCACGGTGCCGGTGGCATTGGTGGTGCCGTCCTTGAGGCAGTTGATGCGGCGGAACTCCAGGGGGTCCATGCCCAGCTCCTCGGCGATCTCCTCAATGAGCTGCTCCTGGCCCCAGATCAGCTGGGGAGAGCTGTAACCGCGCATGGCTCCGCCGTGGATGTTGTTGGTGAACACGCCGTAAGTATCGGTCTTGACGTTGGGGATGGTGTAGGCGCCGCAGCTGTGGATGCTGGCGCGGGAGTTCATGAACTGGGTCTGGTTGTTGTAGGCGCCGCAGTTGTCGATCTGGGTGCCCTCCCAGGCCACGATATGTCCGTCCTTCTTCACGCCCACCTTGTAGCGCAGCAGGAAGGGATGGCGCTTGGCGCTCTCCAGGAAGGACTCCTCCCGGGAGAAGGTCATCTTGACGGGGCGGCCCACCAGGCGGCACAGATAGGCGCAGCGGGCGGCCAGCATGCCGACGCCCTCCTCCTTACCGCCGAAGCTTCCGCCCAGGGTCTCCTGGAACACGCGCACGTCGTGCATGCCCACACCCAGGATGTCGGCCACATAGCGGCGGGTAAAGAAGGGGTTCTGGCTGGAGGAGTGGACGGTCATCACGCCGTCAGCGGGATTCTGGATGCAGACCACGGCCTCGGGCTCGATGTAGGAGTGCTCGATGTACTGGGTCTCGTACTCCCGCTCGATGATGAGGTCGGCCTCGGCAAAGCCCTTCTCCACGTCGCCCTTGCGGATGGGGTAGATGGAGTCGGTAAAGACGTTGTCGGGATACTGCTCGTGCACCGCGGGGGCGCCGGGCTTGATGGCGTCGCGGATGGTGTAGACGCCGGGCAGATCCTCATACTCCACCTCGATGGCCTTGAGGGCCTCGTCCACCAGGGCCTTGGTCTCGGCACACACGATGGCCACCACGTCGCCGGCATATTTGACCTCTTTGGTCAGGTACATGTAGGGGGCGTTGCCCGCGCAGCTCTTGGGCTTGGGCATATCGTCCGCCGTCACCACGGCCAGCACGCCGGGAATGGCCTTGGCCTTCTCGGTGTCGATCCGGGTCACCTTGGCGTGGGAGCGGCCGCTGCGCAGGCAGCCGCCGTACACCATATCGACAAATTTCAGGTCCGCGGCGTAGTGCGCGCGTCCGGTCACCTTGTCGATACCGTCGATGCGGGGGACCGAGTGGTTGACAATTTTATAATTCTTCTTCAGCTCGCCTAACAGGGGCATGAAATCACCTTCCTCTTGCATGGAAATCCCATCCGGAACGGGACCTTTTCTCCGGTGTTAAAGGTACAGTCGGGTCGAAAAAGTCCGGATTACTTGAACTTCCAGAACTCCGCACAGGCCTGCCGCATGTCGGCGCGGGCCTTCTCAACGTCCAGCGTCGTGATAACGCCGTCCTTCTTGAGCTGCTTTCCGCCGACAAAGACGTTTTTCACGTCGGCGGGGTTCCGGTACAGGATCAGTTGGTCGTAAATATTCTTTTCGTTGATGGGCGTGGGCGTATCGTTCATGCTGACCGTGATCACGTCCGCCAGCATTCCCGGGGCAATACACCCCGTATTTTCCATGCCGAGGGCTTTGGCCCCCATATCCGTGGCCATCTGGTAGACCTGCCGGGCGCCCATCGCCTGTGGGTCCTGCCGATGTGCCTTGTGGATAAGAAATGCGCCGCGCATAACCTCGAAGAAATTATTGATGTAGCCGTCGGTGCCAATCCCAACCTTGACCCCGGCATCCAGGAGCTCGGTGACCGGTGCGACTCCGCCGCCCACCTCGCAGTTGGACAGGGGCATGGTCACGGCACTGGCGCCGCTGCGGCCCAGGATGTCGATCTCCTCCTGGTTGACCTGTACGACCTGGGAGGCCAGGACATCGCTGTCCAGACAGCCCAGCTCATCATAGATGCACACAGGCTGCTTGCCGTAGTGCTCCTGGGTCCAGTTGGGTTCAAACACGCTCTCAGAGAGGTGCATATGGAATTTGGAGCCCAGCTCCTTTGCCATGGCGCGGGCCTTCTGCACATATTCCTTGGAGCAGGTAAAGAGGGTATGGATGCTCATCGCGCCCTTTACCAGAGGATCGTCGGCGTGATTCCGGATGAAATCCGCGTTCTCCTTCAGTCCAAGCTCTGCATTCTCGCTGCTCATCCGCTCGCAGGCCTCGAAGGTGAGGATGCCGCGCAGACCGGCCTCACGGATGACCTGAGCCTCCCGCTCCAGCGCGCCCGGAATGGCATTGGGCGCCTCCAGAATATCAAAGAAGGTGGTCACGCCGCTGTCGATCATCTCGACACTGGCCCAGCGGGTGGTGATCTCCGCCAGCTCCGGAGTAATCCGGTTCTCGATGTAGGGCCACCAGAAGTCGTCCAGGAAGCTGGAGAACTCGGTCACCACCGCATCGGTGCTGATGCCGCGGGAGAATACATTATACATATGGTTGTGCCCGTTGATGAAACCGGGCAGGATGACCTGGTCGGTAGCCTCGATCACCGTATCCTGCGCCTGAGCGCTCAGGGTCTCGTTGGGCCCCACTTCTGCAATGAGACCGTCCCTGAGCTTGACGCCCCATCCGGTCTTGAGACCTTCCTTCAGGAGCACTGCTCCGCCACGGATGATAGTTGCCGCTTCCATACATACACCCTTCCCGGCAGTCCCGGCGCCGAAACGTGTTCCGTTCTCTGGTAAACTCCCTGGTTTTCCCCAGACCGGTGAAAAAATGGCGACACATCTTGTCGCATGTGCCGCCATGTTTCGTTTCAGCGCACAGGCGCCTGTTTTTGAGTTCCTGCATCGCAGGGGAATGTTCCCCCCGCCCGCCGGCGCTGGGCCGGCGGGCGGAATGGGTCAATTGTGATTTGCCGAGGCTTAGCGGCGGCTGGCCACGTTGCCCATGGTCAGAGCCATCAGAGCCTTGATGGTGTGCATGCGGTTCTCGGCCTCGTCGTAGATGACGGACTGAGCGCTGTCGGCGACCTCGTCGGTGACCTCGATGCCGCGGTCAGCGGGCATGCAGTGCATGTAGATAGCGGTGTTCTTGGCCAGGCTCATGCGGCGGCTGTCGACGCACCAACCGGGATTGGCGTTGATCATCTCGACGCCGGTCTTCTCGTCGTCGCCCACGGCCATGATGGGGCCCCAGCCCTTGGCGTAGACCACGTCGGCGCCCTCGCAGGCAGCGTCCATGTCGTTGCAGACCTCGAACTTGGAGCCGTAGAACTCAGCGTTCTTGCGGGCGGTCTCCATGGCCTCGGGCATCAGCTCGAAGTCCTTGTTGGGCACAGCCAGGGTCACGTCCATGCCGAAGCGGGGCATCAGGGTGATCAGGGACTGAGCCATGGACAGGGGACGCATGTAGTTGCCGGCGGAGGTCCAGGAGATGACGAACTTGCGGCCCTTCAGCTCATTGTGGAACTTCTCCTTGATGGTGAACAGGTCGGCAATGGACTGAGTGGGGTGCCACAGGTCGCACTGCATGTTGTAGATGGGAATCTTGGAGTACTTAGCCAGCTTCTGCATGTAAGCATGGCCGCCCACCAGAGTGTTGCGCACGCCGATGCCGTGGCCCATGCGGGAGAGAACCTCGATGGTGTCCTGGGGGGTCTCGCCGTGGTCGATCTGAGTGGCCTTGGGGGTCAGGTAGTTGCCGTGGCCGCCCAGCTGGGTGATGCCGCACTCGAAAGCGTTACGGGTACGGGTGGACTCCTCGAAGAACAGCATGAACAGAGACTTGTTCTTCAGCAGCTCATCATACTTGTGGGTGTCCAGCAGGTTGTCCATCTTCAGAGCGGACGCCACGTCCATGAGGGTCTCCAGCTCCTCGTTCGTCCAATCCTGCTCACAGAGAAAATGCTTACCTTTGAGACCTGTCTGCATGATAAAAACCTCCCAAAAAATTTTTTCAAAAGTCTCTATATCTCTAGAATACTTTATGGTATAATCATACCAGCATCTCTCGAAAAAATCAAGGAGGAATTCACATGATTACAAAAAAAGAAGCGCTGGAAAAAATCAAGGAGTACGTGGCCTCTCAGGAAGAGGAAGTCATTCAGTTCCTGAAGGACTTCATCGCCATCGAGAGCGTCACCTACAACGAGGGAAAGGCCGTTGAATTTCTCGCCAATAAGATGAAGGAGTTCGGCTTCGACGAGGTCCGCATCGACAAGGTCGGCAACGTGGTTGGCCGCGTTGGCTCCGGCAAGACCGTCCTCCTCTACGATGCCCACATCGACACCGTGGAGCTGGGCGAGCCCGCCGACTGGGGCGGCATGAACCCCCTGGAGGCCCAGATGGAGGAGGGCAAGGTCCTCCGCGGCCGCGGCGCCGTGGACGACAAGGGCTGCCTGACCGGCATCACCTTCGCCGGCAAGGCCCTCAAGGCCCTGGGTCTGGATCAGGACTTCACCCTGTGGGTGTCCGGCTCCCTGTCCGAGGAGGACGTGGAGGGCTCCTGCGTGAAGGCCATGACCGAGGAGAACCCCGACATTAAGCCCGACTTCGTGCTGGTGGCCGAGGCCTCCGAGGGCCGCGTGATCCGTGGTCACAAGGGCCGCGCCCTCATCAAGATCACCGTTCCCGGCAAGTGCGCCCACGCCTCCACCGCTTGGCGCGGCGACAACGCCCTGATCAAGGCTCTGCCCATCATGGAGCGCGTGGACAAGTTCCAGGACTTCGTGGAGGATCCCTTCCTGGGTAAGGGCTCCATTGAGGTGACCAAGGTCGACTGTAAGACCCCCTCCCTGAACACCATCCCCGGTGAGGCCGTCATCACCTGCGACCGCCGCATCTCCTGCGGTGAGTCCATCGACGACCTGCTGGCCGAGGTCTCCCAGTTCTATAAGGATATCCCCGGTGTCACCGCTGCCATCGACACCGAGAAGGTCCAGACCTACACGGGCTATGACATCACCTGCGTGGACTACTTCCCCTCCTGGGTGCTGCCCGAGGATCATCCCCTGATCCAGTCCGGCGTGGATGCCTACACCGAGCTGTGGGGCGAGAAGCCCGTGGTCGGCTCCTGGGAGTTCTGCACCAACGCCACCCACCTGTGCGGCCGCATGGGCGTGCCCGCCATCGGCTACGGCCCCGGCGACGGCTCCCTGTGCCACTCCACTCAGGACAAGATGCCCATCGATGAGCTGATGAAGGCCATTTCCTTCTACGCTTCCCTGCCCCTGTTCGTTCCCAAGAAGGGCTAATTTACATCCCCTGTCCGGGGGGCGCGGTCCAAGCGGCCGCGCCCCCCGGCTTTTTGCTGTGCAGAAGCACGGCAGCATTGCCATGTGCCGCCTCTGGCAGCACGGCACGAAGTTTCTTTCTCTTGCCGGCCGGTATCCTTTCTTTTATAATAGAGTGAACTTTGACCGGGCGCTCCGGCCGCCGGATCGGGAGGTAATGCCATGCTCACACCTGTCCTGGACCCAAATGCTTCTCAGCCCCTGTATGAACAGATCTACCGCCATATCCGCCGGGAGATCGAAGGGGGCGCTCTCCGCCCCGGGGAGCGCCTCCCCTCCAAGCGCGCCCTGGCCGCCCACCTGAAGGTGGGGGTCATCACGGTGGAAAACGCCTATGAACAGCTGCTGGCCGAGGGCTACGTGTACACCCAGGCCAAGCGGGGCTTCTTTGTCCAGTCCCAGGAGACCGAGCGTCCCCTTTCCCCGGCCGCTCCCTCTGCGCCCGCCCCACCCGAGCCTGCGGAGGTGTCCCCTCTTCCCTATGACTTTTCCACCAACGCCGTGGACACGGAGCACTTCCCTTTCTCCACCTGGGCCCGTCTGATGCGGGAGGTCCTCAGCGAGGAGGACAGCGCCCTTCTCTCCTCCCCCCACCCCCAGGGCGTGCCGGCGCTGCGCGCGGCCATCGTGCGCTACCTCCACGACTTCCGGGGCATCGACGTCCACCCGGACCAGATCGTGGTGGGGGCCGGCGCGGAATATCTCACCACCCTGCTCTTCCAGCTCCTGGGCCGGGGCGGAGGATGGGCGGTGGAGGACCCCGGCTACCGGAAGGTCCAGCGCATCCTCTCCCACACCGGCGCCCTGGTCTGCCCCATTCCGCTGGACCGGGAGGGGCTGCGCACCGACGCCCTGCGCTGGTCGGGCGCCCGGGTGGTCCACGTCACCCCCTCCCACCACTTTCCCCTGGGTACCGTTATGTCCATGCCCCGGCGGGAGGCCCTCCTCCGCTGGGCCGGAGAGCAGCCCGACCGGTATATCATCGAGGACGACTACGACAGCGAGTTCCGCTTTGACGGCCGCCCCGTCCCCGCTCTCCAGAGCCTGGACAAGAATGAGCGGGTCATCTACCTCAACACCTTTGCCAAGAGCCTGGCCCCCTCTCTCCGCATCGGATATATGGTCCTTCCGCCCCATCTGATCCGGCGCTATCGGGAGGAATTCCGGCTCTACTCCTCCACGGTCCCCTCCTTTGAACAGTACACCCTGGCCCGTTTTCTGGAGCGGGGCCACTTCGAGCGCCACATCCGCCGCATGCGGACCATCTACTGCCAGCGCCGGGATGCCCTGCTGGCGGCGGCGAAGGGAGCCGGGCTCCTGGCGTGGGGCTCCTTCTCCGGCATGGAGGCTGGTCTCCACCTACTCTTTCGGGTGTCCTCCCCCGTTCCGGAGGGAGCTCTGGTAGAGGCCGCGGCGGAGGCCGGGGTGGGGGTCTCCCCGCTCAGTGCCTACTCCATCACGCCCCCGGATACACCCGGCCCCGTCCTGGTCCTGGGCTATGGACGGCTGGACCCCGCCGACATGGTCCCCGCCATGGAGCGGCTGGCCGCGGCCTGGCAGCCCTTCTTTTCTCCCGGCAGCCCCTCCGGACGCCGCACCTCTTCGCCCTCCCTCCCATAGTATGGTGCAGGCGGGTCCTTTCCGCCGTACTCTGATATGGGGGAATCTCGTTATGTGCTGCTATCGAAACAACGCGCTTCGTTCCTGTTCCCGCTGCTCCTGCTGTTCGGGCTGCTGTGGCTGCTCCTGCGGCGGCGGCTCCGCCCGTTCCAATGGCTGCGGCTGCTCCAGCTCCACCAGCTCGGCCTCCTGCTCCGGCTGGAACCGCAGCTCCGGCTCCGGCTGCGCCTCTTCCTACTGGGTGTCGGTCCCCTCGTTCCTCTGTGGCAGCGGATGCGCCCAGGCCGAGGAAGCCCGCAGCTGTGGGTGGGCCCTGGCCGAGGCGGCCCGCAGCTGCGGATGGGAGCTGGCAGAGGAAATCCGAAGCTGCTGTGACTGATCCTGGTCTTGATCCACCGATATGCCGTCCTCACGGACGGCATACTTACCCCATATCAAAGAGAGAGCGCCGCAGGGATTCCTCCCTGCGGCGCTCCTATTATTTATGATACGCCGCCCTTCCCGCTCTCCATGGCGGCCTCCAGCTTTTTGAGGGCCTTCTTTTCGATGCGGGATACATAGGAGCGGCTGATGCCGCACTGCGCGGCCACCTCCCGCTGGGTCAGGGGGTGGCTGCGGGCCAGCCCATAGCGCATCCGGATGACCATTGCCTCCCGCTCGTCCAGGCACTGCTCCACGCAGGCGCGGACCTTTGCGCAGGCATCCCGGGTGTCCAGCTCCTCCAGCATATTGTCATCCACCCGGATGGTGTCCAAAATGGAGAGGGAATTGCTGTCGCCGTCCCCATCCAGCGTGTCCGACAGGGAGACCTCCCCCTGCAGCTTGCGCTGGGAGCGAAAATACATCAGGATCTCATTTTCAATGCATCGGCTGGCATAGGTGGCAAGGCGCACCTTCTTGTCCAGCTTGAAGGTGGTGATGCCCTTGATGAGTCCGATCGTTCCGATGGAGATCAGGTCGTCCTGATCCCCGTTGGGGGTATAGTACTTTTTCACGATGTGGGCCACCAGGCGCAGGTTGTGCTCGATCAGCCGGTTGCGGGCCTCCAGATCTCCCGCCGCCATCCGCTCCAGACATTCCTGCTCCTCCTCCGTCTTCAGGGGTCTGGGAAAGGACCCTCCCTCTCCTCCCGAAAGCCGAAGCGTGAGAAACAGCCCGTTGAGTATCAGGGCAATCCATGCCGGGATCATGCTTCATTCCTCCCTTTCCGTCACAATGCGTATGGGCTCCATCCCATCCTATTCCCCCGGTGCAAGTCCCTATGTATCGCCCTGATATGCAAGAACTAATTTTGACAAAATATCTCTTTCCCTTTTATTCGAAACAGAAATTTTTTCTTCCCACCCCCCTCCGGGCATTTACGCTGTGCAAAAAGACGTATATAATAAAAAAAGACACGCTGAATTTTGTTTTGATTTGGAGAATTGAGGGGGCCACCGCAAATGGGGATCACAGACATCATTACCATGCTGGGCGCCATTGCCACATTCCTGTTCGGAATGTCCACGATGACCGACGGTCTGGAAAAACTGTCCAGCGGACGTTTGGAGTCCATTCTGGAGCGTCTGACCAGCAACGTCTGGAAGGGCGTTCTTCTGGGGGCGCTGGTCACCGGACTCATCCAGAGCTCGGCCGCCACCACCGTCATGTGCGTGGGCTTCGTCAACGCCGGCATCATGAAGCTCCGGCAGACTGTGGGCATCATCATGGGCGCGAATATCGGCACCACGGTCACCGCCCAGCTGCTCCGTCTGGGTGATCTCTCCTCTGATCAGCCCCTCCTGCTCCTGCTGAAGCCGGCCACCCTGGGTCCCATCCTGGCGGTGATCGGCATTCTCTTCTACATGTTCCTCCGGGGCGGACGGAAAAAGATCATCGGGCAGATCATTCTGGGTCTGGGTCTCCTCTTTATTGGAATGAAAACCCTGGAGGGCGCGGTGGCTCCCCTTCAGGACCTGCCGGAATTCCGGGAGCTCTTCGTGGCCTTCTCCAATCCCTTCCTGGGCGTCCTGGTGGGCGCGCTGGTCACCGCCCTGATCCAGAGCTCCTCCGCCTCCATGGGCATTTTGCAGGCCATGACCTCCACCGGTGTGGTGACCTTTCACATCGCCATCCCCCTCATCATGGGACAGAACATCGGCACCTGCGTCACCGCCCTGCTCTCCGGCATCGGCGCCAGCAAAAACGCTAAGCGCACCGCCTGCATCCACCTGCTCTTCAATGTGATCGGCACCCTCTTCTTCCTCATCCTGCTGTACGGTTGCAACGCCCTGTTCCACTTCTCCTTCTGGACCGCCCAGATGGACCGGGGCAGCATCGCCAACCTCCACCTGGCCTTCAATGTGGGCTGTACCCTCCTCCTCCTGCCCTTCAACGGCCTGCTGGTCACCCTGGTGGAGCGGCTCATCCCCGGCGATACCGACCAGAAGGAGGTCTCCGTGCTGGATGAGCGCTTCCTCTCCACTCCCTCCCTGGCCCTGGAAAAGTCCCACGACACCGTGGTGCAGATGGGCCATTTCGCCCTGGAAAACTACCGCTTGTCGGTGGAGCTCCTCAACCATTTTGACTCCAAAAAGCTGGAGCGTCTCCAGGAGACCGAGGCCGCTCTGGACAAGCTGGAGGGCCTGCTGGACAACTACCTGGTCCGCCTGAGCGACCGCTCCTCCCTCTCTCCGGAGGACAGCGCCAAGGTCTCGGAGCTGCTCCACACCCTGTCCGATTTTGAGCGCATCGGCGACTATGCGGTCAACCTCTCCGACTGCGCCGTCCTGCTCCACGACCGGGGGATCGTCTTTTCGCCCTCGGCCAAGCAGGAGCTGCGCCTCATGACCTCCGCGGTGGAGGAGACCATCGTCCGCGCGCTGGAGTGCTACACCAAGCGCTCCCACGATCTGGCCATGGAGGTGGAGCCCATCGAGGAGGTGGTGGACCTCCTGCGGGACGAGCTGCGCAGCCGCCACATCGAGCGCCTGAAAAACGGCGAGTGCACCGTGGAGCTGGGCAGCCAGTTCCTGGAGCTGCTCATCAGCCTGGAGCGCATCTCCGACCACTGCTCCAACATCGCCCTCTACATCGTCCGGGAGACCTCCCCCGCCGACGCGCTCATCCGGACCGACTCCCACGCCTATATGCACGCCCTGCACCACGGTGAGGACCAGGAGTTTGACGCCATGTTCCAGGAGTACCGCCAGAAATACTACGCGCCCCTGGAGGCCGCGCCCCTCACCTCGCGCTGAGTCAACCAGACAAAAAGAGCCGGGATCGCAATCGATCCCGGCTCTTTTCATACATATTCGATTTTACATCAGCTTTACGGTGTAGTAGACCGCCATGGCCAGGAGCCACACGATGAGCACCCCGTACAGGAGCATCATCGGCCCCATCACCAGGCCGATCACCTGGATGAGGGCCACCACCAGGCAGGTGGCGTAAAGCATGGTGTAGTTGGCGTCCTTGGGCAGGAGCACCATGCGCTTGTCACCCCGCTGGAACACGCCGTTACGCTCCTGAAGCAGATGAGACGTGACCGCCACGGCTACCAGGAAGAGGATCTCCACCGCCAGATACCCGTAGACCTCCATCGGATGGGCCAGACGGCGGTTGAGCAACCACAGGCCCAGCAGCCCGGCACCGCTCATCAGGGACATGACGAAAAATTCCCGCTGATAGAGGTAGTAGATCAGGGCCAGCACCGCCAGACAGGGCACGCCCACATACAGTGCCTTAACGCCGGTCTTGTCATAAAAATGCACGATCAGGGCGCAGGCCGCCAGAACTCCGGCTATGGTGGTCAGCACCTGGGGCATCACCCGACGGGACCCCTTCTTCCAGGAAGTCACCCACCAGGCCAGACAGCCCAGGAAACAGA
This sequence comes from Clostridium sp. J1101437_171009_A5, assembly GCF_015547905.1. Classification (NCBI taxonomy): domain Bacteria; kingdom Bacillati; phylum Bacillota; class Clostridia; order Eubacteriales; family Clostridiaceae; genus Clostridium; species Clostridium sp. J1101437_171009_A5. The sequence goes on from NZ_JADMVY010000012.1 coordinate 59,119, forward strand.
CCGGAAGGACCACCGCCAGCACGCTGAACACGTTCCGCAGCGCCATGGCGATCTCGATATCTTTTACCTGATAATTGACATAATAGCGATTGAGGAGCAAAAGCAGAGCCTCCAGCACGACCGAACCGCCGATCCAGATGAGGACCCGGTTCATGGCCGCTTCCTCCTGCTTGGCCCGCTCCGCTCGTTCTCTCTTATCCATGTATTCATCTCCTGTGCTATGCAGCATTCGTCTCGCATTCGTATATTTTAGCAGATTACAGCCCCTTTTGCAACAAGAAAAACCCCCGGATTCCCAAGTGCGCTCTTTACCCATCCTGTTTTTCTGTGCTAAAATAGAGCCGGTTCTCTTCTTCTGTTTTCCAGAATCTATCCCATAGGAGTTTATTTTTTATGTCAAGTCGTGCCATCCCCACCTTTTTCCTGCTCTCCGCGCTCCTGCTCTCCTCCTGCGCCCTCCCCGGCGGAGAGACCTCCGCCGCAGAGCCGGCCCAGCGGCAATTTTTTGCCATGAACACCCTAATGACCCTCCAGATCACCGGTGAGGAGGCCGAGGACGCCCTCTCCGCCGCGGTGGAGGAGGTCAACCGGCTGGACCGGCTCTTCTCCCGCAGTCAGTCCGAGAGCGACATCGCCCGCCTCAACGCCCACGCCGGGGACGGAACCGACGTCCCCCTCTCCCCCGAGACCACGGAGCTGCTCTCCCTGGCGCTGGAGGAGACGTCGGCCACCGCCGGCGCCTTTGACGTGACCGTGGCTCCGGTGATCGACGCCTGGGGCTTCGGCACCGGGGACGCCGGGCAGTACCGCCTCCCCTCGGAAGGGGAGCTGGAAGCCCTCCTGCCCCTGGTGGACAGCGCCGCTCTCCACGTGGATACCGCCGGGAACACCGCCCGGCTGGACCGCTCCGGCATGGAGGTGGATCTGGGCGGCATCGCCAAGGGGTATACCGCCGACCGGCTGGTGGAGCTGCTGGGGGAGTACGACGTCTCCTCCGCCCTGCTGAATCTGGGCTCCAGCACCATCACCCTGGTGGGGAACAATCCCTCGGGCCAGCCCTGGCGGGTGGCCCTCAAGGACCCCCAGGACGAGGAGCAGCAGATCCTGCTCCTCTCCCTGTCCGACCAGGCCCTGTCCACCTCGGGGGCCTATGAGCAGCACTTTGAGGAGAACGGCGTCACCTACCACCACATTCTGGACCCCCGGACCGGCTATCCCGCCCAGACCGGCATCCTCTCGGTCACGGTGGTCTCCGACAACGGCGCCCGGGCCGACGCCCTCTCCACCGCTCTGTTCGTGGCCGGGCCGGAGCAGGCGCTGGAGCTCTGGCGGGCGGACGACTCCTTTGAGTGCGTGCTCTGCCTGGAGGACGGACGCATCCTGATCACCCAGGGACTGGAGGACCAGTTCCTGTACAATAAGGAGGACTCCCATGGCTACACCTGCGAGATCGTCCGCCGCTGACCGCCTCCGCCCCGCTCCGGGGGACGCTCTGGTGGTCCTGCTGGTCCTGTGCGCTGCGCTGGCGCTGCTCTGGCTGCTCCGTCCCGCCCCGGCCGGGGAGCTGACGGTGGAGGTCCGGCTGGACGGCACCCTGATCGGCTCCTATCCTCTGGAGGAGGCCGACGCCCCCGTCTATGTGGACGTGGACGCCCCCTGGCCCCTCACGCTGGAACTGGACGGCCGCCGGGTCCGCATCTCCCACAGCGACTGTCCCAGCCAGGACTGTGTCCACACCGGCTGGATCGACGAGGCCGGAGAGCAGATCATCTGTCTTCCCAACAAGCTCATTATCTCCCTGGTAGGAGAACAAGATACGCAGTCAAAAGACTTTGACGTGATCGTTGGGTAAAAAGTTCCATCAACGCGCCATTTTTCCCCGCCGCCCCACGCACAACCATATGCACTCAGGAGGGAATCTTATGCCGACCTATCTGCTGGCCCTGGATCAGGGCACTACCAGCTCCCGCGCCATCCTCTTTGACCGGGAGCAGCGCATCGTGGGCACCGCCCAGAAGGAGTTCACCCAGCACTATCCCCGGGAGGGCTGGGTGGAGCACGACGCCATGGAGATCTGGTCCTCCCAGTACAGCGTCATGATGGAGGTGCTGGCCCAGTCCGGCGTGGACCCGGCCGACATCGCCGCCATCGGCATCACCAACCAGCGGGAGACCACCATCCTCTGGGACAAGGAGACCGGACGCCCCATCCACAACGCCATCGTCTGGCAGTGCCGCCGCACCGCCCCCATGGTGGACGCCCTGCTGGAGCAGGGCCTGGGGGAGCACATCCGGCGGACCACCGGACTGGTCCCCGACGCCTACTTCTCGGCCACCAAGATCAAGTGGCTACTGGACCATGTGGAGGGGGCCCGGGCTCTGGCCGACCAGGGCCGCCTCCTCTTCGGCACGGTGGACACCTGGCTGCTCTGGAAGCTCACCGGCGGCGCCGTCCACGTCACCGACTACACCAACGCCTCCCGCACCATGCTCTATGACATCCGCCGCCTGTGCTGGGATGAGCCCCTCCTCCAGGCCCTGGACATCCCCCGCTCCATCCTTCCGGAGGTGCGGGACTCCAGCGCCATCTACGGCTATACCGACCTCCAGGGGGTAAGGGTGCCCATCGCCGGGATCGCCGGGGATCAGCAGGCCGCCCTCTTCGGCCAGGGCTGCTTCTCCCCGGGTGAGGCGAAAAACACCTACGGCACCGGCTGCTTCCTCCTCATGAACACCGGCGAGACCCCCTGTGAGAGCAGCAACGGCCTCATCACCACCATCGCCGTGGGCCTGGACGGCGCGGTCCAGTACGCCCTGGAGGGGTCGGTCTTTGTGGGCGGCGCCGTCATCCAGTGGCTGCGGGACGAGCTGCGCCTGCTCACCGAGAGCCGGGATGCCGAGTACTATGCCCAGAAAGTCCCCGACACCGGGGGCGTCTATCTGGTCCCCGCCTTCACCGGTCTGGGCGCCCCCTACTGGGACATGTACGCCCGGGGTTGTCTGGTGGGCCTCACCCGGGGCACCCGGCGGGAGCACATCATCCGGGCCGCCCAGGAGTCCATCGCCTATCAGGTGGCCGACCTGGTGGCGGCCATGGAGAAGGACACCGGCCTTCCCCTCTCGGCTCTGCGGGCCGACGGCGGGGCCAGCCGGGACGCCTTCCTCCTTCAGTTCCAGGCCGACATACTGGACCGACCCGTCCTGCGCCCTGTCATCCGGGAGACCACCGCGCTGGGTGCGGCCTGCCTGGCCGGACTGGCCGTGGGCATGTGGAAAGACCGGGAGGAAATCCGCGCCCTGTGGAAGGAGGACGCCCGCTTCTCCCCCGCCCTCCCCGCACCCCGCCGGGAGGAGCTCCTCCGGGGCTGGCACAAGGCAGTGGGCCGCAGCCTGGACTGGGCCGAGCACTGATTCTCCCGCTCCCGTTCCTGTTTCTTCCTTTTTCTCTTGCAGGGCCCGGTCAAACGCAGTACAATAGACTCGTATGTCAGACAGGAGGCCCTAATCATGGAACAACGTGATTCCTTTTCCTATCAGTGCGGCGTGGTGGACGCCTTCAACGAGATGGTGGCAGCCGAGGTCAAGGCCCTGGCCCTGAGCCACCCCATGGATACCCGGGAGGAGATGGAGGCCCTCATCGCCTATGCCCACGAGAGCTGCCGCCGGCACGGCACCAAGCTCTATCCCGAGTGCGATCCCCTCATCACCGATCTCTTTCCCGCCTCCCTCAACCGCGGGAAGTACAATATCCTCTTCTACAAGGCCGATCATGTGATCGAAGAGTACATCCGGCTCAAGGACCGCAAGGCCGCCACGGTGGAGGCCGGCGCCTATTTCGGCGGCAACCGCAGCCGCATCGCCCGGGACTACGGCCGCCTCCTCTCCTATCCGGAGGAGACCATCCGCCGCCTGCTCTCCGAGAACACCGACCGGGAGTGAGGAACGTCCCGGGGTTGACAAACCGACACGTCCACGCTATAATGTGGCAAAGCGATGAAGGGAAAAAAGACAGGTTTCCTCCGTTCAGAGAGCCGGTGGCTGGTGTGAACCGGTACGTGCAGGGCCTGTGTATTCTGGTCCCCGAGCGGTCCGCCTGAACCTCAGTAGGGCGGGACGGCTGGCCCCGTTAGCGGCCGTGGCCTTGTTGGAGGCCGTGAGCGTCCGCCGGTGACGGCGGACGGAACCAGGGTGGTACCGCGTATGAAATGACGCCCCTGACCTTAACCGGTCAGGGGCTTTTTGTTTTGTCTTCTGACCAATCGCTCAAGTTCGGAGGTATGCATCATGAGCAAGTCGTTTGAGAAGTATATTCCCTTTGTCCCCCTCAAGATGGAGCACCGCTCCTGGCCCGACAAGCAGATCACCAAGGCCCCCATCTGGTGCTCTGTGGACCTGCGGGACGGCAATCAGGCCCTGGTGGACCCCATGAATCTCCAGGAAAAGCTGGAGTATTTCCACACCCTGCTGGACATCGGCATCAAGGAGATCGAGATCGGCTTCCCCTCCGCCTCGGAGACCGAGTTTGAGATCTGCCGGGAGCTCATCGAGGGCGGCCACATCCCCGACGACGTGACCATCCAGGTGCTGGTCCAGGCCCGGCCCCATCTGATCCAGCGGACCTTTGAGGCCATCCGGGGCGCCAAGCACGTGATCCTGCACTTCTATAATTCCACCTCCACCCTCCAGCGCAAGGTGGTCTTCCACATGGATATGCCCGGCATCACCAAGATCGCCACCGACGCGGCCAAGCTCATCTACGAGCTCTCCCAGAGCGTCATCGCCGAGGGCATGGACCTGCGGTATGAGTACTCCCCTGAGTCCTTCATGGGCACCGAGATGGACTACGCGGTGGAGATCTGCCAGGCCGTGCTGGAGGAGCTCCATGCCACCCCGGAGAAGCGGGTCATCCTCAATCTCCCCACCACGGTGGAAAACTGCATGCCCAACTACTTTGCCGACGAGCTGGAGTACTTTATCTCCAAGCTGCCCAGCCGGGACTGCGCCATCATCTCCCTCCATCCCCACAACGACCGGGGCTGCGGCGTGGCCACCGCCGAGATGGGCCTGCTGGCCGGGGCCGAGCGCATCGAGGCCACCCTCTTCGGCAACGGCGAGCGCACCGGCAACGTGGACATCGTCACCCTGGCCCTCAACATGCACACCCAAGGCGTGGACCCGGAGCTGGACTTCTCCCACATCAACCGCATCAAGGAGATGTACGAGCGCTGCACCAAGATGAAGGTGGGCGAGCGGCAGCCCTACGCCGGCGAGCTGGTCTTTACCGCCTTCTCCGGCTCCCACCAGGACGCCATCAACAAGGGCACCCAGTACATGCGCGACAGCGGCAGCGGCAAGTGGGAGATCCCCTATCTCCCCATCGACCCGGCCGACGTGGGCCGGGAGTACGAGCCCATCATCCGCATCAACTCCCAGTCGGGCAAGGGCGGCGCGGCCTTCGTCATGCAGCACTCCTTCGGCTTCGACCTGCCCAAGGCCATGCACCCGGAGTTCGGCCACATCGTCCAGGTGGAGACCGACCGGGTGGGCACCGAGCTCAAGCCCGAGCGCATCTATGAGCTCTTCCGGGAGAACTACATCGACGCCGTCAAGCCCTATGAGCTGGTGCGCCACTCCTTCGCCGAGTTCACCGACGAGGAGGGCCACTCCCACGTCACCTTCGCCGGCACCCTCCGCCATGCCGACACCACCTTCCAGGTCCAGGGCTCGGGCAACGGCCCCATCGACGCCTTCTTCAACGCCATCCACGGCCAGAAGATGGACCACTTCACCTTCGTGGACTACAAGGAGCACGCCATCAAGCAGGGCTCTGACTCCCAGGCCGTGGCCTATATCCACCTCCGGGACGAGAACGGAGCGGACTGGTTCGGCGTGGGCATGAGCCACAACATCAACCTGGCTCCCCTCAAGGGCATCCTCTCGGCCATCAACCGGGCGGCCCTTCACCGGGACTGATTTGTCTCTTCCGACGAAATTCGCCAGGCATCGGGCACTCGCCCGGTGCCTGGCTTGCTTTTTGTATGGGATTCGGGTATTCTGTTAATCGTAATCATTGAAATCTGAACCATGAATGAGGCGAATCACCATGAAATATCTCCTGGACAGCCATACTCATACCATCGCCAGCGGACATGCCTACTGCACCGTGCTGGAGATGGCCCGCGCCGCCGCCGACCGGGGGCTGGAGCTGCTGTGCATCACCGACCACGCCCCCGCCATGGAGGGCACCACCTGCCGGGACTACTTTGCCAATCTGGGGGTCATCGACCGGGAGCTCTTCGGCGTGCAGATCCGGATGGGCGTGGAGCTCAATCTGCTGGACACCGAGGGCACCGTGGACCTGGACGAGCCCCTCCTGCGCCGCACCGATATGGCCATCGTCAGCCTGCACACCAAGTGCATCCCCACCGGCGGCACCGCCGAGGGCTATACCAACGGCCTCTTGCAGGCCATGAAGAACCCCTATGTGAACATCATCGGCCATCCCGACGACGGCCGCTATCCCCTGGACTATCCCACCCTGGTCCGCGCCGCCGCCGACGCGGGGGTGCTGCTGGAGGTCAACAACAGCTCCCTCACCCCCGGCGGCTTCCGGGTCAACGGCCCGCTCCACTGCGCCGAGATGCTCCGGGAGTGCAAAAAGCAGGGGGTCCCCGTGGTGGTGGGGAGCGACGCCCACTTTGTCTCCTACGTGGGCAACCACCAGTACGCCGACGCCCTCTTCCAGGAGCTGGACTTCCCCGAGGAGCTGGTCATGAACCGGGACAGCGCCGCTTTCCTCGCCTTCCTGAAGGCCCGCCGCGCCCGCTGAGATGGAAGCCTATTATTTCCGCCAGCTGGACAAGTACGGCCAGAGCGTCTACCACGCCATCCAGGAGGGGCTCACCGACCTGAGTCCCTCCTTTCCGGTCCCCCGGATGGAGGGGAAGGAGCTCAGTGAGGTCCTCTTCCGCCTGCGGCTGGACCGCCCGGAGCTCTTCTATGTCACCGGCTTTTCCTACCGGGTGCACCCACAGGCCGCCAGTGTGGAGTTCATTCCCCAGTACCTCTTTGACAAGGGGAAGATCCGGGAGCACCAGCGGGCCCTGTCCGCCCGGGTGACCAAGCTGGCCCGTCCGGCCCAGTCCATGACCGACTGGGAGAAGGAGCGCTATGTCCACGACTTCATCTGCCAGAACGTGCGCTATGACAAGCTGAAAAAGCCCTATTCCCACGAGATCCTGGGCCCTCTGGGCCAGGGGGTGGGGGTGTGCGAGGGGATGGCCAAGTCGGTCAAGGCCCTGTGCGACGCCCTGGGGCTCTGGTGCATCGTGGTAGTCTCCCACGCTGCCCCCGAGCAGGGAATCCGCTACCGCCACGCCTGGAACATCCTGCGTCTGGGGGGAAGCTATTACCACCTGGACGCCACCTTTGACCGCACCCTGAGCGGGGAGGGGCCCATCCGCTACGACTATTTCAATCTGGATGACCGGCGCATCTTCCGGGACCACCAGCCCCTGGTCTACCCCGCGCCCGCCTGCACCGACGGGGACGCCTTCTACTACCGGGTGCAGAAGCGCTCCTTCACCCGCGTGGAGGAGGTGGTCCGGCGGGGGGAGCAGGCCCTGCGCAAGAAGCAGCCCCTCCTCTTCCACTGGCGGGGCGGGGCACTCACCCGGAGCGTGCTGGAGGAGCTCCTCCCCCCGCTGGAGGAGGCCGCCCGGGCCCGGAGCCGCTATGTCCAGGTCCGGGTCAACTGGCCCCAGGCCGTGCTCCACATCACCTTTCCCGACCAGCCCCCCGAGCAGACCTGTACCACCGAGGAGGCCAACGAGGGGGAGGCCCTTGCCGCGTCCGAGCCTTCTGAGGCGTAACGCGGGGGGACCTCCCCCCTGCGTTCTATTCCAAAAAATAACACTTGCATCTGGGATTTGGCTATGCTATAATGGCGCAGAAATGAGCAGAGGAGGAATTTCTTCCCTACCCATTCTTTTTTACGCCATTAGTTAGCATCTACTAACCGTTTCGTGATGGCACGATACCCACCCGGCCTTCTGTCCGGTGGATACCGTGCTTTTTCATGCCCAGCCGTTAGCTATCGCTAACCATCAGGAGGAATGTACCATCAAAGCAAAGCACATCACCCTTTTTCTGGCCCTCGCCCTGGCGCTGCTCTCCGTCGTGTCCCTCTTCGTGGGGGTCATCGACCTGGACGCCGCCGCCCTGCTGCGGGGCGACCTGGAGCATCTCCAGCTCTTTCTCATCTCCCGCCTTCCCCGGCTCATGGCCATCCTGTGCACCGGCGTGGGGATGAGCGTGGCGGGACTCATCATGCAGAATCTCTGCCGGAACAAGTTTGTCTCCCCCACCACCGGGGCCACCATCTCTTCCGCCCAGTTCGGCATCCTGCTGGCCCTGCTCTTCCTGCCCAACTCCACCCTCTGGAGCCGGGCCCTCTTCGCCTTCTGCACCGCCACCCTGGGCACCTGGATCTTCGTGTGGTTCATCCAGCGGGTCCAGTTCAAGGACGTGGTCATGGTCCCGCTGGTGGGCATCATGTTCGGCAACATCATCGGCGGCGTCACCAGCTATCTGGCCTACCAGTATGAGCTGACCCAGGCCCTCTCCTCCTGGCTGGTGGGGCACTTCTCCCTGGTGCTCCGGGGGAGGTATGAGCTGGTCTACCTGACCCTCCCCCTGGTGGCCCTGGCCTTTCTCTTCGCCAACCACTTCAACATCGTTGGAATGGGCCGGGACATGTCCCACAACCTGGGAGTCCCCTACCGCCTGGTGCTCTTTCTGGGGCTGACCCTGTCCGCCCTCATCACGGCCAGCGTGGTGGTGGTCGTGGGGTCCATCTCCTACATCGGTCTCATCGTCCCCAACGTGGTGGCCATGTTCAAGGGGGACAAGATCCAGGGCACCCTGGTGGACACCGCCCTGTTCGGCGCCCTCTTCGTGCTGGTCTGCGACCTCATCGGACGGGTGGTCCTCTTCCCCTATGAGCTCCCCATCGAGCTGATCTCGGGTATCCTGGGCAGCCTCCTCTTTGTGCTTCTGCTCTTCTACCGCCTGCGCCACGGGCAGAAGGCCATCCGCCTGGGCGGGAATCCCGGCAGCGGATGCTGCTCTCCCCTCCCGGAAGGAGGTGAGGGCTGATGCACACCGCCGCCTACCGCGCCAATGTGCGCAAGCTGGTCCTGCTGGCCGGCCTGGCCGCCCTGGCGGCCCTGGCCTACCTGCTGGTGGAGGTCTCCCTGGAGCACACCCGTCTCTTCCAGTACGCCATGAAGCTCCGCCTCCCCAAGCTGGCGGCCATGGTGGTCACCGCCTTTGCCATCGGCGGAGCCTCCATCGTCTTTCAGTCCATCATCCAGAATACCATCGTCACCCCCTGCCTGCTGGGCATGAACGCCCTGTATACCCTCATCCACACCGCGGTGGTCTTTTTTGCCGGTTCGGGCAGCCTGCTGGCCCGGAATGCCAACCTGTCCTTTGCCGCAGACCTGCTCATCATGGGGGTGGTGGCCACTCTGATCTACAGCGTGCTCTTCCAGAAGACCAACCACAACATTCTCTATGTCCTGCTCATCGGCACCGTGCTCAGCTCCTTCTTCTCCAGCATCCAGACCACCCTCACCCGTGTGATGGACCCCAATGAGTACGACAGCCTCCTCACCACCCTGGTGGCCAGCTTCAGCAACATCAACGGGAGCATTCTGGCCTTCTCGGTGCTTCTGCTGGCCCTGCTGGTCCTGGTCCTGCGCCGGGAGCTTGCCCTGCTGGATGTGCTCACCCTGGGAAAGGACCAGGCCATCAACCTGGGGGTGGACTATGACAAATGCGTCCGGCGGCTGCTGCTGGGCGTGACCCTCTCCATCGCCGTGGCCACCGCCCTGGTGGGCCCCATCTCCTTCCTGGGCCTCATCATCGCCAACCTCTCCCGCCAGCTTCTCAAGACCTACCGCCATGCCCACCTGATCCTGGGTGCCGCCCTTCTGGGCACGGCGGTGCTGGTGGGGGGACAGCTCCTGGTGGAGCATGTCTACACCTACGCCATCCCCGTCAGCGTGTTCATCACCGTGGGGGGCGGCGTGTACTTCCTCTATCTTCTGCTGACCGACAGGAGGGTCTGAAACCATGTTGATCAAAGAACTGACCAAGCGATACGGGGAGAAGACCGTGGTGGATTCCATCAGCTTCTCCCTGCCCAAGGGGGCGGTCATCTCCCTCATCGGCCCCAACGGCGCGGGAAAATCCACCGTGCTCAATATGCTCTCCCGCCTCATCGCCCGGGACAGCGGCCTGGTGGAGCTGGGCGGCCGGGACATCACCAGCTGGAAAAACAAGGAGCTGGCCAAGCACCTGGCCATCCTGACCCAGAGCAACAACGTACAGATGAAGCTCACCGTGCGGGAGCTGGTCTCCTTCGGCCGCTTCCCCTACTCGGGCAGCCGCCTCACCGGGGAGGACCAGGCCATCGTGGACCGGGCCATCGCCTACATGGAGCTGGAGGAGTTCCAGGACCGCTTCATCGACGAGCTCTCAGGCGGCCAGCGCCAGCGGGCCTATATCGCCATGGTGATCGCCCAAGACACCGAGTACATCCTCCTGGACGAGCCCACCAACAACCTGGACATCTACCACGCCACCAACCTCATGAAGATCGTCCGCCGCCTGTGCGACGAGCTGGGCAAGACCGTGATCCTCGTGCTCCACGAGATCAACTATGCCGCCTTCTACTCCGACTACATCTGCGCCTTCAAGGACGGCAGGATCGCCAAGTTCGGCACCGTCGCCGAGGTCATGACCAAGGAGACCCTCTCCGACATCTACCGGGTCCAATTTGAGATCATGGAGGTGGAGGGGCGTCCCCTGTCCATCTACTACTAAATTCCCATATTGAAACACTGCAAAGGAGCGTATATCCCATGAAGATTCTTCCTACCCTCGCCCTCACCCTTCTCCTCGACCTGGGCCTCACCGCCTGCGGCACCGCCGCCGCCCCCACCTCCACGCCCTCCGCCCAGCCCGAGGGCGAGCCCTCCACCGTGACCATCCAGACCCTGAACGGCGACAAGGAGACCGTGGAGCTGGAGGTCCCCTACGATCCCCAGCGCCTGGCCGTGCTGGACATGGCCTCCCTGGACATTCTGGACGCCCTGGGCGTGGGCGACCGGGTGGTGGGCAGCGCCGACACCACCCTGGAATACCTCCAGTCCTACATCAACAGCGACTCCGTGGCCCCTCTGGGCACCATCAAGGTGGCCGATCTGGAGGCGGTCATGGCCTGTGAGCCCGACCTCATCTTCATCGGCGGCCGTCTGGCCAGCAGCTACCAGGCTCTGAGTGAGATCGCCCCTGTGGTCTACCTGTCCACCGACACCCAGCTGGGCGTGGTGGAGAGCGTGCGCCGCAACGCCTCCACCGTCGCCTCCCTCTTCGGTCTGGAGGCGCGGGCCGAGGAGCTCCTGTCCGGCTTTGAGGCGCGCATCCAGACCCTGTCCGAGTTCGCCGCCGGAAAGACCGCCATCATCGGCATGTGCACCAGCGGCAGCTTCAACGTGCTGGGAGACGACGGCCGCTGCTCCCTCATCGGCCGGGAGGTGGGCTTCACCAACGTCGGCGTAGACGAGGCCGCCGCCACCTCCACCCACGGCAATGAGGCCTCCTTTGAGTTCGTGCTCCAGCAGAATCCGGAGTATCTCTTCGTCCTGGACAAGGACGCCGCCATCGCCGCCGAGGGCGCCAAGCTGGCCCAGGACATTGTGGAGAACGAGCTGGTCATGGGCACCCAGGCCTATCAGGACGGCCACATCGTCTACCTGGCCCATCCCGCCGTGTGGTACACCGCCGAGGGCGGCATCACCGCGCTGGACTGGATGCTTCAGGACCTGGAGTCCCTCCTGCCCGCGCAGACCGCCGCGTAATTTTCCCCCTCCCCATACGCTCCGGCCCGGCCGCACAATGCGCCGGGCCGGAGTTTCATTTTCAACTGGAAAAATGACTCTCGTATATGTTATAATATAAAAATATCCATTTATACAGGAGGACCCCATGCGATATTATGTAGCGCCGCTGGAGGGATTGACGGGCACGATCTTCCGCCGCATCCACCACCGCTATTTTCCCGGCGCGGACAAGTACTACACCCCCTTTCTCTCCCCCAGCCACGACCATGTCTTTACCAAGCGGGAGAAACGGGAGATCCTGCCGGAATATAATGAGGGCCTGCCCGTGGTGCCCCAGCTTCTGACCCGCCGGGCGGAGGACTTTCTCTGGGCCGCCAACCGTCTTTTTGAGATGGGCTATCCGGAGGTCAACCTCAACCTGGGCTGTCCCTCGGGCACCGTCACCGCCAAGGGGAAGGGTTCGGGCTTTCTGGCCTTTCCCGAGGAGCTGGACGCCTTTCTGGCAGAAATCTTTGCCGGGGCGCAGGGACCGGTCTCCATCAAGACCCGGCTGGGCATCCGGGACCCTGAGGAGTTCTGGCCCATTCTGGAGTGCTACAACCGCTATCCGGTGTACGAGCTCACCGTCCATCTCCGGGTGCAGAAGGATATGTACCGCCACCCCGTCCGTGGGGAATATCTGGCCCCCATCCTGGCACAAAGCCGCAATCCGGTCTGCTATAACGGGGATCTGATCCGTCCGGGGGACCTCTCGGCTCTGACCAACTCCTTCCCCGGGCTGGAGGCCGTGATGATCGGCCGTGGCCTGATGGCCGACCCCGCCCTCATCTCGGTGCTCCAGGGCGGCAAGCCTCTGGAGCGCGCGACCCTGCGCACCTTCCACGACGCCCTCTACGAGGCCTATGCCCAGGCCTTTGACAGCCGCCGCAACGCCATGCTGCGCATGAAGGAGCTCTGGTTCTATCTGATCCACCGCTTCGAGGGGGCCGAGCGCTATGGAAAACAGCTCCGGAAGGCCTCCGATCCCCGGGATTTTGAGGCCGCTGTGGAGCGCATCTTCACCGAGCTCCCCCTCCGGCCGGAGACCGTGCCGGGATGGTAGGCGCGGAAAAGAGCTGGTGGGTCTACATCCTTCTCTGTGCCGACGGGACACTGTACACCGGCATGACCGACGACATCCCCCGCCGCCTGCGCGCCCATAATACGGGCCGGGGCGCCAAATATACCCGGGGCCGCCGCCCCGTCCTTCTGGTCTATCGGGAGCGCTGTGCCAGCCGCTCCCAGGCCCTCCGGCGGGAGGCCGCCCTCAAGCGGCTCAGCCGGAGCCAAAAATGGGATCTCATTCAGACGAATCGGAATGAATTGGAGGGTATGCATACCATGGAAGAAAAACAGGTACGCTTTTTCCCGGCGGATGTGCGCTGCTCCGTCCCCCTGGGAAGCACGCTGATGGAGGCCTGCCGTGCGGCCGGTCTCTGGCTGGACAGCCCCTGCGGCGGAAATGGAACCTGCGGCAAGTGCCGTGTGGAGCTCCGCCGGGGCACCGAATGGGTCTCGGTCCTGGCCTGTCAGACCCCGGTCACCGAGGATCTGGAAGTCCGCCTGCCCCAGGAATCCGGAGGGCTGCACATCCTCACCGACGGAGCCGGGCGGCGCATCGCAGCCGACCCCCTGGTCCGCTGGTATCCGGTCTCCCTTGCGGACTGCCGCCGCAGCCGCAGCCTGTGGGAGGGCTTCTCCCAGGCCCTCCATACCGCCTTTGGGATCACCCCCGCCGTTCCCTCCCCCGCGGTGCTGGGGGAGCTGGCCCGGTATCTGGCGGAGGAGGCCACCCAGGTCTGGGCCCTTCTGTCCGGGGAGACCCTTTTGGCGCTGCGCGCCGATCCCCCCGCCCCCCTGTTGCTGGCCTTTGACCTGGGCACCACCACCCTGGCCGGCTACCTGCTGGACGGTGTGACCGGGGAGACGCTGGCGGTGGGCAGCGACCGCAATCCCCAGGCCTCCTTCGGCGCCGACGTGATCGCCCGCATCGACGCGGCCCGGGAGCTGGGCCCCGCTCCCCTGCGGGAGGCCCTGCTCCAGACCCTCTCCTGTATGACCGCGGAGATGGCCGCCCGGGCCGGCCGCCCGGCGGAGGAGATCGTCCTCACCGTCCTGGCCGGAAACACCTGTATGCACCATTTGGCCCTGGGCCTCTCCCCCGCCTCCCTGGGCCTGGCCCCCTACCTGCCCGTCCTGCGGGAGCCCCTTCTCCTCCCGGCCGCCGGGTGGAATCTCCCCGTCCACCCCGCCGGACAGGTGGCCATGCTCCCCAACCTGGCGGGCTTCGTGGGGGCGGACACCGCCGCCTGCCTCCTCGCCGGGGATTTTGTCCGCCGGGAGGAGCTCACTCTGCTCCTGGACATCGGCACCAACGGCGAGCTGGTACTGGGCAACCGGGAACGGCGGATCACCTGCTCCACGGCGGCCGGTCCCGCCTTTGAGGGGGCCAAGATCCGCTGCGGCATGCGGGGCGCCGAGGGGGCCATCGACCACGTCCATCTGGAGGACGGACGCCTGGTCTGTCATGTCATCGGAGAGGGCGCGGCCCGGGGCATCTGCGGCTCCGGCCTGCTGGACGCCGTGGCCGCCCTGCTGGACGGCGGGGTCCTGGACGAGTCGGGCTGCCTGCTGGAGCCCGAGGAGCTCTCCGATCCCCGTTTGGCCGCCTGCCTCACCGAGGTGGACGGGGCCTCCGCTGTTCTCCTGGCTCCGGCCCCGGAGCCGGGCGGGGATCCGGTGGTCCTCACTCAGAAGGACATCCGGGAGCTCCAGCTGGCCAAGGGGGCCATTGCCGCCGGCATCCATCTGCTGGCCCAGGCCTACGGCGCCGAGCTGGAGGACATCCAGACGGTACTCATCGCCGGGGCCTTCGGCAACTTCATGCGCCCGGAGAGCGCCTGCCGCATCGGCCTCATCCCGCCCCAGCTGCTGGAAAAGATCCGCCCCGTGGGCAACGCCGCGGGAGAGGGGGCCTGTCTGGCCGCCCTCAGCTGGGCGGAGTATGCCCGGTGCGCCTCCCTGGCCTCCGGGACAGAGTATCTGGAGCTGGCCCAGCACCCCGGCTTCTCCACCTGTTACATGGAAGAGATGGCTTTCCCGGAAGGTTAGGCTTACCTCTGGTAAATGTGCAACGTTTTTTAATATAAAATAAAAAATTTTTATTCAATATTGATATTTGCTAAAATATGCGTTATGATACTTAACGGGAGCCATCCCAATTTGATATAGTGATATGAAGAATTCGTATCATCCCGCCCTGACGGACCGGTACGAGAGAGGAAGACGGCATGTCCAGAACGAATTACAGTGCCTACATGGCCATAAAAAACAAGATCATGGAGATTTTCCGTACGGAAACCTTCGAAAAAAACAAGCTGCCTTCGGAAGCCGCACTGGCCAGCCGACTGGGAATCAGTCTTGTGACATTGCGGGAGTCGCTGATGATGCTGGCTCTGGAGGGCTATATCACCAAGCGGCACGGCTCGGGCAACTATGTCCACCCCAGTACGCTGGACTATGAGAACCGCAGCTATTACTTCACCGAATATCTGAAAAAAGAGGGCTATCAGACCGCCATCAAGCTGCTCTCTCAGGAGTGGCGTCCCGCCGACGAGGAGGCCCGCAAGATGCTCCGTCTGGAGGAGGGCGAGCGGGTGCTGGTCAACCGTCTGGTCTATCTGGCCGACGATCACCCGGCGGTCTACACCATGGGCATGATGCCGGAAAAGCTTCTCATCCGCACCGATGTGGAGGAGATGTCCTTTGCCTATATCCATGTGCTCATCCGGGATTATATGGGCCGGGATGTGGCCCACGCCCTCAACGAGTATGTGCCCATGGGCGTGCCCGACGAGCTGGTGGACATTTTCAAGGTCCCCAAGGGTACCCCCATCGACAGCAGCCACCAGGTCTTCTATGACATCGGGGATGAGCCGGTGGTCTACAACACCCACTACTTCAACCCCGACTACTACCGTCTGCGCACCCTGCAGAACTGGGATCTGGGCCGGTGATCCCCCCCTCTTGCCAACCGCCGTCAAATGCGCTAGAATGGAGTCATTCATACTGGTATGACAGGAGGAACTTCCCATGAAAGCGTACGACACCATTCACAAGGAAGAGCTGGAGGTAGACCGCCAGGGTCTCATCGACCTGATGCTCAACAACCGTCAGGTGGACCTCTATCTCCCCGAGAAAAAGACCGATGAGGACGGCTACCTCACCTGGGACGTGGAGCACTGGAGCACGGTGGACGGCCGGCGCTTCATCCGCTGCTATTCCCTGGAAGGCCGGGTCCTGCGGGACTCCACCGCCCACAACAAGTACGATCTGGACAACTCCTTCTTCCCCGAGCAGGCCAAGGAAGTCAAGATCAGCTGATTCACCCAAAAAAGCCCCTGCGCTGACATCCATCTGTCAGCGCAGGGGCTTTTCGTTATCTCGTGTTTCCGGATTGCTGCCAGATCACAGCACGATGGCGTTGACCGCTTCGATCAGATCCACCACCGCAGAGCGGGGGATGAGGGAGACCGGCTCCCCGTCGATGACCGCCAGACAGTTCTCCCCGTCGTAGCGGTAGAGCTGGATCTGCACGCTGGGATGGACCTCACTGTCCAGGTAGACCGTCAGGGCGATCTCCTCCTTCTGGGTGGGCTCCTCCTGGGTGAAGCTGTCGGCAGTCAGTCCCTCCAGGGCCGATTGCAGGTCCGCCACGTCCACTTCCTCCTCGCCGAAGCGGAAGGTCTTGTCCTCTCCGCTTCCCTCGGAAGTCAGGTTGTAGACCGTGCCCTCCAGGGTGATGTCCAGACCGGTCACCTGGGTAAAGTCCGCCGTCAGCGCCTCTTTGTGCCGCAGGTCATCATATCCGGCCGCGATCAGCTTCTCATAGCTCTCGCCGGTGATCTGATAGACGATCTCAGAGTCTCCCACCCGGGCATAGGCGGTGATCTCCTCTTCCTCGTCCTCCTCCGACGCGGCGTCGTTCTCGGCCGCAGCCCGCTCCTCGGGAGAGCGGCTGATGTGGAGGGTAAAGGTCTGGCTCTCGCCCTCCTCATCCTCCTCCGGCGTGTACGTGACGGTGACCGTCAGCTCCGGTGCATCCAGTCCGTACTGGGACAGATCCTCCGTCCCGGCCTGATAGGTCATATAGTTATCCAGGGTCAGATTCTCGATCCCGCTGAGATAGCTCTCCACCAGGTTGGTGTCCAGGGGCTTGAGGTCCTCCCCCTCCTGCCGGAAGTAGACGTCCTCGCTGCAATAGGTGTAGGGGCTCTCCTCCGAGTACTCCTGATAGACCACCTGGTAGGAGTCCGCGCCCTCAAACTGAATGCCCGTGACCTGGCCGAACGAGGGGGTCTCATCGTTGGCGATCATGTCGCGGATGGTAATTTCGTAGTCTTCCATGGGATCGTCCTCTACCAGGTAGACGTTGCCGTCCCCGGTGGAGAGATAGCGCTGGGAGTCCATGGTGCTGTAATTGCCCAGCTTGATCTCATAGTCCTCCTCCCCAGCGGAGAGGTGGATGGTGCAGACCGGATTGTCCAGCCCATACTGGCTGTAATCGGTGACTTCCTCGATGATGAAGGCCGCCTCCAGCGCCTGGAAGGGCTCCAGCAGCTCCTGGATCTTCTCCTCACTCACCGGGAAGGCCGCATCCTCGTCGTACTGCCAGGTCTCATCCTTGTGGAAGGCCAGGCTCTCCGATTCGTATTCCCAGGAGAGGGCATCCACCGTCTCGGGGTCGATCTCCAGGACGATCTCGCCGCTGTTGCGGATCTCCTCCTGCCGCTCCTCGTGCTTCACCACGGCGAAGGCGGCGATGCAGACCACCACCAGAACGCCCAGCAGCACATAGAGCCGTTTAGCCCGCTTCATGTTGCTCCCTCCTTCTCTTCACAATGACGCAGACGCCAATGCCCAGGTAGCCCAGGGGGAATACGCCGATCATCAGGGTCTTGAGCAGCGACGCGGTGGAGTCGCTGATGGACAGATAGTTATAGTTCAGGGATTTGCTGCGGATGGCCATGGCCTCGCTCTCTCCGATCAGGGAGGACAGGGCGTTCATGGCCAGATCCGAGTTGGACCCGGAGGAGAGGGCGTTGTACATATCGTCCAGGAAGGCCGCCGAGGAGAACCAGACGATCTGCCCCTCATTGGAGCAGTCGATGGAGAGGCCCACGGCAAAGGGACCGTCCACGTCGCCCTCCTCCTTCTCATAGCTGGTGAGCTGATAGCCCGCGCTCTTGCTGAAGGCCTCCTCCGAGGTGGAGAGCAGCACCGTGACCGCGCTGCCCGCCGTCTCATCCACCGTCATGCCCTGCGAGATGGGCATGTTGGGATAGTAGTGCTCCTCCATGAGGGGGTCGGTGATGGCATGGCTAGACATCTCGGGGAGAAGGACGTAGGGATAGCCGGTATAGTGCTCCCGGTCTCCCTCCACCACGATGCCCTCGGTGGTGCTCACCCCGTAGTCGGAGAGCAGGCTGTACAGATTGCTCAGGGAACCCTCTTCGGTGGGGCCGGCCATGACCAGCAGCTTTCCGCCCGCTTCCGCGTAGCTGGAGAGCATCTCCACCTCCTGCTCGGAGAGGTCGGAGGAGGGCTCATAGATCAGGACACAGTCGGCCTCTTCCGGGATGGCGTCCACGGTAAGGAGGGAGAGGGTGTTGATCTCGATGTTCTCCTTCTCGATCTGCTCCTGGAAATTGTCGGGCAGAGCCTGCTCGCCATGTCCCTCCACCACATACAGCTGGGGGAGATCCTCGGTGACCACATAGTCGATGGCGGAGGTGATGGCACCCTCCCCGTCAAAGGAGGTGTTGTAGGAGTAGGAGTAGATATCGGGCTCCTGGACGTAGATGTCGTCGTACCCGATGAAGCGGCTGCGCTCCCCGCACTCCACCACGAGGCTGTTGTTCTGCACCGTCTCGCTGGTGTACTGCTCGGCAAAGGTGGGATAGACGTCGGGATTCTTCTTGACCACCGTGATGTGGTCGGAGAGGCTGTCATATTTGTTCAGGAGGGTCTCGATCACATCGTCCTCCTCGCCGGACTGGACGATCCAGTAGATGGTCACATCCTCCTCCAGCGCATTGACCACCACCTTGGTGTTGCTGGTGATGGAGTAGAGCTTGCTGGCGCTGATGTCATATTTCGTCAGATTGGCCGGCAGGGCCGAGACCAGGATATTCAGTGCGATCAGGATGGCCAGCACCACCGCGGTGGCGATGAGCGAATAGGAGCCTCCCTGGAAGGCGATGCGGTTTCTCTCCGCCCGTCCCCCGTCAGAAAGGAGTTTCCAGCGTTTCATCAATGATACCTCCTTTTCTCCAGGGACTGGACCGACAGGAACAGGAAAAAGACGATGACCGACAGGTAATAGACGATGGCGGTCAGGTCAAAGACGCCGCTGACAAAGGTATTGAACCGCTCAAAGAGGGACAGCTGCCGCATGATGTTTGGCAGGAGTCCTTCAAAGGCCTCCGGGTCCACAAAGCCCGTGATGCAGATGGCGGCCAGCAGCACAAAGGCGACGGCGTAGGCCAGATACTCGTTCCGGGTCAGATACCGGATCAGCGCACCCAGGGCCAGCACCAGGACGCCCAGGGCGATCACCGTGCCGGCGGCCGTGGAGGAGACATACTCCGAGAGGCTCACGCTGTAATAGTTGAACAGGATCACGGCGATCCCGATTCCGGCCGCCAGACCCTGGTTATCGGTCAGGGAGGAGATGAATACGCCCAGCGCCACCAGGGCCGCGCCCATGATGAAGATGGCCACCAGGGACCCATAGGAGGTGGGCAGGTACACATCGCCAAACTGGGCGAAGATGAGCGGATAGATGGAAATGACGGCCAGGGGGATCAGATAGACCGCCAGCAGGGCCAGATATTTCCCCAAAATCACCTGGGTGGTGGTGATGGGGAGGGAGTAGAGGAGCTGATCGGTCTTCTGCTTGCGCTCCTCGGCAATGACCCGCATGGTCAGGATGGGCACGATGACCACAAAGACGATGCTGCCGAAGCTGAGCACATATTCGAAATTGCTCACCGCCGCCTGCAAATTGTACAGCATGGCGCCGAAGCCCACGATGGCCAGCAGAAACGCGCCGAACACATAGGCGGTGAAGGAGTGGAAATAGCTTCTCAATTCATGCTTTAAAACGGCTGTCATGCGCCTTCTCCCTCCTGTTCCTCCGTGGTCTCTCCGGCCGGTGTCTGGTCGGCCGGGTCTCCGTTTTCGGTCAGCTCCAGGAAGATGTCCTCCAGGCTGGCCCGTTTCAGTGTCAGCTCCAGCAGGGCCTGGGCGATCCCGACCCGCTGCTTGTAGCCCTTGGACAGGGCGGAGATGCGCCGGTTCTTGACCTCAGCGATCCGGACCTGCTCGATCACCGCCTGGATCTGGCGCTCCAGCTCGGCGCCCCGGAGCCCCTTGGCCTCTCCCACGAAGCGCAGGTACTCCGCCGGCGTCTCGTTCATGTAGAGGGGGGGCTGTTCGGGCAGATAGCCGATCAGCTTCTTGGCCTGATCGGCGTCCTCGAACAGATCGAA
Source organism: Clostridium sp. J1101437_171009_A5 (assembly GCF_015547905.1). Lineage (NCBI taxonomy): Bacteria > Bacillati > Bacillota > Clostridia > Eubacteriales > Clostridiaceae > Clostridium > Clostridium sp. J1101437_171009_A5. The sequence continues at coordinate 79,618 of NZ_JADMVY010000012.1, forward strand.
TCCGCCCACTTCCACACGGCCGGAAGTGGCCGACAGACAGCCTGTCATCATATTCACCGTGGTACTCTTTCCCGCGCCGTTGGGCCCCAGGAATCCATACACATGGCCCTCGTCGATCTCAAAAGACAGATCGTCCACCGCCAGGAAATCGCCGTAGTACTTTGTCAAGTGCTCGACCTTGATCATGGAGGAACCTCCTCGCTTGTTATTCTCGGCCTGCGGACGGCCCCCGTCCGCGGGCCTGTCTAGTATACTCCGCCGTCCTAAAGTGAACCTAAAGAAACCGGGATGGCCCCAAAAAATACGCCCCCTTCCCGGATCAGACCCGGAAGGGGGGTAAAACAAAAAAGCGGACCAGCAAAAAGCTGGTCTGCTCCGTCTAGCAATAAAGTGCATTCCTGCGATACTAGGTACAAAAGCCTCGCAGAGTTCTGCCGTCCGCAGACGGCAGAAAAAAGTCCAAATCCGTTTTTTCGAGGACATGCGCCTCGAAAAAACACTTCTCAGCCCACAAGCGTGCGCGCTTTGCGCGTGCGACGCAGGGGGCTGCATCCCCTCTCAAAAATGCAAGCATTTTTGAGAAGCGTGTCGAACTTATTCGACACGCGAAAAAGAGCGGACCAGCAAAAAGCTGGTCCGCTCTCAAATCGTTCCGATTAGTCGGTCACGAAGGGCAGCAGGGCGATCTGACGGGCGCGCTTGATGGCCTCGGTCAGCTGGCGCTGATGCATCGCGCAGGTGCCGGTGGTACGGCGGGGCAGGATCTTGGAACGCTCAGACAGGAAACGGCGCAGCTTGGCCGCGTCCTTGTAGTCGATGTGCTCCACCTTGTCCACACAGAAGGTGCAGACCTTGCGGCGCTTGCGGCCGCGGGGACGCTCTCTATCCATAGCCATGGTACAGTACTCCTTTCAACGATGCTTCCGCAAGAGCCGGAGCGCTTTCGCGGAGCGGAATGGCGCTTAACGCCAAGCCGGAAGAACCGGCTGAACTGCAAAACAGTCGCTCCTCAGAAGGGGAGCTCGCCGTCGTCGTCGGACAGGTCGGCGAACTGGTCGCCGCCGCTGAGCGGCGCGGCATAAGCGGGCGCGGACGGCGCCGGGGCGCTGTATCCGCCATAAGCCGGCGGCGGGGGCGCATAGCCGCCGCCCTCGGCATCCCGCTTGGAGTCGCCAAAGTAGACATTGTCGGCCACGACCTCGGCGCTGCGGCGCTTGTTCCCGTCTTTGTCGGTCCAGTCGCGCAGCTGGAGGCGGCCCTCCACCACGGCCAGGCGGCCCTTGGTGAAGAAGCGGGAGACGAACTCAGCCGTCTGCCGCCAGGCCACGATATCGATGAAATCGGTGGCCTTTTCGCCGGTGGTCTTGTCTTTGAAATCCCGGTCCACCGCCAGAGAGAAGGAGGCCACAGGGGTCCCCGTCTGGGTGTGGCGGAGCTCAGGATCCCGGGTCAGGCGACCCATGAGGATAATGCGATTCAGCATGGAAGCGCCTCCTTACTCATCCTTGCAGATGATCATGGAGCGCATCACGCCGTCGGTAATGCGGAAGATTCGGTCCAGCTCCTGGGGGAAGGCGGGAGCGGAGCTAAAGGTCATCAGGACATAGTATCCCTCGTTCAGGTCGTTGATGGGATAGGCCAGATGGCGCTTGCCCCACTCGTCAACCTCGGCCAGAGTGCCGTTGTTCTCGACCAGAGTCTTGAACTTCGCCACCAGAGCGGCGGTAGCCTCCTCGCCCAGGTTGGGATCGAGGATGTAGACGGCCTCGTAGTTCGCATTCAGCTTTGCCATTTTCGTTGCACCTCCTTATGGACATATGGCCCCCGTATCATGCGGGGGCAAGGATGTGCTTGTTTTCTAAACAAGCTTTTTTATTATATCGGATTTTCCGGGAAAGTCAAGCCCCTTTCCCCATTTTCTGCAAAGATTTCTTTCCGCCTTTATTGCGGTTCCAGGTACTCGGACGGGACCTCTCCGATCACATGGTCATCATTGAACACCAGGATATCGCCGGATTGATACGCCTCTCCATAGACGGTCTCCCCTTTTTCCAGCTTCTGGGGAAACAGCATCCGGATCAGATCGTCCCCGCCTTTGACCGTCAGCGTGCTTCCGCGATAGCTTTCATTTACATACCGTTTTACGGCGACCGTTTCTTTGACGGTGTACACCTGCTCATAGGACGTGCTGTTTTGCTCATAGTACGCATGCTCCGCATATCCGTGCACGACAAATACCGGAACGATCAAAATCAGACAGGAGAGCAGGCTGAAGAGCACACTGCTTCCCGTTTTGGGGGTCTGATACGACTTGCGGAAGAACACCGCGAACAGCAGGGACAGCACAACTGCAGCCAGGATCGACCACAGAAAAACGGCGTTTTTATGGATCGTCAGGGTGCCAAGGGTTTCCAAGCTGACGCTCTCGAGCCATCGCTGCGACAGACAGAGGCTCTGCTTGAACACGCTGGTGGCGAACGCCCCAAACACCAGGAAGAGCACGCCGGGGAGCAGAAGATAGACTCTCTTGGTAGAGACAGCTTTCGAGATGGACACAAAGAAGGTATAGATCCCCCCGATGACCGTCAGAAATGTGGTGATCGTAAAGAGGAGCACATACATCTCCGTGACGATATGATAGATTCCGCCGATGGCAATGAGAATGGCCGCCAAGATGACATATACAGGGATGATATAGACAAAAATCATACTCTCTCCCCCTTTTTGTACCTTACATGCATTTTAGCACATCAAAGCGTGAATGACAAGCAGAGAACCCCTCCCGCAGTTTGCTGCTACTATATCGGATATCTGGAGGAAGGCCGCACCTCTTTCCCATTTTTTTGCAAAATTTTTCTCTCGCCCGTCCTCCCCCCTTTTGCAGGCGGCCCTTTCATGTTATAGTAGTACAGAATCTGTGCTTTTGAGAGGAGGACGGATATGTCCGGCGATCTGACCCGCGGCCCCATCACCGCCACCATGCTGCTCTTTGCGCTGCCCATGATGCTGGGAAATCTGCTCCAGCAGTGCTATAACGTGGCCGACACCCTCATCGTGGGCCGCTTTCTCGGTGCCTCTGCCCTGGCGGCGGTGGGGTCGTCCTACACCCTGATGACCTTCCTCACCTCCATCCTGCTGGGACTGTGCATGGGGAGCGGGGCCGTCTTTTCCATCTGCCATGGCGCCGGGGACAAAGACCGGCTCCAGCGCAGTCTGGCCGCCTCCTTCCTGCTCATCGGCGGGGTGACTTTGGTCCTCAACCTGGCAGTCTTTCTCCTGCTGGACCCCATTCTCACCCTCCTTCAGGTACCACTGGATACCCGCCCTCTGATGCGGGAGTACCTATGGGTGATCTTCTGGGGCATTGCGGCCACCTTCCTCTACAATTATTTTGCCTCTCTTCTGCGGGCAGTGGGCAACTCCCTGGTGCCCCTGCTCTTTCTGGCGGTGTGCGCCCTGCTCAACATCGCCCTGGACCTGGTCTTTGTCCTGGTGTTCCACTGGGGAGTGGCGGGAGCGGCCGGGGCCACGGTGCTGTCCCAGTATGTCTCGGGCCTGGGCATCGGCCTTTACACCTGGGTGCGCTGTCCCCAGTTCCGCCCCGATCGGAGCAGCTTCCGCATCCGGATGGAGCAGCTGCGGGAGATCGCCCAGTTCTCCTTCCTCACCTCCCTCCAGCAGTCGGTGATGAACTTCGGCATTCTCATGGTCCAGGGGCTCATCAACAGCTTCGGCACCACCGTCATGGCCGCTTTTGCCGCGGCGGTCAAGATCGACTCCTTCGCCTATATGCCGGTGCAGGACTTCGGCAACGCCTTTTCCACCTTTGTGGCCCAGAATTACGGCGCCCGGAAGGCCGGGCGCATCCGCTCCGGCATCCGCAGCGCCGTGGCGGCCGCCCTGCTCTTCTGCGTGGTGATTTCGGCGGCGGTCTGTCTCTTTGCCCGCCCCCTGATGCTCCTCTTCGTCCAGCCCGAGGAGGTGGAGATCCTCGCCATCGGCGTGCAGTACCTCCGGGTGGAGGGGGCCTTCTACTGCGGCATCGGGTGTCTCTTCCTCCTCTACGGCCTGTACCGGGCGGTGGGCCGTCCCGGGATGTCCCTGGTCCTCACCGTGATCTCCCTGGGGACTCGGGTGCTGCTGGCCTACACCCTCTCCGCCATCCCCGCCGTGGGCGTGCTGGGCATCTGGTGGTCGGTGCCCATCGGCTGGCTCCTGGCCGATCTGGCCGGCTTCCTCTACTACCGCCGCCGGCGGGCCGTCCTCTTCGCCGGGCTGGAGGAATCGGCGGTCTGATCCTGCTCCTTTGTGCCTTTTGTTGCGCTTTCTCTCCACATTCGGTATACTGTATGTGCAATCATCCAGCAAGATCGTGAATCGGAGGTGCGCGCCATGAAGAGAAACATCGCGTTGCTGCTGCTTGGTATCCTCCCCCTGCCGCTGGGGTATGCCCTGAATTTCGTCATACTCTCTCTGCCCAGTTCCAGCATTTTGCTATATGCCGTATCGATCGGTTTTCTGCTCCTCTGGGTCCTGCTGGCCCGCCGCGTCTCCGCCCGGGAGGGGCGGCCCATCGTCCAGGCCCTTCTCCTCAGCGCCTTTGGTCTTTTGATGCTCCTCCTGGCGTTCTATCAGGAATTGGTGATGGGACGATACTGGGTCAACCTGTTTGGCGCTGCCCCGCAGCTCTACTTTCTCCCCCTTCTGTCCCTGGGCTTTACCCTCTCCAATGTTTTGATCCAGCCCTTCCTGCCCACTTTGGAGATGTGGCTCGTCTACCTTCTGGCCTGGCTCCTTTTCTTTGCCGCCGGGTGCGCGGGCTGCTTTTGGAAGACCAGAGGCAAATGATCAAAACAAAAAACATCCTCCCCACGGCCGTTCCGACCACAGGGAGGATGTTTTCTTTTATTTGGAAGTAACTCTTACAGCACCCGGGCCTTCTCCTTGATGAAGTGGCGCAGCCAGTCCCCGGTGGCGGGGTGGTCCAGGGCAAAGTCCAGGGTGGCCTCCAGGAAGCCCTGGAGGTTGCCGGTGTCGTAGCGGCGGCCCTCAAAGTCCACCGCCACCATCCGGTCCCGGCGGCACAGCTCCTTCAGGCCGTCGGTGAGCTGGATCTCTCCGCCGTAGCCCGGCTGGAGGTTCTCCAGGATGTCAAAGATATCCGACTTGAGCACATAGCGGCCCAGGATGGCATAGTTGGAGAACATCTGCTCAGGCCGGGGCTTCTCATTCATGTCGGAGACCGAGAAGATCCGCTCCTCCAGGGGGGAGATCTTGACGGAGGAGTACTTGGAGATGGCCTGGGTGGAGACCTTCTGCACGCCCACCACCGACGCGTCGTACTTCTCGGCCGCCTCGATGAGCTGCCGGGTGACCGGCTTGCGGGCCCGCATGATGTCGTCGCCCAGGAGCACGGCGAAGGGCTCGTCTCCCACGAAGCGCTTGGCCCGCCAGATGGCGTGGCCCAGGCCCTTGGTCTCCTTCTGGCGCACATAGAAGATGTTGGCCAGATCGGCGGCCCGGCGCACCTCGGTGAGCTCCTTCTCCTTGCCCGCCTGATTGAGCCGGGTCTCCAGCTCGGGATAGTAGTCAAAATAGTCGTCCATGGCCGACTTGGCCCGGTTGGTGACGATCAGGATATCCTCGATGCCGGCCTCCACGGCCTCCTCGATGATATACTGGATGACCGGCTTGTCCACCATGGGAAGCATTTCCTTCGGTACCGTCTTGGTGGCCGGAAGCATCCGGGTGCCCAGCCCCGCGGCGGGGATGACAGCTTTACGCACTTTCACAGTGAAAGACCTCCTCAGTAATCAAATTCAAAGGATTGTCCCCAGTGTACCACAGTTTGGGGAAAAAGGCCAGAAAAACCGCCGCTCCCGTTACCGGGAGCGGCGGGGCATCCAAGGAAACTCAGTTTTTCTCGGTACGCAGGCGTCCGGCCGGGATCTGGGCACGGAGGACACCCACACGGGGCAGAACGGTCAGCAGGATGGATCCCAGCACATAGCAGGCCAGCAGCTCACCCAGGGCAACCGTCACGCCATTGAAAGCGAACATCCCCCAGAAACCAGGGCCAAAGCCCACCTCATACCAGGTGATCATGGCGCCCACGATCACGCCGTTGCACAGCACCGGCGGCAGCGGAGCCAGCCAGCGGTTGGGCATCCGGGCCGTCCAGAGGGCGGCCAGCAGCGTGGCCAGGGAACCCAGCACGATATCCAGCGGGCCCACGGTGCTCATCAGGTTGGTCACCAGGCAGCCCACAAAGAGCCCCGGCGCCGTGGCCGGAAAGAGGAAGGGGAGCACGCACAGTGCCTCGGCAAACCGGCACTGGATGGGCCCATAGGTCAGGCCGAAGAAGTTGCCGAAGTAGCTGAGTACGGCGTAGAGGGCGGCCACCATGGCGGTCATGGTCAGCTCCCGGGTGCGGGTACGGGTGTTCTGGGGTTGATTGACTTTCATATTGAATTTTCCTCCCATTTTTTGTTTAGAGAACGGATCGGGGGCCTGCCCCGCCGAACGAACACGGCTGCGCCGTGCTTGGACTGGGTTGGAAACCAGTCGGGAGGTATTCTAGCATGTTTCCCGCGCCTTGTAAAGGGGGAGCGCTTACCCCTGCTCCTGGCTGGCCAGGAACTGCCGGAGCTTCTCGGCCGCCTCGCCGCCCAGGGCAAAGCTGTGCTCCTCCTTGGGGCGCATGGCCTGCATGACCACGCCGGCCTGCTGGGCCAGGCGGCCCTCCTTCACCAGGATCAGGAGGGAGGCCGAGTTTTCCGCGTCCTGCACCGCCCGGTGGGCCTCCCCCGCAAAGCGGTACTCCGCCGCGCCAAGGGCATTCTGCAGGGAGAGCGGATTGGAGCGGGAGAGCCCGATGAGCCGGGTATACACCGCCTGGAAGTCGATCCACCGCTGGTTGAGCTGCCAGGGGAGCTCAGCCTCCTTGAGCCAGCTCTCATCGTAGAGCTGGTACTGGTCGCTGCGGCTCCAGGAGTAGATGCGCCCTCTCCCCTCTCCGATCCAGGCGGCAAAATCCTCCATGGCCGGGGCAAAGGGCTTGGCCCCCGCCACGTCGGCGTCGGTGATGCCGGTGAGCTGGGTGATCCGCTTGTGGATGGGGCCGTACTCCGGCTTCACATAGCAGGAATAGCGGTCCACCAGGCGGTATTCCCGGTCCAGCTTGACCGCCCCGATCTCCACGATCTCGCTCCGGGCGATCTCCCGGGCCTCCCGGTATTCCCGGGGAATGGGATTCATCTCAAAATCCAGAAAAATATGCGTATCGTACATGTGCGCCCCTTCTTTCTCCTCCCGCTCCGGGACCTGGGTCGGGCGGTTGTTCTCAGATGTGCAAAGACCATTATAGCATCCCCGTCCGCTCTAGCAAGTATCGCTCAGATACTTTGTCCCTCTGGGGCCTTTTTTGCCGAAAATACACAATCCTCCCCTTGACAAGCGGCCCAGCCTTCGCTATTATATCAGCAGAACCGGTTTTTTCCGGCTCCGGTCTGAGTTTGAACTCAGGACCGGCTCTTTTTTCTTTCGTATTGTGGAACTTGATTCCGCAATATGAAATGCAAAGAGGGCAATCGCTGTGATTGATTGTTCTGCCCCCGGTGCGGCCTTCCCACCGCACCCCGACAGAATGCAGGGAGGAATAAATCATGTTTACCAACAAACTCAAACACGACCTCTACGCCGGTAAGACCTGTTTCGGCACCTTCATGTGCCTGAACTCCACCGACGTGGTGGAAATCGGCGGCCTGGCCGGCTTCGACTTTGTCATTCTGGACTGCGAGCACGGCTATCTGTCCCCCGAGGCCACCATGCATCTGGTGCGCGCCGCTCAGGCGGGCGGCACCACCCCCATCACCCGGGTCACCTTCAACGGTGAGACCGAGATCCTCCGCGCCCTGGACGTGGGTTCCCACGGCGTGCAGGTCCCCCAGATCAACACCCGGGAGGACGCCGAGCTGGCTGTCCGCCGCGCCAAGTACTACCCCATGGGTATCCGCGGCTCGGCTATGACCCGCTCCTGCGACTACGGCAAGACCCCCTTTACGGACTACATCGAGCACGAGAACGCTGAGACGCTGGTCTCCGTCCACATTGAGAACATCATCGGCCTGCAGAACATTGAGGAGATCGCCGCCGTGGATGGCGTGGACGTCCTCTTCCTCGGGCCCTACGACATGTCTCAGTCCATGGGCATCCCCGGCCAGACCGATCACCCCCGCATCCAGGAGGCCGCCGACATCGTGCTGGCCGCCTGCAAGAAGTACGGCAAGATCCCCGGTGTGTACGCCGAGTACCCCGAGATCGCCAAGATGCGTGCGGAGCAGGGCTTCCAGTACATCCCCATCGGCATGGCCACCACCCTCATCACCCGCGCCTTCACCGACCTTCTGCACAAGGTGAAGGGTGAATAAGTTTTTCCTTTCCCATTTTCCCAAAACTCTTTGACTCAAGCAAAAGCGCCGCGTCCGAAACGGGATGCGGCGCTTTTGCGTGTCCCGGGCCCCGGGACGGGGGTTGCGGCACGTCCCCCGGGGCGGTATAATAGGAAGGCAGGCCGCGCCCCGCCGGGGAATGGCCCCCACCCTGCTGCGGCAGAGGAAAAAGGAGTGTTTTACGATGCAGAAACCCGTTCTCGTGGTCATGGCCGCCGGCATGGGCAGCCGGTATGGCGGACTCAAGCAGGTGGACCCTGTGGGCAGTCACGGCCAGCTCATCATCGACTATTCCATCTACGACGCCCACCGGGCCGGATTTGATACCGTCGTCTTTGTCATCAAGCGGGAGCTGGAGGAGACCTTCCGCTCCTCCATCGGCGACCGGCTCTCCCAGGTCATGGAGGTCCGCTATGCCTACCAGGAGCTCACCGATCTGCCCGAGGGCTACGCCGTGCCCGAGGGGCGTGTCAAGCCCTGGGGTACCTGCCACGCGGTGCTGGCCGCCCGGCATGTGGTGGACGGCCCCTTCGCCGTCATCAACTCGGACGACTACTACGGCCCCGAGGCCTTCCGGACCATTTACGACTATCTCCTCTCCCATCCCGACGGGGACTACTATGAGTACGCCATGGTGGGCTACCTGCTGGGCAACACGGTCACCGAGCACGGGCACGTGGCCCGGGGCGTGTGTGTGGAGGATGAAAACCACTACCTCCGCCAGGTCACCGAGCACACCCACATTGAAAAGGACGGGGACCACGCCCGCTTCACTGAGGACGGCGGCGCCACCTGGTCCGCCCTGCCCGGGGACACCATCGTGTCCATGAACCTGTGGGGCTTCACCCCCAGCTTCCTGCGGGAGGCCCAGTCCCGCTTCCCCGCTTTCCTGGACCGGGCCCTGGCCGAGCAGCCGGAAAAGGGGGAGTACTTCCTCCCCAGCGTGGTCAGCCAGCTCATCGACGAGGGCAAGGCCCGGGTGCAGGTCCTGCGCAGCCACGACCGCTGGTACGGCGTCACCTACAAGGAGGATAAGCCCACCGTGGTCCAGGCCATCGCCGACATGACCCAGCGTGGCCTCTATCCCGAACAGCTCTGGAAATAATCAGTCCCTTGGCCGGATCTCCGCTCCCCGGAGGTCCGGTCTTTTTTTCTGCTCTTTCAGCAGAACTTTCCCCTTGACATCCGGCCCAGGCGGCATTATTATATAAGCACAAGATTACTTACTTTACTTTTGTTTAGGAGTGAGCGCCATGACCCAGCGGGAACGGCAGCTGCTCCGATGGATCGAGGAGAATCCCCTCATCTCCCAGCAGGAGCTGGCAGACAAGGCGGGCATCACCCGGTCCTCGGTGGCCGTGCATATCTCCAATCTGATGAAAAAAGGATACATCGTGGGCAAGGGCTACATCGTCCACACCGCCCCCTACGCCGTGGTCATCGGCGGGGTGAATATGGACATCGGCGGCCGCCCCGCCCACAAGCTGGTGGCCCAGGACTCCAATCCCGGTCAGGTGCGCATCAGCCTGGGCGGCGTGGGGCGCAACATCGCCCACAACATGAGCCTTCTGGGGGTGGACGTCCGGCTCCTCACCGCCTTTGGGGACGACCTGTACGCCCAGAAGATCGCCGCCTCCTGCGGAGAGCTGGGCATCGACATCTCCCAGTCCCTCCAGGTGAAGGGGGCCGCCACCTCCACCTATCTCTTCATTGCCGACGAGCGGGGGGACATGGCCCTGGCCGTGTCCGATATGGAGATCTACTCCCACGTGACTCCCGCCTATCTCCAGTCCCGGCAGGCCCTGCTGGACAATGCCCAGCTCATCGTCTTCGACACCAACCTGCCCGCTGAGACCATCGCCTGGCTGGCCCATCACGCCAAGGTCCCCCTCTTCTCCGACCCGGTGTCTACGGCCAAGGCCGAAAAGCTCCGCCCCGTGCTGGGCAAGCTCCACACCCTCAAGCCCAACCGCATCGAGGCCGAGCTCCTCTCCGGGGTGTCCATCACCGATGAGGCGAGCCTCAACCGGGCCGCCGACGTGCTGCTGGATACCGGACTGCGCCGGGTGCTCATCTCCCTGGGCGGGGACGGCATCTTCGCCGCCGACCACCACGAGCGCGTCCACGTCCCCTGCTTCCCGGGGGAGATGGTCAACACCACCGGCTGCGGGGACGCCGCCATGGCCGCCGTGGCCTGGGCCTATCTGGAGGGTACCGACCTGCTGGGCACCACCCGGGCCGCCCTGGCCGCCGGTTCCATCGCCATGGAGAGCGCCGAGACCATCAACCCCGCCCTGAACGCCGAGACCCTGAACGCCAGAATGAACGCCTGACCCGCGGGCGCACACGGTGCGCCCCTGCTGCAAATCAGAAATGCCACTACGATCTATGGAGGTATCTCAAATGAATCTGAACAAGTATCTGGACGTCGCCCCTGAAGTTGCTGCCGCGGTTGCCGCCGGAAAGCCCGTTGTGGCCCTGGAGTCCACCATCATCTCCCACGGCATGCCCTACCCCCAGAATGTGGAGACCGCCCTCAAGGTGGAGGAGATCATCCGGGAGAACGGCGCCGTGCCCGCCACCATCGCCATCATCGGCGGCCGCCTGAAGGCCGGCCTCACCCATGAAGAGATCGAGTACCTGGGCAAGGAGGGCACCAAGGTCAACAAGGCCAGCCGCCGTGACCTGGCCGTGCTGGTCTCCAAGGGAGCCGACGGCGCCACCACCGTCACCACCACCATGATCATCGCCCACATGGCGGGCATCCAGATCTTCGCCACCGGCGGCATCGGCGGCGTGCACCGGGGCGCTGAGACCACCATGGACATCTCCGCCGACCTGGAGGAGCTGGCCAACACCCCCGTGATGGTGGTCTGCGCCGGCGCCAAGTCCATCCTGGACCTGGGCCTCACCCTGGAGTACCTGGAGACCCACGGCGTGCCCGTCATCGGCTACGGCACCAAGGAGCTGCCCGCCTTCTACACCCGCAAGAGCGGCTTCGGCGTGGACTACCAGCTGGACACCCCCGAGGAGCTGGCCTCCGCTTTCCGCACCAGCCTGGACCTGGGCTTCCGCAGCGGCATGCTGGTGACCAACCCCATCCCCGAGGAGTACTCCATGGATCCCGCCGTCATCAACAAGGCCATTGAGGACGCCGTGGCCGAGGCCAAGGCCCAGGGCATCCACGGCAAGGCCACCACGCCCTTCCTGCTGGCCAAGATCAAGGAGATCACCGGCGGCAGCAGCCTGGACTCCAACATCCAGCTGGTCTTCAACAACGCCCGTCTGGCCGCCCGGACCGCCTGCGCCCTCTCCGCTCTGAACTGACGGTTCTGCACAAAAATCCACTTGCTTTTTCCCCTTCTTCTGGTATACTATTTAGTAGTATAGTACCACTAAATAGAGAGACGGGCATATCCGTCCGCAGAAAGGGGCAGCGCACATGGAACTCAAGCACATCAACAAGCTGGAAAAGCCCATCGCCGTTGAGGAGATCCGCGTTATGGTCTCCCCCGATTGGGTCGACCGCTGGGTCGAGCTGGACGACGAGGTCTGGACCAGCCGCCTGAAGGTCTCCGAGGGCTTCCTGGGCAAGGAGATCTGGATCAGCCGGGACGTGCCCGGTGAGATCAATGTGGTCATCTACTGGGCCGATTACGACATCTGGCAGAGCCATGACAAGTCCGGCTGGTGCATCGAGCTGGACCAGCAGATGGAGCAGCGCATGGAGGGCCACCTGCTGAGCATGGAGTTCAAATTCAAGAAGAACCAGAACTTCAAGTGCTACGAGATGTCCAATGTCTAATCTCTGATTCTCTTTTCGATCCGGTGTGTTCTGCACAAGAACACACCGGATTTTTGTCTGTCAAAGTGTATTCCTGCGATCTGTGCTGCAAGAGCCTCGCAGAGTTCCGCCGTTTCGTAGACGGCGGAAGGAAGTAAAATCGTGTTTTCCGGCGGCGTGTACGTCGGAAAACACTCCTCTCAGGCCGCAAGTGTGCGCGCGTCAGCGAGTGCGCGCAGCGGACTGCATTCCCTCTCAAAAATGCTTGCATTTTTGAGAAGCGTGTCGAACTTGTTCGACGCGCGGAAGGTCCGGTGTGTTCTGCACAAGAACACACCGGACCTTTTCTTTGCATTTGTCATTTCTGACGGGTTATGGTATACTGTGGCCAGCAGACCCCCATGAGTCCACCAAACAGGAAAGGAGCATTGTCATGAAAGGAACCTCTCGCACCGCCCGGCGTCTGACCGCCTGTGTGCTCACCGGAGCACTGGCGGCCGGCTTTGCCGCCGTCCCCGCCCTGGCCGCTGAACCGGCCTCCCTGGAAATCGGCATTTACTCCACCACCGACATGCACGGCAAGTGCTACGACCTCAACCCCATCGACGGCAAGGAGGTCAAGAACAGCTACCTCAAGGTGGCCACCGCCATGGAGGAGGAGCGCGCCGCCATGGACGGCACCATCCTCATCGACAACGGCGACATCATCCAGGGCAGCTCCATCATCAGCTACAACATGAACATGGAGGGCGGCAAGGACAACCCCATGGCCATCTGCCTGCGCTACATCGGCTATGACGCCTTTGTCCCCGGCAACCACGAGTTCAACTTTGACATGGAGACCCAGCAGATCTTCTACGATATGCTCTCCGACACCAGCTCCAAGTACCCCGGCAAGCCGGTGGACGCCCTGTGCGCCAACTACATCAATGTGGCCACTCAGGAGCCCAACCTCACCCCCTACAAGGTCATGACCTTCGATGTGGGCGGCTCCGAGTTCAAGGTGGGTATCCTGGGCTTTGAGAACGTGAACGTCCCCAACTGGGACCTGCCCACCCACTATGAGGGCTCCGACTTCGTCCACAAGGACAACACCGAGCGCACCTATGCCTACGAGTGGGTCAACTACTGGCAGAAGGAACTGCGGGAGAAGGAGGACTGCGACTTTGTCATCGTGGCCAGCCACTCCGGCGAGGACAGCGGTCTGGTGGGCGCCGGTGACGGCGACGCCGTGGAGACCGGCAAGACCGATTTCTCCCCCGAGAACCAGGTCCGCCACCTGGTGGAGAACACCACCGGCATCGACATGGTCATCGCCGGCCACAACCACAAGGTGGGCGTCACCGAGATGAAGAATGCCGACGGCCAGACCGTCCCCTGCGTCAACGGCGGCACCTCCACCCTCACCAAGACGCCGGTCACCATCCGCTCCGACGGCACCTTCACCATCGGTGAGAGCGAGAACCTGGACCTCACCACCTATGAGAACGACGCCGGCCTCAAGGCCCTCATGCAGCCCTACTACGACCGGACCCTGCCCTTCATCACTGAGCAGATCGGCACCCTCTCCGGCGACTGGGACGACGAGACCGACCTCTTCCATGTCCAGAGCGACACCATGAACCTGGTCCACGAGGCCCAGCTGTGGGCCACCGGCGCAGACCTGTCCCTGGCCTCTCCCGTGGCCAACAAGGACTTCTGCATCGGCCAGCTCCTGGATGGAAAGGATTCCGCCCCCATCAGCCTGAAGGACTGCTACTCCTTCTATAAGTACGACAACAACCTCATCTACATGATCCAGATGACCGGCAAGCAGATCAAGGACTGGCTGGAGGACTGCACCAAGGACTTCACCGTGGAGGCCGACGGCACCATCACCGGAGGCGGCTTCGGCACCGACCAGCTCTACGGCATGGACTATGACATCTACATGGGCAACCCCGAGGGCAGCCGCGTGGTCAACCTCACCTATCAGGGCAAGCCCGTCACCGACGACCAGACTTTCAAGGTGGCCCTCAACTCCTACCGCCTGTCGGCCAACGCCGCCGGCGATGAGTTCGGCTGGTACGCCACCACCGGCATCACCATGGGCACCGACGCGGTGCTATGGGACGGCTCTGTCTCCGAGGAGTTCGGCTCCATCGGCGGCTCGGTCACCCTGGTCATCGCGGAGTACATCAAGGCCATGACCGCCGAGGGCAAGGAGATCACCCCGCCCGAGGCCAAGAGCCACTGGACCCTGAACGCCGGCACTTCTCCCGCCGCCGACACCGTGACCCGTCTCCAGTTCGCCGAGAGCCTCTATCAGGCCATGACCGCCGACTCTGAGACCCTCGCCGCCCCCGCCGACGAGCCCTTCACCGACATCGCGGACAACACCGCCATCCTCTGGCTCTCCGGTCAGAAGGTCATCTCCGGTGACGGCACCGGCAAGTTCAACCCCAACGCCCCCATCACCCGGGAGCAGGCCGCGGTCATGCTGATGAACGCCGCCGCCGCGCTGGACAAGGGTCCCCAGGGCGCCTGGGCCGTTCAGATCCCCTACGCCGACGCTTCCTCCATCTCCCCCTGGGCCAGCGAGGGCGTCATGTGGAACGTGATCCAGAAGTACCTCCCCGTGGGTGCGGACAACCAGTTCGCCCCCCAGGGCACCCTCACCCAGGCGGACGCCGATGCCGCCATCGCCGCCCTGATGGCGCAGAAATAATCACAAATCCCATCCCGTTAAAAAAGCTCCCCGCGCCTTTTCGGCGCGGGGAGCTCTTCGCTTATTTACAAACTTATTTCACCGACTGGGCCGCGGCCAGGATGGCCTCGGCGGTCATGCCCTGCTGGCTCTGGAGGGAAAAGGCAAGGCCGTCCCGCACCCAGACCGCCAGAAAGACCGCCGTGCCGTCCCCCTTCAGGGTGACCGGTCCGTCCCCGGTCTCCACGGTATCGGTCCAGGCCCAGGTCTGGAAGTCGCCGCTCACGTCCTCCCCTTCGCCCATGCGGTAGACCAGCACGGTCTCCCCGCTTCCATCCGTATAGCGCACCTCGGCCAGCACGCCGCCGATGGCGGTATAGGCCGACGGGGTCCATCCCTCGGGCAGCTCCTCCGGCAGCTGGATCTGGAAGGACACTGCCTTCCGGAGGGCATCCAGATCCTCTGCCGGCTGGACCGGGTTTCCCACGCTCACCCCGGTGGTGGGCGTTGGCGCGGGCGCGGGGGAGGAAATCCCCTGGGTGAGCCCCCAGCTGCCCAGGGCCACCGCAACGGCCAGACAGGCCGCCGCCGCGCTCCAGCGGGGGAGGCGGCTGCGCTGGGGGGCGCGTCTCCCCTCCCGGACCCGCCGGGCCATGTCCTCGGGGACCTGTATGCCGTCAAAGGCCCGCTTATAGCGTTCCATCCGCACCCTCCTTCCAGATCTGACGCAGTTTTTCCCGCCCCCGGTTCAGAAGGGAACGCACCGTCCCCTCCCGCTTGCCCAGCACCTGGGCGATCTGGGCGGTGGTGTAGTCCTCGTAGTAAAAGAGATGGATGACCTCCCGGTACTTGACCGGCAGGGAACACACCGCCTGGAAGAGGGCCACGCTCTCCTCCGGGATGCCCTGGGCGGGATAGTCCTCCGGCAGGGCCTCATGCCGCCGCCAGGGGGCCTTCAGGCGGTTCTTGCACAGGTTGGCCGCCACCCGCAGGAGCCAGGCCCGCTCGTGGTCTCCGCTTTCAAAGGCGGGGGCCCGGCTGAGCAGCTGCACCAGGGTGTCCTGGAGCACGTCCTCCGCCTCGCTCCGGTCGTGGAGATAGGCGTAGGCCAGATGGAGGATGGCTGCGCCGTGGGCCTCCAGCGCCTGTTCCACTGCCGTATCTTCCATCTTCCTTCCTCCTTTCCAAGGGTTCTTTCCCGGCGGGGCTCTGCTCAGGCCAGGAAGCCTTCCAGAGCCTCCGGGGCAACCCCCTCCGCCCAGGAGAGGGACCAGGTATAGGTGCCGTCGTTCCACACGGCCAGAGAGACCCTTCCATCCTCGCCCTTGAGGGTCACGTCCCGGCCGTCCACCGTGCGGGTAGTCTCTTCCGCATAGACCTGATAGTCCCCGCTCACATCCTGTGTGCCCCGGGCCATGCGGCAGGTGAGGCCGTCCTCATAGCGGACCTCCAGAAGCTCCCCGCCGATCACAAAGACCTCCTGGATTTCGCGCCCCTCCAGGCCCTTCCAGTCGGGCAGGGCAAAGCCCACGGCCTCCTCGGCCTCCTCCAGCGTGTCCCAGGCCACCATGGGGTTGGGGAGCTGGGCCTGCTCCTGGGTGAAGGCAAGGGTATCCTCCCCCTCCTCCACGGTATAGCCCAGCAGGGAGAACATCCCGGCCGGCACATAGGTCACGCCCGCCCAGGCCTCCGGACCGGCGCCGTAGGACTGGGGCGCGGTCATGCCCAGCGCGGTCTGCGAGGCCCGGGCATAGCTGTCCACCCCGTAGGTGAGGTTCATCTTCACCGCCTCGTCCGCCACCAGCACGCCGTTGTCCTCCGGGCACCATGTGACCTCATAGCCCATGGGACCGGCCACCGCCCGGAGGGGGACCATCCACACGCCGTTCTCCTGGTAGGGGGCGGCTCCCCCCAGATCCACCGCCGTCCCCTCCACCGTCACGGCAGGGGCGGAGACGGGCGCGGGCGCAATGGGAGCGGCTGCCAGCGCCGCGGGCATCATACTGACCGCACAGGCGGCGGTGAGCATCATCTGATGATATTTCATATTGACTGCACATCCTTTCCGGCCCATTGGCCGTTCTGTCTGATATACAATCCAGCCGCCCCTTTTGTTGCACAGAAACGGCAATTTCTTTGCTTGCACCCTCCGGGCCCCTGGGGTACAATGGGGCTGTGTCCTCCCATTTTAATGAAAATTTCAGAAAATCTAAATCCCTTTTCTCCCCTGGTACCGTATACTATGAGAGAAGGACAGGGGCGAAAGGAGTGCTGCGGCATGGAGATCACACTGGAACAGGTAGAGCGCCTGCGGGAGAAGAGCGGTCTCTCCTATGAGGAGGCCCGGGACCTGCTGGAGCGCTGCCACGGCGATCTGCTGGACGCCCTCATCGAACTGGAGCGGCAGGGCCGGCTCCGGCCCGGCGGCGGGGGGACCTACTCCACCCGCCCCGGCGCCCATCCCGCCGCCACTCCCACCGCTTCCTACGACCGGGGCCGGACGCGGGAGGAGCGGAACGGCGCCCACAGCGGCGACGCCTTCTGGGAGCAGATCCGGGAGGGACTGCGGGCAGTGGGCGACGTGCTCCGCCCCAGCTCCGTGCTGGAGATCTGGCAGGACGGCCGGCAGCTCACCGCCGTGCCCCTTCTCATCCTGCTTCTGGCGGTGATGTTCGCCTTTTGGATCACCCTGCCCCTGCTGCTCATCGGCCTGGTGGCAGGCTGCCGCTACCGGCTCGCCAGCCCCCATGTGAACCTGGAGGTCCTCAACGGGGCCCTGGGCGCCGTCTCTGACACGGTGGAGGACTGGAAGGAGTCCTTCCGCCGCCGTCCCCCCAAAGACTGATCACCGGTCCGGCCCCGTCCGGACCGAGAAGGAGAATCCATTATGTCCGAACACATCCTGCTGGTGGAAGACGAGGAAAAGCTGGCCCGCATGGTGGAGCTGGAGCTGCGCTATGAGGGGTATGAGGTGGAAAAGGCCTTTGACGGCCGCACCGGCCTGGAGCGGGCCCTCTCCGGCGCCTTTGATCTGATCCTGCTGGATATCATGCTCCCCGCCCTCTCGGGCATGGAGGTCCTGCGCCGCCTGCGCCGGGAGAGCCAGGTCCCCGTCATCATGCTCACCGCCCGGGATACCGTGGTGGATAAGGTCTCCGGGCTGGACTCGGGGGCCGACGACTATATTACCAAGCCCTTTGCCATTGAAGAGCTATTGGCCCGCATCCGCTCCGCCCTGCGCAAGCGCGCCCCCATGCCCACCCGCACCCTGCGCGCGGGCAGTCTGGTGATGGACACCGACCGCCACGCCGTCACCATGCAGGGCACCGCCGTGGAGCTCACCCGGCGGGAGTTTGATCTCCTGCGCTATCTGCTGGAAAACAAGGAGAAGGTGGTCACCCGGGAGTCCCTCCTGGACCACGTGTGGGGCTTTGACTATGTGGGCGAGACCAACGCCGTGGATGTGTACATCCGCTTCCTCCGGGCCAAGCTGGAGGAGCCTTTTGGCGAAAAACTGATCCACACCGTCCGGGGTGTGGGCTATGTGATCCGGGAGACCGGAGGAGGTACCAAATGAAAAAACTCACTGCCATTGTCTATACCAGCCACACTGGCTTTACCAAGCGCTACGCCGGGATGCTGGCCCGGGCCTCGGGCATCCCCGCCTATGACCTGTCCCAGCGGAAGGAGCTCCCCGCCCCCGGCTCGGGCGTGCTCTATCTGGGCTGGCTGTGCGCCGGGCGCATCCAGGGCCTGGCCCAGGCCCGCAAGCGCTGGGAGGTCCAGGCCGTCTGCGCCGTGGGACTGGCACCCATGCCCCCTGAGGGCGTGGAGGGACTGGCCGCCGCCCACCGTCTGGGCAGCACCCCTCTCTTCTACCTCCGGGGCGGATACGCCCCCGACCGGGTGCGGGGGATGTATCGGCTCATGATGCAGCCCATGCTCCGCATGACCGCCAAGTCCCAGGAGCCGGAACAGCGGGTCATGCACACCGTTCTGGTCCAGGGGGGCGATTTCACCTCGGAAAAGCTCCTCTCCCCCGTGCTGACCTGGCTGGAGTTTCACACATGATCCGTCGAGAGAGGTGATGGTATGCCCCGATCTCCCCGCGAGACAGCCGCGCCCCTCCAGCACATCAAGTCCTCCATCGTGCTGCGGCTCAACACCAAACTCTTTTTCCGCCTGCTGGGCATCTATCTGGTCATGGACCTGCTGCTGGCCGCCCTGTGCCTGGGGGGCATGCTCTTCTGGGCCGAGCACCAGTGCGCCGACATCGCCGCCTTGGTCGAGGAACGGGGCGTCCCCTCCGCCGAGGCCGCCGTGTGGATGTCGGCGGGAGACTACACCGTGACCGCCCTGGACCGGCCGCCCCAGGGCCTCTCCTATCCTCTGGTCTCCCCCCTCCCGGGGCTGGAGAATGCCCTCCACACCATTGACCTCCAGGGGACGTCCACCGGCCAGGGGCTCCCCCAGCTCACCCGGGCCACTTACACTGTGGAGCTGCGCAGCAGCCAGGGACAGCCCTACGCCATCCGGCTGGACATCCAGGGCCCGGTGACCGTGATGGGGGTGGCTCTGCGCCTGCTGCTCCTCTTCCAGCTCCTCTCTCTGCTGAGCAATCTCTTCCGCAACGCGGGCACCATCCGCCGCACCCTCAAGCCCATCCAGGAGCTGGCCGCCGCCGCCAACCGGCTAGGCCATCCCGGGGCCATGGCCCCGGAGGAGCTGCGCTCCCTGGCCGGCAAGCTGGATCAGATCAACGCCACCCATCTGGACACCCGCATCTCGGTGCCGGGCACCCAGAAGGAGCTCCAGATCCTGGCCGGGGCCATCAACGCCATGCTGGACCGGATCGATGAGGCCTACCGCTCTCAGATGCGCTTTGTCTCGGACGCCAGCCATGAGCTGCGCACCCCCATCGCGGTCATCCAGGGGTATGCCAACCTCCTCAACCGCTGGGGCAAGGACGACCCCACCACCCGGCAGGAGGCCATCGACGCCATCAAAAGCGAGGCCGACTCCATGAAGGAGCTGGTGGAACAGCTCCTCTTCCTGGCCCGGGGGGACAACGACTCCATGCACATCGAGATGGAGTCCTTTGACCTGACCGAGATCGCCGCCGAGGTCTTCAAGGAGACCGGCATGATCGACCGCAGCCACCGTTTCCAGTCCCGGTGGGGCGGCCCGGTGCCCGTGGTGGCCGACGTGGGCCTCATCAAGCAGGCCCTGCGCATCCTGGTGGACAACGCCATCAAGTATACCCCCGCCGGCGGGGCCATCACCCTGTCGGTCTCCTGCGAGGGGGGCGAGGCCCGCCTCTCCGTGCAGGACGAGGGACAGGGCATCGACGCCGCCTCCCTCCCCCACATCTTCGACCGCTTCTACCGCACCGATGAGTCCCGCACCCGCCAGACCGGCGGCACCGGCCTGGGCCTGGCCATCGCCAAGTGGATCGTGGAGCGCCACGGCGGCTGGTTCGAGGTGGTCTCCTGGGAGGGGGTGGGCACCCGCATGACGGTGGTCCTCCCCGCGCCGGTTGCCCAGACCGGGGAGCCGGTCCAGTCCAAGAGCGCGTGAGCCAAACCGCACACAAATGCGGCCCGGAATCTCTCCTCCGAGATTCCGGGCCGCGTTTTCTTATTCTACGGGCATTTGCTCTGCCGGGGCGCTCCCCGCCCAGTCCTCCAGCTGGTGGAACCGCCCCCGGGGAAAGACCAGGGTGACCTCAGTCCCCTGCCCCGGCTGGGAGTCCAGCCGGATGGACAGGCCCAGCCGGGCGCACAGCTTCCGGCACAGGTAGAGCCCCAGACCGGTGGAGCGCTGGGCGGCCCGCCGCCCGTTGGCTCCGGTAAAGCCCTTGTCAAAGACCCGGGGGAGGTCCTCCGCCGGGATGCCGATGCCGTTGTCCGCCACGGTGAGGAGCACCGCGTCCCGCTCACACCGGCAGGCAAAGCGCAGCACCGGCTGCTCCGAGCGGTACTGCACCGCGTTGGCCAGAAGCTGACCCAGGATGAACTCCACCCACTTGGGGTCGGTGTACACGGTGGCCTTCCACTCCCCCAGCTCCAGCCGGAAGCCCGCCCTTATGAGGGGCCGGGCATACTGGCGCACCGCCGCCCGGACCGACTCCTCCAGCGCCATGGTGCGCACCCGGTAATCCCGCTCGGCAGTGCCGCTGCGGGCGTAGAAGAGGGCCTGCTCCACATACCGGTCGATCTGAAAGAGCTCCTCCTCCAATGCGTCGGCCAGGGTCCCCGGGTGGTTCTCCAGCAGCAGACGGGCCGAGGCGATGGGGGTCTTGACCTCGTGGATCCAGGTCTCCACATACTCCCGGTATTCCCGGCCCTCCCGCCGGGCCTGGCCCAGCCGGTCATTGCCCTCCCGGCCCAGCTCTCCCAGGCGGCGGCACAGGAGCTCCCCCTCCCAGAAGTCCGGCTCGGGCAGCGCGTCGGGCAGAAAGAGCCCGTCCGGCCCCTCTCCGGTCTCCTCCACCGCCCGGTAGAAGCGCCGCCGGCGCAGCCAGTCGGCCAGCAGCGGCAGGAGAAGGCACACGGCCAGCACCAGCTCCAGAAGGCCGATGGCCCGGCCGTCCACGCCCAGGGCCATCAGCAGTGCCCCGGCAAAGACCATGGACACCGCGCCCCCGGCCAGCACCCCCGCCCGGTCCCGGACATATTCCATCAGAGACACAGCTGATACCCCTGTCCCCGTCGGGTGGCCAGGACCTCTGAGAGCCCCAGCTCCTCCAGCCGCCGGCGCAGCCGTGCCACGTTCACCGTGAGGGTGTTGTCGTCCACGAAGGCGTCCGACTTCCACAGCGCCTCCATCAGGGCATTGCGGGAGACGATGCGCCCCTCGGCCGCCAGCAGGGTCTGGAGGATGCGGCTCTCATTGCGGGTGAGCTCCACCTCCACCCCGTTCCGGGCGGCCACGCCCCGGCCCAGGTCCAGCGTGAGCCCGCCCCGGCTCACGGCGGGGGGCACGCCGGGACAGGCCCGCTGGAGAAGGCGGGCCATCCGGGCCAGCAAAATCTGTGTATTGTATGGCTTTGTGAGAAAATCGTCCGCCCCCAGGTTCATGCTCATGAGCTCATCCAGCTCGGTGGCCCGGCTGGTGACCACGATAATGGGCATCTGGGAGCGGCGGCGTACCTCCCGGCAGACGTGGTAGCCGTCATACCGGGGCAGGTTCAGGTCCAGCAGCAGCAGGTCGGCCCCCGAGGCGCACACCTGCCCGGCCACGTCCTCAAAGTCGGCGGTGGTCACACACCGGTAGCCGTACCGGCTCAGGAGGGCGGATAGCTCCTGCCGGATGCCCGCCTCGTCCTCCACCAGAAAAATGGTGTGTCCCATGGTCAGTCCCGGCTGCTCAGGAGCAGCTCCTCCACCGAGCAGCCCACATAGTCGGCCTCCTCAAAGGTGGTGAAGGGGCCCACCGAGAAGCGCACCGTCCCCTGGGGATAGGTGCCCAGGGTCTGGTGGGCGGTAGGGGCGCAGTGGAGGCCGCAGCGGGTGGAGATGCCGTACTCCTGCTCCAGGCGGAAGGCCATCTCCCCGTTGTCCCCGGTGGTGAAGTCCACCGAGACCACCCCGGTGCGCGCCGTCAGATCGTCGGTGCCCACCACGCGCAATCCGTCCTCCTCCAGCTCCTTGAGCCGGGCCCAGAGATGACAGGCCACCTTGTGCTCCCGCTTCCGCAGCTCCTCCCCCTGCTCCTCCAGATAGGTGAGGGCGGCGTGGAGGCCGTAGATCCCCGGCAGGTTCAACGTGCCCGCCTCAAAGCGGTCGGGCAGGAAGGAGGGCATGGTGAGCTCGTGGGAGACGCTCCCCGTTCCCCCGGCCACCAGGGGGGTGAGCTCCCCGGCCAGGGCGTCGGTCACCACCATGAGGCCGATGCCCTGGGGGCCCAGTAGGGCCTTGTGGCCCGGGAAGGCCAGGCCGTCAATGCCCATCTCCTCCATGTCGATGGGCACCGCCCCCGCAGTCTGGGAGGCGTCCACCAGAAAGCGGATCCCCCGCTCCCGGCAGAGCTTGCCCACCGCCCCGATGGGGAGGATGGTGCCGCAGACATTGGAGGCGTGGGTGAGGACCACCGCCCGGGTCCCCGGGGTCAGATGGGCCGGGACCTCTTCCAGCAGCAGCTCGCCCTTGTCGTTGCAGGGGAGGAAGTCCACCTCCACCCCCTCCGCCTGGAGCTGGGTGAGGGGGCGCAGCACCCCGTTGTGCTCCATGGGGGAGGTCACCACCCGGTCCCCGGGCCGCAGCAGGCCCTTGATGAGATAGTTCAGGGAGTGGGTGGAGCCGGGGGTGAAGATCACGTTCCGGGCCCCGGGGCCGTTGACCAGGCGCTTGACCTGCTCCCGGGTCTCCAGGGCCAGGGAGGCCGCGTCGTAGGCGGCGGCATAGTCCCCCCGCCCGATGTTGCACCCCACATTCAGGATATAGTCGGCCATGGCCTCTCCCACGCCGGGGGCTTTGGGGTAAGAAGTGGCTCCGTTGTCCATGTATACACGTCTCATCGCGCTTGTCCCTCCGTTGTTCTCTCAGCCCAGCTCGGTCTCCAGCACCGGGCGCAGGCGGTAATCGTTCTGTTCCATCTGTAACAGCAGCCGCTCCAGCGAGGCAGAGGTGGCGGCGCTGCCGGTCAGCTCCATGCGCACGGTGCTCCGCCGCTTCTCCAGCCGGGAGAGGATGCCCGACACATTCATGGCGCTCGTTCCCTCATAGGGCGAGGCGTCCAGGTTGGCGCTCCACAGGTGCCAGCCCGCCTCCTCCACCGCCCGGCGGGTGGTCTCGTTCCCGTTCTCCAGGCAGACGATGTGGCTACGGCTCCAGACCAGATCGGCCAGCAGGGCGTTGCCCTCCTCCAGGGCGGCGAGGGTGGTCTCGGCATCGCTGCCGTCCACCAGCAGTCCCACGGCGTGGCCCGCGCCCACCACCCGGCGCACCTGCTCGTCCAATCCAGCCAGCTCCTCCGGCCGGAAGAGGAAGAGGGCCTGCTCCCCCCTGCGCTTCAGGGCCGTAAGAGCCCCGTCCAGCCGGGTATTCTCCCCCTCGCAGCGCACCGCCAGATAGACCCACAGACCCGACGTCTCCTCGGGCACCTCCGGCGTGGGATCGGGGAGGATGGGGGTCGCGGACGGGGTGGGCGTGGGCGTGGCGGTGGGCACCGCGTTCAGGCTCTGGATATACCGGTCATACCGGTCCTGCCGGTAGGACTCCGAGGAGTTGAGCAGCCGCTCGTCGCTGAGGGTGGCATAGCTGTTCTTGATGCGGATGAGGGTCCCCGCCGTCTCGGTGGGGCGGTAGCTGTACTGGAGTCCGAAGAACTGGCACACCCCGTTGGCGGGCACAAAGGTCTTTCCATTGCGGACAATAGCCCGCATCTCCACATACTCGTCATTGGCCAGACAGGTCTGGGCGTTGATGTCGAAGATGAGCGTCCCTTTGAGGCTGAACATGGTCAGGGCGTGGGACTCGGCGTCCTTGTACTCCAGGCAGGAGATCCCCAGGTCCACGCCGGTGTTGTTCTTGTTCTTGTCAAAGACGGTGTAGGGCACATAGATGGTCCCCCCCACCGCCACGGGCATATTGGCGGTGGTGAGGCCGTCTTTGTCCAGAAAGCTCTCGTTCACCGCCAGCTGGTAGACCTCGGGCTCCCCGGCGGCGCTGCCCCAGGGCAGGACCAGGAGAATGGCCAGGACCAGCGCGCACAGCGTCATCCGCCGCAGAAGGTTCTTCCGCAAGGGCCGCGCCCCCTTTCTCTGTGGATTCAATCCTTTATATTATAGCATGCCCCCTTTCCCCGGTAAAGGGAAACCGCCCCGCCTGCATCACCTCTTGCATCCCATTCCCCCGCCGTAGTATAATGGGGATACTGCAAGGCGCGGTCCGCTGCGGCGTGCCGCCGTCCGTCCTGGACGGACAACTTTGACTCTCCCATGAAAAGAGGAATGACCCATGGATTACGCAAAGGAATCCCTGAAGCTCCACGCCCAGTGGAAGGGCAAGCTGGAGACCGTCCCCAAGATGGCGGTCGACTCCAAGGAGGCCCTCTCTCTGGCCTACACCCCCGGCGTGGCCCAGCCCTGCCTGGAGATCCAGAAGGACCCCGCCAAGAGCTATGAGCTCACCGGCCGGTGGAACACCGTGGCCGTGGTCACCGACGGCTCCGCCGTACTGGGCCTGGGGGACATCGGCCCCGAGGCCGGTATGCCCGTCATGGAGGGCAAGTGCGTGCTCTTCAAGGCCTTCGGCGATGTGGACGCCATCCCCCTGTGCGTGCGCAGCCAGAATGTGGACGACATCGTGAACACGGTGCGCCTGCTGGCCGGCTCCTTCGGCGGGGTGAACCTGGAGGACATCGCCGCTCCCCGCTGCTTTGAGATCGAGCGCCGCCTGAAGGAGTGCTGCGACATTCCCATCTTCCACGACGACCAGCACGGCACCGCTGTCATCACCCTGGCCGGACTGGTCAACGCCCTCAAGGTGGTGGGCAAGAAGATGGAGGAGGTCCGCATCGTGGTCAACGGCGCGGGCGCCGCCGCCATCGCCATCACCAAGCTTCTCCTCTCCGCCGGGGCCAAGAACATCATCCTGTGCGACCGCACCGGCGCGGTCTACGCCGGCCGGGAGAAGGGCATGAACTGGGTCAAGGAGGAGATCGCCCAGGTCACCAACCTGGAGAAGAAGAGCGGCTCCCTGGCCGACGTGCTGGCCGGTGCCGACGTGTTCATCGGCGTCTCCGCCCCCGGCGTCCTCACCGGCGACATGGTGCGCACCATGGCCAAGGACCCCATCCTCTTCGCCTGTGCCAACCCCACCCCCGAGATCTTCCCGGAGGAGGCCAAGGCCGCCGGCGCCGCCGTCATGGCCACCGGCCGGAGCGACTACCCCAACCAGATCAACAACGTCCTGGCCTTCCCCGGCATCTTCCGGGGCGCCTTCGACGTGCGGGCCAGCGACATCAACGATGCCATGAAGGTGGCCGCCGCCAAGGCCCTTGCCTCCCTCATCAGCGAGGACGAGCTCTCCCCCGAGTATATCATCCCCGCCGCCTTTGACCCCCGCGTGAAGGACGCGGTGGCCAAGGCCGTGGCCGAGGCTGCCCGTCAGTCCGGCGTGGCCCGGATCTGATCGCTCCTCCGACACCACAGCGCAAAATCCCTCCGGTGCCAACTGCTCCGTGTCATAGGGACACGAAGTGAACCTCCCCTAATGGGGTAATATCGATACGGTAAAAGACTATAGCTGCAAGTCATTATGAGGGCTTGCGGCTATAGTCTCTTTTCTTGTTGACGAAAATAAAATAATTGCAGAACATTTAAGTATCAAACATCCCTTTGTGCATTCTGATGTATAGCGAGATACTCTTGTAATTCTGCCGAATCCTGCTTTGTCAAATCAGGATATTCCATGATTCTCCTCCTGATTCGATGTGTGCATTGAGGTATTGGACCTTTCTTTTGTATACAAGCGCAGTCCGATTCTTTCTGTTGCAAACGCACTAAGCAAAAATGGAACAAAATATGTGGAGAGCCGATAGAGAACAAGTACAGAAGATACATCTGCCGCATCCATGTAACAGGAAAACAACAGCAGAAAAGCTGCTTCTACTGAGCCCATTCCAGCAATATTAGGCAGAGCATTGGAAATAACATGTGCCAAAGCAGATAATGTCTGTATTTGAATAAGAGAAAAATAATCAATGCCAATCGCTCTCATGCACAGGTATGGAATTGAATAGAGCCCCATCAACTTGATTGCGTTGATTCCTACCCCAACCAAGATTATATTTGGGGTGTGAAGCAAATCCTTTGCTCCTATATGTAGCGCATCTACTTGTTGTTTCCATTGAATCGCACGATCTGCCCACTTTGAAAGACTTTCTAATCGACAAATTCCTTTGCAGATGAACCGATAGAAATTTTCCAGAGTACATATCAGAATGAGCAATATAATGATAATAATACATATCAGATACCCGAACACGACATATCTGAGCAAATTTCGATGTTGCCTAAAAAGCTTCTGCCCCTCAAGCAGAAGTAGTACGCTACTACACAGCAAAATGGTTGATTTATGGAGCACATATTCCATACTCATGATTCCCGCAGCTTCTCCAGGCTCCATTCCCTTACGATGTAAATAGGGCTTACTGAACAGTGGGAAAAAGCTCGGAAACCATTGAAAATACTAGGAAAAACAGGGGTAATGCGGTAAAAT
>NZ_JADMVY010000013.1:0-39823 GCF_015547905.1 Clostridium sp. J1101437_171009_A5
CGGCATCACCGGCGACCTCTTCAAGGTCACCCCCATGCTCATCGAGTCCATCAAGGCCCTGAAGGCCTCCAAGTAATGGAATAATAAACCCGCCTCCGGACATGTCCGGAGGCGGGTTTTTGATTGGATGCTTGCCTTTTTCGGTCGGAGTTGGTAGGATAGAGCGGACTGCAAAAAGGAGGGGATGCGGGTGGGACGGAGCCGGGCAAAAGGAATTTTATTGTTGGGTGTGCTGGGGACGGCTGTTTCGGCCATTTTGGTGCGGTATTCACAGGCCCCCTCGCTGGTGACCGCCACCTACCGCCTGGGCTGGACGGTACTTCTGCTTCTGCCTGCCGCCCTGCTCCGGGGGGGAGCGGAGTGGAAACGGGTTACCCGGCGGGACGTGGGGCTGTGTGCCCTGAGCGGTGTGTGTCTGGCCCTTCACTTTGCACTCTGGTTTGAGTCCCTGAAATGGACCAGCGTGGCCAGTTCCACTGCACTGGTGAGCACAGAGGTTATTTTTGTGGCCCTGGGCTTTGCGCTGCTCTTTGGCGGACGGATCTCCCGGCTGGGGTGGGGTGCCATTGCCCTTGCGGTGGCAGGCAGTACGGTGCTGGCCTTTGCAGGGGGCGGCTCCGGAGGAACAGTAGGGGGGAACGGACTGGCCCTGGCGGGAGCTGCGGCGGTGGCGGCATACACCCTGATTGGCAGATATCAGCGGGAGCACCTCTCCACCACCGTCTATACCGCCCTCACCTATACGGCCTGTCTGATCACCCTCTTGGTGCTGGACGGGGTCACCGGGACGGCGGTCTGGGGCTGGCCGCCCCGGGAGTGGCTCATTGGTCTGGGCCTGGCGGTATTCTGCACGCTGATGGGACACAGCCTGTTCAGCTGGTGCCTGCGGGAGCTCTCTCCCGCCTATGTGTCGGCAGCCAAGCTCTGTGAGCCGGTCTTTGCCGCCGTCCTGGCGGGGATCCTGTTCGGAGAGATTCCGGACCCGGCCGAATGGATCAGCGGAGGCATGGTCCTGGCGGGAGTACTGCTCTATACCTATACGGAACGATAAAAACAGCCGCTGGAACACACTGTGTTCCAGCGGCTGTTTTGCTTTATACCGGCTCGATGGTCACTGCGGTGCCGGAGGCAGAGACCATCATCATGTTGTTCCCGGAGCCGAGGATCTCGTAGTCGATGTCCACACCAACTACCGCGTTGGCGCCCATCTGAGCGGCCCGCTGGCTCATCTCATGGAGCGCCTCTTCCCGGGCACGCTGGAGCTCCTCTTCATAGCCCTCACTGCGTCCGCCGAAGAAATTGCGCAGTCCCGCGCCGAAATCCTTGATGAAATCCACGCCGGAGACCACCTCGCCAAAGACGATGCCGTGATAGGCGCAGATGCGGTGTCCCTCGATCTGAGGGGTCGTGGTAATGATCATAGAGCTCCCTCCTACTATTTTGTTTTTCGAAAAAACAGGGGCGGCAGGAACCTGCCGCCCCTGATGGGAGCATATCATACCACAGAACACGCGTCAAGAGATGCGGAAAGCGGGATCAGGACTCCCCAGCGGGAGAATCGTCCTCCGAAGAGGGGGCGGGCGCCTCATCCTCCGGTGTGGTGTCCTGGGGCGGCTGAGGCGGAAGGACCGGCTCGCTGGTCATGTGAATGTTGCGGGCGGGGGGCTCAATGGAGCGGTCCTGGGGCTCGGGACGGGCGCCGTAGTTGTCGGCGGTGGCGGGGTCCCGGCCCTCCAGAATGGCCATCATCTCCTCGCCGGTGATGGTCTCCTTCTTGAGAAGGTAATCCACCACTTTGTCCATA
This sequence comes from Clostridium sp. J1101437_171009_A5, assembly GCF_015547905.1. Taxonomy (NCBI): domain Bacteria; kingdom Bacillati; phylum Bacillota; class Clostridia; order Eubacteriales; family Clostridiaceae; genus Clostridium; species Clostridium sp. J1101437_171009_A5. Next base: position 1,805 of record NZ_JADMVY010000013.1, read on the forward strand.
TCCTCCTGGTTCTCCTGGATGATATTGACTGCCTTTTCGTAGGCGCTGTGGAGGATGGACATGACGTCCTTATCAATGTCGGCGGCGGTGTCCTGGGCGCAGTCGATGCCGTAGCCGCCGTCCAGATACTGGTTGCGGCGGGAGGCCAGAGCCATCATGCCAAACTTGTCGCTCATACCGTAGAGGGCCACCATGTTGCGGGCCAGGCTGGTGGCCTGCTGGATATCCTGGGCAGCGCCGTTGGTCATGGTGTGGAGGACCACTTCTTCCGCGGCACGGCCGCCCATGTAAGTGGCGATCTCCGCAAGCAGCTCATCCCGGGTCTGGAGGTTCTTATCCTCCTCGGGGAGGTGCAGGGTGTAGCCCAGCGCGCCCTGGGTATGGGGAACGATGGTGATCTTCTGCACCGGGGTGGTGTTCTTCTGCTTGAAGGAGACCATGGCATGACCCACCTCATGGTAGGCTACCAGCTTCTTCTCAAACTCAGAGAGGACGGAGTTTTTCTTCTCCGCACCGGCGATGACCAGCTCAAAAGCGGCCAGCAGGTCGTTCTGGTTGACCGCCCGGCGGCCCAGACGGACCGCCCGGAGGGCAGCCTCGTTGACCAGGTTAGCCAGGTCCGCGCCCACCGCGCCGGCAGTGGCCAGGGCGATCTTGTTCAGATCCACGTCCTCCGCCAGACGGATGTTGCGGGTGTGGACCTGAAGCGTAGCCAGACGTCCGGCCAGGTTGGGCCGGTCCACGGTGATGCGCCGGTCAAAGCGGCCGGGACGCAGAAGGGCCTGGTCCAGCACCTCGGGCCGGTTGGTGGCGGCCAGCAGAATGACGCCCTTGGTGGGGTCGAAGCCGTCCATCTCAGCCAGCAGCTGGTTGAGGGTCTGCTCCCGCTCGTCATTGCCGCCCATGCGGTTGTCGCGGGACTTACCAATGGTGTCGATCTCGTCGATAAAGACGATGCAGGGGGCCATCTTGTTGGCCTCCTTGAAGAGGTCACGGACACGGGAGGCGCCTACGCCCACAAACATCTCCACGAAGTCGGAGCCGCTGATGGAGAAGAAGGGAACGTTGGCCTCACCGGCCACGGCCTTGGCCAGCAGTGTCTTACCGGTACCGGGAGGGCCCACCAGCAGGGCGCCCTTGGGCAGCTTGGCGCCGATCTCGGTGTATTTCTGGGGATTGTGCAGGAAGTCGATGATCTCCACCAGGGACTCCTTGGCCTCATCCTGACCGGCCACATCTTTGAAGGTGACGCCGGTCTTTTTCTCCACATAGACCTTGGCATTGGCCTTGCCGACGCCGCCCAGACCGCCGCCCATCTTGCCCGCCATGCTGCGGAACAGGAAGGAGAAGAGGGCCACCATGATGACCATGGGCAGCAGCCAGGAGACCAGGAAGCTCACCACAGGGGAGAGCTCCGGCTGGTAGGGGGTACCGAAGCGGACATTGTGCTCCCGCAAAAGGGTAAGCAGGCTGGAGTCGTTGAGAGGAGCACAGTAATAGCTGCGGGCCTTGGAGAGCTGCTGCTCCACACTGGGGGCGCTCTCCTCACCGGCCAGGATGCTGGAAAAGAGCTGACTGTCGTTTTGCGATGCCGCAGAGGGGAGCGCGGGGGTGGCATTCGGGTCCAGACCAACGGCAGCCACATCTTCCTTGAGGTAGATGGTAAACTTGTTGCTGGTCATGGAGACGGCGTAGACCTTGTCCTCCTCCACCAGATTCAAAAACTCGCTGTATTGAATCAGGGTGGAATTGGCCTGATTGGACATGGACAGGAAGTAGTTCACCAGAATGGTGACCACCAGGGCCCATAACAGAATGGACGCAATGCCCATTAGATTGCGCTTGTTATTGTTTGAGCCGGTGTTTCGTTGTTTATCGGGCTTCAAATGAGTGCCCTCCTTACATGAAGAGTAGACCTGAATCAGAGAAATCGGTCCTGTTTTCTTTAGACTTATCTATTTATAACACAAAAGATTCGTTAATACAAGGAAGGGGGGTGTCGAAAGGTGTAAACATTCTGTGAAAGAAGCCCTTGGAGGCGGAAAGGGCAGCGAAGAGTTTGCAACTTTCCCTTTTTCCGGAGGGGGGAATGTGGTATACTGCTCTATGAATCAAATGAATGAGGAGACACATCCATGAAGGAGAACAAGACCGGAAAACGCCGGGAAGATACCCTGGAAGCGGGAGCGGACGGCATTATTGAAGGCCGCAACGCAGTCATTGAGGCGCTGCGCTCCGGAACCGCCATTGATAAAATCTATATTGCCCGGGGCGAGACTGACGCAGCCCTGGGGCACATTGCCTCGACCGCCCGCGGTAAGGGCGTGGTGGTGGTAGAGGCCGACCGCCGGAAGCTGGACAACATGAGCCGCACCCACTCCCACCAGGGGGTGATTGCCTTGGCCGCCGTGCGGGAGTATGCCAGCGTGGAGGATATTTTGAACGCCGCCCGCGAGAAGGGGGAGCCTCCCCTGATCGTGGTGTGTGACGAACTCTCAGACCCCCACAATCTGGGTGCGGTCATCCGCACCGCCGAGTGTGCCGGCGCCCACGGCGTCATCATTCCCAAGCGCCGCTCGGCCGGTCTGACCGCCATCGTGGCCAAGACCTCCGCCGGGGCGGTGAGCCATGTGCCGGTGGCCCGGGTGCCCAATCTGCCCGCCCTGCTCAAGGAGCTCAAGGACGAGGGAATCTGGGTCTTTGGCACGGCAGCCGACGGGGACCGCCTGCTCTATGAGGCTGACCTGAAGGGACCGGCTGCCATCGTCATCGGCAGCGAGGGGGACGGCATGGGACGGCTGGTGGCCGAGACCTGTGATTTCAAGGTGCGCATCCCCATGAAGGGGAAGCTCAACTCCCTCAACGCCAGCGCCGCTGCTGCCATCCTGCTCTACGAGGCGGTGCGCCAGCGGATGTAAGACCTCCCGCGCGGGGCGCGGAAGCTATTTCAACATAATCAGGAGAAGATCATGTCGAAGGATAACGACGACAAGTTCCATACCGAAGAACCTGAGCTGGAATTTTCTCTGGAGGACATTCTGGCGGAGTACGGACAGGAGTCACAGAAGGAACCGGATGCGCGGACCCCGATCCCCCTGGACCAGTACCGGGACCGGGAAGAGCCGGAGCCGGCCGACCCCACTCCGCCCCGCGGAGGGCGCGGGGGAAAGCGGGCCCGGGGCCATCTGCTGACCTTCCCAGGCCATTCCACCGCGGAGGAGAAGAAGCAGGACGCTGTGGAGGAGCCGGCCCCACCGCAGGAGCAGACACCTGAGCCGGCCCCTCCAGAACCCAAGTCTTCAGAACCGAAGCCTCCGGAATCCAAGGCACCGAAACCAAAAGCTCCCTCCGGCGGCCGCCGCCTTGCGCAGAAGCCTGAGCCGGCGCGGAACGCGGAGAAGGCCGGAGAACCCGAGCCCGAACCCGAGCCGCCCACCCCGGAAGGGAAGGAGTCGGCTCCGGCCCAGCCCCAGAAGAAGGAGAAAGTCGTTCCCTTCCCGGGTGGGGAGGAGAAGGGACTGCTGGGCCGGTTCCGAAAGCTGAAGAAGCAGGCGGATGCCTACGCGGACCACATGTTTGAGGAAGAGGGGAGCGAGGAAGCTCCCGAGGTCCGCCGGGCAGAGCGGTACATCCCGGGCGTGGATGTGGAGGAACCGGAGGAGGAGCGCCCGCCCCGACGGAAGCGCCGTCCCCCGCCGCCCATCCCGGACACGCCGCCCCAGGAGCTGTTCCGGCGCTATAACCGGGGGATGGGGGTCCTCAAGCTGCGCATCGTCCTGCTCTTTCTGCTGTGTGTGCCCCTGCTCTATTTGTCGGTGGGCCAGGCGGTGAACGCACCCATGCCCGGGACCCTGGAGGGGAACCACACCCTTCAGCTCTACGCCCAGGCCGCGCTGCTGGGCGCGGCCATGCTGTTGGGGATCGATGCGCTGGGGCGCGGACTGTACCATCTGCTCATCCTGCACGTAGAGCTGGACAGCGTGATGGCCCTGGCCTGTGCCGCCGCCCTGGCGGATGCGCTGACCATGCCGCTGATGGAGGGGAGCCCCCAGCGCCAGCCCTATTGTGCCATTGCGGCCCTGGCCCTCGGCTTCAATCTGTACGGATATTACTGTAAGCGCAAGGGACTGCGGGTGGCCTGCCGCACAGCGGCCTCCGCTTCGGAGCCCTATCTGGTCACCCTGGATGAGAATAAGTGGAATGGGCGGGACGCCTATGCGAAATGGTCGGGGGAGCCGGTAGGCTTTGGCCGCCAGATCCAGGCTACCGACGGGGCCCAGCGCATCTACCATATTATGGCCCCCCTCATTCTCCTAGCCTGTCTGCTCTTTTCGGTGCTGGCCTCCATTGGCAGGCGGCGGCCGGAGGATATCCTCTGGTGTCTTTCGGCCACCCTGAGCGCAGGGGCGTCGTTCTCTTCGACGCTTTGCTACGGCATCCCGTGGCGCTCCCTCTCCCTGCGTCTGGCGAAAAGCGGAGCCGCTCTGGCCGGCTGGGACGGGATCACCGGGACCAGCGGAAGCGCGGGGATCCTGCTGACCGATCAGGACCTCTTCCCGCCCGGGACGGTCTCCCTGAACGGGATCAAAATCTTTGGGGATTTTCCGGTAGAGAAAGTGGTGGGTGTGACTGCCACGCTCATCCGGGATACCGGCTGTGGACTGGACAAGATCTTCCACGATCTGCTCCGCAGTCAGGGGGCCATCTACCGCCGCAGCCAGGATTTCTGCTGCTACGAGGGGGGCGGTGTATCCGCCCTCATCCGGAACGAAGTGGTGCTGGTGGGTTCGGCCTCCTTCATGCATTTGATGGAGGTGCCTCTGCCCCAGGGACTGAACGTGAAAAACGCGGTATTCTGCGCCATTGACGGGGAATTGGCCGGGCTGTTTGCCCTGAAATACACCCTGCATGGCACAGTGGAGCCCGCCATCAGCGCCCTGATCAGCAACCGGATCTCCCCGGTGCTGGCCACACGGGACTTTAATATCATCCCCGCCATGCTCCGCCAGCGCTTCAAGCTGCCGGCGGACAAGATGGAGTTCCCGGCGGTGGAGCGGCGGGTGGAGCTCTCCTCCCAGCGGCAGAGCCACAGTGAGCTGCTCACCGCCGTGCTCTGCCGGGAGGGGGTGGGACCCTTTACCGAGGCCGCCGTGGGCGGGAAACGTCTGCGCCTGGCGGTGCGGATCTCCACGGCGCTGGCCTGTCTGGGGTCCTGTGTGGGCGTGCTGCTCGCCTTTTACCTCACCTTTATGGCGGCGTATGACTCGCTGACTCCCTTTAATCTGCTGGTCTTTTTGGGCATGTGGCTGGTGCCCACCATTCTCATTTCCAACTGGGTAAACCGCTATTAGAGCGGGAGCGGAAGACAGAAAAAGGAGATGGACGGCATGAAAAAGAAATACGCGATGATGATTATGAACGAGCTTCATAACCCGGAGACCGACCATGCCCGGCTGGACACCTCCGCCACCGAGACCCACATCCTCACGGTGCGCAATCCGGAGGAGGCGGTGGCCAAGGCGGTGGAGCTGGCCGACGCGGGGTTCGGCACCATCGAGGTGTGCGGCGCCTTTGGAGAAGAGCTGGCCCGGAAGATGTACGACGCGGCAGGGCACCGGCTCACCGTCTGCTATGTGGTCTGTCCCCCGGATCAGCTGGAGGCTACGCTGAAATTCTGGTCGGAGTGACCGCCAGGAGAAATTGTAAACATTCTGGAAACCCCCTTGCAAAGTGGGGCGGGAAGGGCTATCATAGGGTTAGCACTCTACAGGAAAGAGTGCTAACCCTATTTTGTTTACGATTTATGTTTCATATGGAGGCGTATATACCATGGAAAAGAAAGCCTTTCAGGCCGAATCACAGCGGCTGTTGGATCTGATGATCAACTCCATTTATACCCACAAGGAGATCTTCCTCCGGGAGCTCATCTCCAACGCCAGCGACGCGGTGGACAAGCTGGCCTACAAGGCCCTCACCGACGACCAGGTGGGTCTGAACCGCTCCGACTTCAAGATCACCCTGACTCCGGATCAGATCAAGCGGACCCTCACCATCTCGGACAACGGCATCGGCATGACCAAGGAGGAGCTGGAGCAGAATCTGGGCACCATTGCCAAGAGCGGCTCCCTCCAGTTCAAGCAGGACATGGCGGCCAAGGACGAGGGCAAGGGCAAGAGCGATGTGGACATCATCGGTCAGTTCGGCGTGGGCTTCTACTCCGCCTTTATGGTGGCCGATGAGGTGACGGTGACCTCCCGTGCCTACGGCAGCGAGGAGGCCTGGCGCTGGACCTCCGACGGCAAGGACGGCTACACCATGGAGCCCTGCGAGAAGGATACGGTGGGCACCGACATCGTACTCCACATCAAAGCCAACACGGAGGACGACCACTACGACGAATATCTGGAGCAGTACCGCCTCAGCGACCTGGTGAAGAAGTATTCGGACTATATCCACTACCCCATCGTCATGCTCATGCACAAATCACGCCAGAAGCCCCGTCCGGAGGACGCCGGTGAGGACTATAAGCCCGAGTGGGAGGACTATGACGAGTGGCAGACCCTCAACTCCATGGTTCCCCTGTGGCAGCGGCCCAAGAGCGAGGTCAAGGAGGAGGAGTACAACCAGTTCTATAAGGAGAAGTACGGCGACTGGGAGGATCCCCTGCGGGTGGTCCATGTCTCCGCTGAGGGCGCGGTGGAGTATAAGGCCATGCTCTATATCCCGGCCCATGCTCCCTTTGATTTCTACTCCCGGGACTATCAGAAGGGCCTGCAGCTCTACTCCTCGGGCGTGCTCATCATGGATCAGTGCGCCGACCTGCTGCCCGACCACTTCCGCTTTGTCAAGGGCGTGGTGGACTCTCAGGACTTCTCCCTGAATATCTCCCGCGAGATGCTCCAGCATACCCGGCAGCTCAAGGTGATCGCGGGCAATCTGGAGAAGAAGATCAAGGCTGAGCTCCTCAAGCTCCAGAAGGACGAGAGGGAGAAGTACGAGCAGTTCTGGAAGGCCTTCGGCATGCAGATCAAGTACGGCATCCTGGCCGACTACGGCGCCCATAAGGAGCTGCTGAAGGATCTGCTCCTCTTCTGGTCCTCCAAGGAGGGCAAGATGGTCACCCTGGCCGAGTACCAGTCCCGCATGGCAGAGGATCAGAAGTTTATCTACTTCGCCGCCGGCGAGAGCGTGGAGAAGATCGCCCAGCTGCCCCAGACCGAGCGCATCCGGGACAAGGGCTATGAGATCCTCTACCTCACCGACGAGCCCGACGAGTTCGTCATGAACCTGCTGGGCGAGCTGGACGGCAAGGCCTTCAAGTCGGTCAGCGACAGCGATGCCCTCCCGGAGAGCGAGGAGGAGAAGGCCCAGGCCGAGAAGAAGGCGGAGGAAAACAAGGACGTACTGGACTTCGTGAAGGAGACCCTGGGCGACAAGATCAAGGAGGCCCGCATCTCCAAGATCCTCAAGACCGGCGCGGTGTGCATGACGGCCGACGGTCCGGTCACGCTGGAGATGGAGAAGTACTTCCGCCGGGTGGACCCGGACCACGCCGACAACATGAAGGCTCAGCGGGTGCTGGAGCTCAATCCCGATTCGGGGGCCTTTGCCGCCCTTCGGGAGGCCATGGAGAGTGACCAGGAGAAGGCCAAGGTCTATGCAGAGCTCCTCTACCATCAGGCCCTGCTCATTGCCGGCCTCCCCATCGAGGATACCACCCGTTACACCGAGCTGGTCTGTTCCCTGATGAAGTAAGAGAGCCTCTGGCGTAAATGCACAAAATCATGCCGCTGTAAGGACGACAAAACCGTTGGATGAAGAGAGCTCGTCTCTTTTCAAAGTATGTACTATGTAGTATAATAAAAGAAGAGCAACGGTATTACTGACAGGGGGCATGACCGATGGTTATAACCATGACTTTCTCCTCCCGGGAGGAGATCCAGCGACTTCGTGAACTGGCGCTTTCCGTATCTGAGGCGGTCACCATCCGTTCTCTTGACGGAGAAATCGCCCTGAATGCAAAATCTCCCATGGGGATCTATGCGCTGGATTTTTCCCAGCCGGTGGAGATCGTCACAGACTCTCAGTGGCTTCAGGAGCAGCTGGAGCACTGGTAATCGGACCGAGTGCAGCACAAAAATGGCATGTGAACTCCGCGCCGCATTGCGGCGCGGAGTTTTTATATCCTGACTAATTTCATTGGGAGAGGGAAAGAGTCGTGACTCTGTGGATTGCAATGGGGGATTTATAAATTAACTAGCGGAGTATAGAGGCTGTAATATGAAAAAATGCTTGTATACGGCCTATAAAAGGGTTTTGTTTTTATATAAGTATGCCATTGCGTGCAAAAATACGCCGTGATATACTCGTAGGCGAAAAGGAGGTATGACGTATGGTCATCGAAAAGAAATTTAACTCCATTTCTGAGATCTCTGCGCTCCAGCGCATTGCCAGCATGGCGGATAAAGAAGTCTATCTCTCCAATCAGGAGGAGACCATCAAGGTGGATGCCCGGTCCTTCATCGGACTGTTTGCCCTGGATTTTTCCCAGCCCCTCAAGGTCATCACCGACTCTCTCTATGTGATCCGCATGATCGAGATGGATCTCAGAAAGCAATCCTGCGCGGCGGCGGTTCGCTAAGGGTGCGTATATCCGGATGTTAAAGCCAATGGGACCATGTTCCCATTGGCTATTTTTATTTTTGCAGGAATCAAAAATCAAAATAGTCCGATCAGCGGGAGAGCGCGGCCAGACAGGGAAGGACCCGGGCGGGAAAAAGCGCGCTGCGCCTTGTTTCGCCTCTGAAAATCATGTATAATAGCGTTACTTTACGAATGGATATGATCCTTCGTCTGTGACTGGAGGTTTTCCCCTCGATGAATCGACAGCTGTTGCAGCAGCTCCCCAAAATGGACGTGCTTCTGGCCCATCCGGCCATTGCGTCCGCCCAGGAGGAGCTGCCTTACTATGCACTGAAAGAGGCGGCCAGAACCGCCCTGGAGGAGCTGCGCCGCGGGATCCTGGATGGAACGGTGGAGGTCCTGCCCGACCTGGACACCCTGGCTGCCCAGACTACGGCCCGGGCCCGGGCGTCCTGCCGTCCCCACCTGCGCGCCGTCATCAACGGTACCGGCGTGGTGCTGCATACAAACCTGGGCCGCGCCCCTCTGGGCGAGGAGGCGGCCCGGGCGGTCTATGAGGCGGCCCGGGGATATTCCAACCTGGAATATGACATCGATTCCGGGCGCCGCGGCAGCCGCTTTTCCCACATTGAGCCGCTTATTTGCTCCCTGACCGGGTCGGAGGCCGCTCTGGCGGTCAACAACAACGCCGCGGCGGTATTCCTCATGCTCTCGGCCCTGGCGGCTGGGAAAAAAGTGGCGATCTCCCGGGGAGAACTGGTGGAGATCGGCGGTTCCTTCCGGGTGCCGGAGATCATGGCCCGCAGCGGGGCACAGCTGGTGGAGGTGGGTACCACCAACAAGACCCATCTCTCCGATTACCGCCGCGCCATTGAAGAGCAGGGGGCTGAGATCCTCCTGAAGGTCCACACCAGCAACTTCAAGCTCATTGGCTTTACCGAGGAGGTCTCCATTGCCGATCTGGTCGCCCTGGGCCGGGAGAAGGGCGTGCCTGTCTTCCACGATCTGGGCAGCGGCGCCCTCTATGACGACCCTGCTCTGGGCGTCCCCGAGGGCCCCACGGTGGAGGAGAGCGTGCGCGCCGGTGCCGATGTGATCTGCTTCTCCGGCGACAAGCTGCTGGGCGGGCCCCAGGCGGGCATCGCCATTGGCCGGGCCCCCTATATCCAGGCCATGAAGAAGGATCAGTTTGCCCGGGTGGTGCGCATTGACAAGCTGACGCTGGCGGCACTGGAGGCCACCCTGCGCACCTACCGGGATCATGCGCTGGCCGGCCGGAGCATTCCCACCCTGGCCATGCTGGGGGCGCGGCCGGAGACCCTGGAGTCCAAGGCACGCGCCCGGGCGGAGGAGCTCTCTGCCCGCTTTGCGGGGAAATGTGTCTTCTCCGCCGCGCCGGACAACGGCGAGGTGGGGGGCGGAAGCCTGCCCGGCGTGCCCCTGCCTACCTGGGTGGTGGAGCTCTCGCCGGTCTCCCTCACGGTCTCCGCGCTGGAGGAGGCCCTCCGGGCCTGGGAGACTCCCATTGTGGGACGGGTAAGCCGCAATCAGTATCTGCTGGATGTCCGCACCCTGACCGACGCCGACTGGGCGGAGATCATCCGGGCTCTGGACACGATCTTGAACTAAAGGAGCGCCACGGCTATGAAGCATATCATCATCGGCACCGCCGGCCATGTGGACCACGGCAAGACCTGTCTGACCCGGGCCCTGACCGGCGTGGACACCGACCGGCTGAAAGAGGAACAGAAGCGGGGCATCACCATTGAGATTGGCTTTGCCCAGCTCACGCTGCCCAACGGCCAGACCGCCAGCATCATCGACGTGCCCGGACATGAGAAGTTCATCCGCAACATGCTGGTGGGCGCCGCGGGCATGGATGTGGTCCTGATGGTCATTGCGGCCGACGAGGGCTTTATGCCCCAGACCCGCGAGCACCTGGGCATCCTCTCCCTGCTGGGGGTGCAGAACGGCATCATCGTGGTCACCAAGGCCGACATGGTGGATGAGGAGTGGCTGGAGGCCATCGAGGAGGAGGCCCGGGAGACCGTCCAGGGCACCTTCCTCCAGGACGCTCCCATCCTGGCGGTGTCCTCCTACACCGGACAGGGCATTGAGGAGCTGAAAGAGCTCATTGTCAAGCTGGTGGAGGGAGCGGAACAGCGCAACCAGGACCGGCCCTTCCGCCTTCCCGTGGACCGGGTGTTCTCGGTGGACGGCTTCGGCACGGTGGTCACCGGTACCCTGCTGGAGGGCTCCATGCAGCTGGGGGAGGAGGTCTGCATCTACCCCAGTGAGAAAAAGGCCCGCATCCGGGGCCTTCAGAACCATGACAAGGCGGAGGAGCGGGCCAGCGCCGGCATGCGCGTGGCGGTCAACCTCTCGGGCATTGACAAGGCGGATATCAAGCGGGGCGACACCGTGGCCAAGCCTGGCTCCATGGTCCTCTCCCGCCAGATGGACGTACAGCTCACCATGCTCAAAGACGCGCCCTATGCCATCAAAAACGACTCCCAGCTCCACTTCCACCACGGCAGCCGGGAGCTGGTGTGTAAGTGCGTGGTGCTGGGAAAGGATACCCTGGAGCCCGGCGAGACCGGCTTTGCCCAGCTCCGCTTCCAGGAAGATGTGGCGGTGAAGAATGGCGACCACTATGTGGTGCGCTTCTTCTCTCCCATGGTGACGGTGGGCGGCGGTGTGATCCTGAACGCCGATCCCGGCCGGCATAAGCGCAACGATCCCGCCGTGCTGGAGGGACTGGCTGCCCGCGCCTCGGGCTCCTCCGAGAAGCAGGTGATGGAGGCCCTCCGTCAGGCCGGGTCCGCCATGCCCAAGAAGCACGACTTGGCCAAGGCGGCCGGTCTCACCGAGGCCGAACTGAGCGAGTCCCTGGCCCAACTCATGGAAGAGGGCCGTGTGGTGGAGCTGGGCGGCCGCTATGTGGACCACGATACCATCGAGGCCCTGTGGGAAAAGGCAGTCAAGCTCCTGAGCGCCTATCACAAGGCCCAGCCGCTCCAGCCCGGCATGAACCGGGGAGAGTTCCGCGGAAAACTCCTGCCCACCGCCTCTCCCACCGCCATCGATGCGCTCATCGACTACTATGCCGAGCACCGCGGCCTGCGGATCGAGGGTCCCACCATTGCCCTGCCTGACTTCCAGGTGGTGTGGAATTCCTTCTACACCGGACTGCGGGACCAGATCCTGGACCTGTACGGCAAGGCCGCCCTGGCTCCGGAGAATCTGGACGATGTGCTCGCCTCCTTTGGAAAGAAGCAGGACGGCGCCCGCCAGGTGGTCCAGCGCCTCTTCTACGACGGGGAGCTGGTGGCCCTCAACGCACAGATCGTGCTGCGGAAGGATTTTTACGAGAAGGCCCTTCAGGGACTCTATGACCTCTTTGCCCGGAAGCCGGAGCTGCTCCTGGCCGAGTTCCGGGATGCCCTGGGCATCTCCCGCAAGTATGCGCTGGCGCTGCTGGAGTTCTGGGACAGCGAGGGCGTGACCCGGAAAAATGGCGATGTACGGGTACTTTTGAAAAAAGTATAGGATATTTTTCGGGAAAATACGCTCAAATAGTTGACGAAAGCATTCGATACTGTTATAATAAGAGTTACTGTATATCGGTTTTATCAATAAAGCCGTGCAGTAACATGGGGATAGAAGGGTATCTGGTGAGCCCCGCGGTCTTCAAAACCGTAGAGGGCGGCGTTCCCGCCTTGGTGAGTTCGATTCTTACCTGTCCCCGCCAGAAGACCGCCCGCGCTCTTTCGAGCGCGGGCGGTTTTTTATCCGGCTTCCGGACAAAAATTGATTCCATATTGTACTTCTTTTCTGATAATAGAGTACAAGACGGCATAGAATGAGCTGGAAATATGTCTTTTCTTGCTATATATCATGAACACTTTGTAAACATTAGCACTCTCATATTGACAGTGCTAAAACTTGGGACTATGATAGACATGTACTAAGGAGGGAGAGAAAAGATCTCCCCGGCGGGCACAGATATGAGCTGTGAAATGGAGGAATGACATATGTTGCCCAGTCTGTTTGGTGAAAATCTGTTTGATGATTTCTTTGGTGATTCGATCCACAAGAATTTCTTTGGCGGACATGATCCGCTCTACGGCAAGCACGCCAAGAACCTGATGAAGACCGATGTCCGGGAGCTGGATCACAGCTATGAGGTGGATATCGATCTGCCCGGCTTCCAAAAGGATGAGGTCAATCTGGAGCTGCGGGACGGTTATCTGACCGTCAGCGCGTCCAAGGGCCTCAACAAGGAGCAGAAGGATGAGGAGGGACGCTATATCCGCCAGGAGCGTTACAGCGGCGCCTGCTCCCGGAGCTTCTATGTGGGTGACGTGAAGCCGGAAGAGGTCCATGCCAAGTATGAGGACGGTATTTTGAAGCTGTCCGTTCCCAAGGTGGAAGAGCAGGCGGTGGATAACCCCAACCGCATTGCCATTGAGTGACCAAATCAAAAAAATATCCACCGGACCAGCTGGTCCGGTGGATATTTTTTATGGTCTTGGTCGGGTAACGCCCCATTTTAGCAGGGGACTCAGTCCTGCATCTGGTCCAGATCGGCCTTGAACTGCTCCCACTGCTCCGGGTGCTCCACATAGTAGCGGGGACATTCCTTGCCCGTCACGTCATAGTGACGGATGACCTGATCGGTGCTCAGGTGAAATTCTTCCTGAAGCCAGTGGACCAGCTTCAGGAGGGACTGATAGGTGGCCTCTGTAAAGGCGCCTTCCTCATCCGGGTGGCAGCACTCGATGGAGATGGTGTCCTTGTTGCGCTGGCTGGTGCAGTAAGACCACTCATCCAGAGGGATGCACTGGATGATCTCGCCGTCCAGCCCGATCAGAAAGTGACTGCTGGCATAAGTATTGGAATCCGGTTCCCCCTCGGCTGCGGGCTCCTGCTGGGCAAGTCCTGCAAAAAAGCTCCGGTTCTGCTCGGCCGTCGTGCCTGGATTGCCCACATAGTGGACGACGATACCAGTGACCTCCTCCAGCTTGGTGCCGGGACGGGAGAAGGGATTGACCTCCAAAAGCTCCTTTGTGACCCAGTCGGGCGGGGTGGGAGCGGAGGACAGAAACTGGGGCAGAGCCAGCTTGATCCCGAGCAGCACCAGCACGATCACGCCCAGGATGGAGGGCAGAACGAACGGATTTCCCCTCCGCACCCGCTGTTTTTCCCGGGAAGCCAACCGTTTTCCGCCCCGCTGCTGTGCCATATCCACTCTCTCCTTCGCCGTTTGATGGATACCATTATAACAGTTTTTTCGGCAAAGGTCTTTACAATTTCATAAAAAAGCAGTGTGTGGGCGGGGTCTGATTCAGACTCCGCCCACACACTAGAACTTATTCTTCATCCAAAAACTGAATACAGGCCCCCAACACGCCGGAGCCAATATAGACGCTGAGTGTGGCGTCCATCTCCCCCTGCCAGAAGTGCAGATGTTCCGGCAGAGCAGCGGCAATGGTCTGCCGCAGCTGCGCCATCTCCTCCGGCGCGCCGCCATTGGCCACCGCCAGATTATAGCGCCGGCCCTGTCCCTGTTCGGCCGCCCGGGCGGAAAGAAGTTCCAAGAGCTTTCCCTGGACGGCCTTACGTCCCCGGACCTTGGCCACACTGGAGAGCTGGCCGTCCGCGGCAAATCCCACCAGAGGCTTGATGTTGAGCATGGTCCCGGCCAGAGCGGTGATCTTTCCGATGCGCCCACCCTTCTGGAGATACTCCAGGGTGTCCACGGAAAAATAGGGATAGGTGTTCCGGATCAGCGCGGGCACACGCTGTTCCACCAGCTTGTCCCAAGTCATCCCGGCCTGGATGTCCTCCCATACCTGGAGCAGTGTAATCCCGATTCCCAGGCTGCCGCTGAGGGAGTCAAAGACGGCCACCTCCAGATCCTCCCGGGCGAGCCCCTGGAGGCGCACCATATTATAGGTGCCCGAGAGACCGGAGGAGAGGTGGATGGCAATGACTTTCTCATAGCCCAGCGCGGCAATGTGGTCCAGGGTATCCTTGACCGAGCCCCCATCGGGGAGGGAGGTCTGAGGCAGTTCACCGGCGGCCTGGCGTGCATAGATATCGGAGGCAAAGATGTCCACGCCGTCGGAAAATTCCCCGTCCCGGCAGCGGATCTTCAGGGGAAGGACAAAGATAGGGGTTCCTGCCCGCTGCGCCGCGCTCAGATCGGCGCAGGAGTCGGTAAGCAGGGCGATCTTCTGAGGATTGCGGTCGAAACAGACGTCGTTCATTGACAAGTTCATCATCCTACTCTATAATACTCACATAACGTTGTTATGTGAGTATTATACGGTGCTTGCGGGCCGGTGTCAAGAAAAAAGGAGGGACCATCTATGGATTATAGCCAGCGGCGCCGGGAACAGGCCAAGCGGACAGAGCAGGCCATCCTGCGCGCGGCGGTGGAACTCCTGCGCCGCAATCAGTTTGACAAGGTCTCGGTACGGGATATCTGCCGGGAGGCGGGGATCACCACGGGGGCTTTTTACCACCATTTCAAGTCCAAGGAAGAGATGCTGCTGCGGGGCTTTGCTCCGCTGGATACCTATATGGAGGAACTGCTGGAGGAACACCGGGAGGAGCCTCCTGGGCGGAGATTGTGGTTTATTCTCTCGGGGTATGCCGCCTTTATGGAGAATATGGGCTGGGAGCTGGTGGGACGCTACTATCAGCAGCGGCTGAACCGGCCGGACGGCCGCTCCATTGACTCCAGCCGCTTTACCTTCCGGGCCATGCGGGAGTGCCTGGTGGAGGCGAAGCAGTCGGGCGAGCTCCCGGGAGGACTTGCCGCAGAGTGGGTGGCCGACTTTTTGTTCCGCCACTTTCGCGGTGTGGTCATCGACTGGATTCTGCACCAGGGAAGCTATCCATTATACCCCAAACTGGAGCAGGACTATCTCTTTTTTCAGGGAGTTTTCCAGGGAGAAGAAGAGAAAGGGAACAATTGACCGCCGAGAGCCGCAGGGTTTCCTGGGGCTCTTTTTTGTTGCGGTGGACTATACAAGGGACAGAAAGTTGGATAGAATAGAGGAAACTGAGGCCGTATCGGAGTACGCAGTGTCTGCGTACCGGGAAGGCCTGAGAACAGGAGGGACACCCGATGAACGAGATTTTGGAGAGACTGCACCGGCGCAAGTCGGTCCGGGTCTTTACAGATCAGTCGGTGGGGGAAGCGGAAAAGCGGGCCGTATTGGAGGCGGCGGTCCAGGCCCCGACCGCCGGAAACCAGCAGCTCTATACCATTCTAGATATCACCGACCAGAGCATCAAGGATACCCTGGCCGAGACCTGCGACCATCAGCCTTTCATCGCCAAGGCACCGGTGGTCCTCGTGTTCTGTGCCGATTGCCGCAAGTGGTTTGACGCCTATGTGGAGGCCGGGTGCAGCCCGCGCCGCCCAGGACCGGGTGATCTGATGCTGGCGGTGGAAGATGCGGCCATCGCCGCACAGAACGCGGTGACGGCAGCGGAGAGCCTTGGACTGGGATCCTGCTATATCGGAGATATTATGGAGCAGCATGAAGCCCATCGGGAGCTGCTCCATCTGCCGCCCTGGGTCTTTCCCGCTGTGATGTTGGTCCTGGGCTATCCTACCCAGCAGCAGAAGGATCGGCCCAAGCCGGAGCGGGCGGCCATGGAGCATGTGGTCCACAGCAACACCTATCGCCGGATGGACGGGGAGGAGCTGCGCCGGATTTTTGACGGGCGGACCGGAGGAGAGGAATTTTGCAGCTGGATGCAGGCCTTTCACCGGCGCAAGTACGACTCGGGCTTTGCCCGGGAAATGAATCGGTCCGTGCAGGCCTACCTGCGGGATCTGGAAGAGGAGGAGCCGGTATGATCCATATTTATTGCGGAGACGGAAAGGGGAAAACCACCGCCGCCATGGGCCTGACGGTGCGTGCAGTGGGGCATGGCCGCCGGGTGGCGGTGGCCCAGTTCCTGAAAAGCGGCAAGAGCGGGGAGCGGGAGATCCTGGCCAACCTGCCGGGCGTGGAGCTGCTTCCCATTCCGGAGGAGATGAAATTTACCTTCTTCATGACGCCGGAGGAAAAGGCCGCCGAGGCGGTGCGCCAGAAGGACATCGCGGCGCAGGCCTTTGCCCGCAGCAGCAAAGTGGATCTGTTGGTGCTGGACGAGCTGTGTGCCGCCCTTTCCACCGGAATGCTGGAGCTGCCCTGGGTGCTGGAGCAGCTGGACGCCTGCCCGGAAGCGCTGGAGGTGGTCATCACCGGGCGCAATCCCCCGCCGGAGCTGGAGGAACGGGCGGCCTATATCACTGAGATGAAAAAGCACAAGCACCCCTTTGACGCCGGGCTTCCCGCCCGGGAGGGCGTGGAGTGGTGATTTTTCCGCCAAAAAGTAAACTGGGGCGATTGGACACATTACACGAGCCCTTCCCGGCGATGGAGCGCTTCTTTTGAACATGCACACAAAAAAGAGGCATATCCTGTAAAAAGGCAAAAAGTAAGCGCGATTTTTATACATTTTCTTTATTTGCGTTCTTGTATTTCCCGATCGGGACCGATATAATGTTACAGAACGGGCGCCAGTCGCCCACGCAGGATTAAGGAGTGAAACCATATGTCGAATATCTGGCATGATATCAGCCCCAGCCGCATCCAGCCCGACGATTTTGTGGCGGTGATCGAGATTCCCAAGGGCAGCAAAAAGAAGTACGAACTGGACAAGGAGACCGGTCTCATCATTCTGGACCGAGTCCTTCACACCTCCACCCACTACCCCGCCAACTACGGTTTTATTCCGCGTACCTACGGCGACGACGGAGACCCGCTGGACGTACTGGTCCTCTGCTCCGAGGAGATGGACCCCTTGACGCTGGTGCGGTGCTATCCCATCGGCTATATCTCCATGCTGGACGGAGGCAAGAACGACGAGAAGATCGTGGCCATCCCCTTTGCCGATCCCACCTACAATACCTTCCATGATCTGATGGACCTGCCCGGTCACATCTTTGACGAGATGGCCCACTTCTTCACGGTCTACAAGGCCCTGGAGGGCAAGGAGACGGTGGCCGGTGACGTCAACGACCGGGCCGCTGCCATTGAGGTCATCCGGCGGGCCATGGACCACTACTCGGACAGCTTCCTGGGCGGTGCCGCACCCCGGGGAAGCCAGAACAGCTCCAACCGCTGAGTGGCCCTGCGCGGGAGCAGCCCGTGCAGTTTAAAAAAATCTTAATCCTTTTTTCGTTCCCTTTGCCCTCCGCGTGTGATAAACTGGTCTGGTAGCGAATTAGGAAGGAAAAACGATCGAGATCGAGATGTGAGGTGCACACCGATGCAGAATACATACGACTGCCTGGTTATTGGCGCCGGCTTTGCAGGCGCGGTGGCGGCGCGGGAACTGGCCGAGCGGGCCGGAAAGCGGGTGCTGGTGCTGGAGCGGCGCGGCCATATCGGCGGCAACGCCTATGACCTGCCCGATGAGCACGGAGTGCTCATCCACCAGTATGGCCCCCATATCTTCCATACAGCCAACAAGCGGGTCTTTGACTATCTCTCCCGCTTTACCCAGTGGAGGGACTACCAGCACCGGGTGGTGGCCAATGTTTACGGGGCCGAGATGCCCGTTCCCTTCAACCTGACCAGCCTGGAACTGGCTTTTGGCCGGGAAAAGGCCGCCGCACTGGAGGAGAAGCTCATCGCCGCCTATGGCGCGGAGAAGAAGGTCACCATTCTGGAGCTGCGCCGCAATGCCGACCCCGATGTGGCGGCCTTGGCCGACTATGTCTACGAAAACGTCTTTCTCCACTATACCATGAAGCAGTGGGACCAGTCTCCCGAGGAGATCGATCCCAACACCACGGCCCGGGTGCCGGTCTTCCTCTCCCGGGACGACCGGTATTTCCAGGACCCCTGGCAGGGGATGCCTCTGGAGGGCTACACCCCCCTCTTCGAGCGCCTGCTGGATCACCCCGGCATCACCGTGGAGCTGGGGGTGGATGCCCGGGAGCGCCTCACCCTGGGCGAGGACGGCGTGACCCTGGACGGCGTGCCCTTTACCGGCCCGGTCATCTATACCGGCGCGGTGGATGAGCTCTTTGCCTGCCGGTTTGGACGGCTTCCCTACCGGACGCTGGAGTTCCGCTTTGAGAACTACCCGGTGGAGTTCTGGCAGTCCCACGGAACGGTGAACTATACCGTCAGTGAGGAGTGGACCCGCATCACAGAGTTCAAGTACCTCACCGGGCAGGTCAAGCCGGAGTGTACCACCATTGCCAAGGAGATCTCCCACGCCTACACGGGCGCGCCCGAGGAGACCCCCTACTATGCCATCATCAACCCGGAGAACAATGCCCTCTATGCCCGCTATCAGGCGCTGGCGGCGCGGTATGGAAACCTCTATCTGCTGGGACGGCTGGCAGAGTATAAATATTACAATATGGACGCCATCGTGGCCCGGGCTCTGGAGCTGTGCGACACGCTGGCAGAGAAGGGAGCCTGAGCCCCATGGACAAGCTCATTACCTTTGCGGTACCCTGCTACAATTCCGCGGCCTATATGGATCACTGCGTGGAGACCCTTCTGGCCGGAGGGGATGACATTGAGATCATCCTGGTGGACGACGGCTCCACCAAGGACGATACCCCGGCCATCTGCGACCGGTATGCCCAGCAGTATCCCGGTATTGTCAAGGCCATCCACCAGCCCAACGGCGGCCACGGCGAGGGCGTGAACCAGGGTCTGCGCAACGCCTCCGGACTCTACTACAAAGTGGTGGACTCGGACGACTGGCTGGATACCGACGCACTGAAAAAGGTGCTGGATAAGCTGCGGGAGTTTGCCCGGCAGCCCGACCCGGTGGACCTCATGGTGTGCAACTATGTGTATGAGCACGTGGAGGACAACACCCAGAAGGTCATGCGTTATACCAATGTGTTTCCGGAAAATCGGGTCTTTACCTGGGCGGACATCGGCCGCTTCCGTCCCTCCCAGTATCTGCTGATGCACTCGGTCATCTACCGCACCGAGCTGCTGCGCTCCTGCGGGCTGGAGCTGCCCAAGCACACCTTCTATGTGGACAATATTTTTGTCTATCAGCCCCTGCCCTTTGTCCGGAGCATTTACTACATGGATCTGGACCTCTACCGGTATTTCATCGGCCGGTCCGACCAGTCGGTCAACGAAAAGGTCATGGTGACCCGAGTGGACCAGCAGCTGAGGGTGACCCGCCTGATGATCGATGCCCACGATCTGAAGAAGATACAGTCTACCCTGCCCAAGCTGGGCCGGTATATGTTCAACTACCTGGCCATGATGATGACCATTTCTTCCATCTTCCTCATCATCGACGGTTCCCCCGAGGCACTGGGCAAGCGTACCCAGCTCTGGGAGTACCTGCGCGGGGTGGACGGACGGCTCTATCATAAGATGAAGTACCGCGCGGTATCGGCGGTATCCAATATCCCGGGCTATCAGGGACGCAAACTCTCGGTAAAGCTCTACCGGCTGGCCCGGCGTATTTACAAGTTCAATTAACGAACAAAGATAACAGCGTCCCCGGACTGCATGTGCAATCCGGGGACGCTGTTTTTACATACGGAAATCAAGCGGGAGTAAGCTGGAGGATCACCAGCTCCGGGCGGTTCCAGATGCGGGGAATGCGGGTGGATTCCCGGGCCAATCCCCGGCTGACGACCTGTACTTCGCCCCCGTCCCGCCGGTATATACCGCCGGCATAGGCGGGAAAAAATCCCTGGTTTGGGGCCAGAAGCCCATTCAGAAGAAAGGGAATGCGCCACTGTCCTCCGTGAGCGTGGCCATTCAGAATGAGATCGCAGCCCAAAGCGGCATAATCGGAATAGCGCTCCGGGCGGTGGGCGAGCAGGATGGCCGTGTGGGAGGTGCGGGGGCGGCTTTTCAGCTCGGTGAGCTGTCTGGAATAGGCGCTGCCCACGGTTGGATCGTCCAGACCCAGAAGATCGACCGGCTGACCATTGAGCTCCAGGGTGATCTGGGTACCACGGAGTACATGGATGCCCAGCTCCGCAATGCGGCTGCAGAATGCCTCGGCCTGACCGGAGCGGAATTCGTGGTTTCCCGTGACATAGACACAGGGCCAGCGCCGGACAGCCTCCGCCAGGAACTGAAAGGCGGGCGCGGTGGGCAGCTCATCGTCCACAATATCCCCGCCCAAGAGAAGAGCATCCGGTTCCTCTGCCTCCAGCGCATCCAAGAGGACGCGCTGGTCCTCTCCATAGCGGCAGCTGTGCAGGTCGGTTATCAGTGCCAGACGTACAGGAGCCTCCAGGGAGGCCAGCGGGATCTCATACCGGCGAATGGCAAGGCGTACATCCAGGGCGGAGCACAGAACAGCAGCGGTCACCAGTCCGAGGGCCAGACGACGGCGCTTCCGGCGGGTCATTCCCGTCCCTGCTCCTTCAGGAGGGCCTGCTTGATGTCCCAGAGCTTCTGGGAGAGATCCACATAGTAGTTGTGGGGATTTTCAAAGCGCTTGACCTCATCCCAGAGGAGGTCGATCTGGGCGGCGCAGTAGGCCCGCATCTCCGTAATGGTGGGAGACTGATAGACCAGCTTTCCGTTCCGGAAAATGGGGACCAGAAGCTCCTTGGCCTCAAAGTCGGTGAAGGTCTTGCGCTTCCAGGTGGCATCCGGGTCAAAGAGCTCCAGCGGGCGGCTGTCATCCACCGTCTCGTCATAGAGGGTGATGAGATCGGCCAGGGCCTTGCCCGAGTAGCGGGAGACCAGGCGGTAGACCTTTTTAAAGTGGGGGTTGGTGATCTTGGCCGGATTTTCGCTGATCTTGATCTTGGGGATGATATGACCCTCCCCGTCCTCCACGGCGGCCAGCTTGTAAACGCCGCCGAAGACCGGCTCAGACTTGGAGGTAATAAGCCGCTCGCCTACGCCGAAGGAGTCGATCTTGGCGCCCTGAAGGAGCAGATCCCGGATGATATACTCGTCCAGAGAGTTGGAGGCCACGATCTTGCACTCGGTCAGTCCGGCCTCGTCCAGCATCTGCCGGGCCTTGCAGGAGAGGTAGGTGAGGTCGCCCGAGTCCAGACGGATGGCGCAGTTGGTGATGCCCTTGGGGAGGAGTACCTCCTTAAAGGCGCGGATGGCATTGGGTACGCCGGACTTGAGGACGTTATAGGTGTCCACTAACAGCGTGGCGGAGTGGGGGTAGAGCTCGCAGTAGGTCTTAAAGGCAGTGTATTCGTCGGGGAACATCTGCACCCAGGAGTGGGCCATGGTCCCGCCGGCGGGAGAGCCATAGAGCTCGTCGGCCAGGGTACAGGCGGTGCCGGCGCATCCGGCGATATAGGAGGCACGGGCGCCCAGCAGCGCGCCGTCGGTGCCCTGGGCCCGGCGGGAGCCGAACTCTGACACGGGGCGGCCCTGGGCAGAGCGTACGATCCGGTTGGATTTCGTGGCAATGAGGGACTGGTGGTTCAGATTGAGCAGCAGGTAGGTCTCGATAAACTGTGCCTCAATGGCGGGGGCGCGGACGGTGAGGATGGGCTCCCGGGGGAAGATGGGCGTCCCCTCGGGCACAGCCCAGATGTCGCCGGTGAAGCGGAAGTTGCGCAGATATTCCAGAAACTCTTCGCAGAAGACGCCCTTTTTCCGGAGATAGGCGATATCCTCCTCATCAAAGCACAGGTTTTCGATATAGTCGATGATCTGCTCCAGACCGGCGGCAATGGCAAAACCGCCTCCGTCCGGGACATTGCGGAAAAAGACGTCGAAATAGCAGATCTGGTCGGCCATGCTGCTCTGGAAATAGCCGTTGCCCATGGTGAGTTCATAGAAATCACAGAGCATGGTGTAGTTCATATGGCTTTTCATGAAAAAACCCTCTTTATATGGGATGGCCGCCCCGGAACAATGGACCGGGGCGGCGGGAGTACGGATTCAGCGGTTGGTCACGGTGACCTGGAGCCCCTCCAGCACATCCAGCGCCTTTTCGTGGAGCGCGGGATCGAAGGAGGCGGTGAGCCGGGCATCCACCAGGATCTCGGCCTCGGGCAGGGCGGCCTTGACCATCACCGCGTTGGAGAGAACGCAGATGTGGGAGACCAGCCCGCACAGCTCCACCTGGGCATAGCTGCGGCCCTTGAGCCACTCAGCCAGCTCCAGGGAGGGGAAGGTGGGCTTGCGGAAGACGCAGTCCCCATCCCCGCGGGCGGCGGCGGTGGAGCCGTAGAGCTCCCATCCTGCCTCTCCAAAGAGACAGTGGGGAACGGGCAGTTTGCGGCCCTCCTGGGTCTGGGCGTAGTTGGTGCCATGGGTATCCAGGGTAAAGACCACGTCGTTGCCTGCGGCATGATAGTCCGCAATGCGCTGGGCAATGGACGCGTCCAGTGCCTCGGCACCGGCAAAGCCCAAGGAGCCGTCTACGAAGTCCTTTTGATAATCCACTACGATCAGTAATTTTTTCATGTGTTATCACACTTTACAGGAGTTTTTCAAAGCAGGGATAGGGAAGAGGCCGTCCGTGCAGATGGATCTCGCCCCGCCGGACAAAGCCCTGCTTGATGAAGAGGGCCTGCATCCGGTGATTGAGAGAGTAGGTGTCCACATGGAGGGCGGACACATGGTTCTGCCGGGCCAGGTCCTGCGCAAAGGAGAGCAGCGCGGTGGCCACACCCTGGCGTTGGGCGGCCGGGTCCACCGCCAGGCGGTGGACCGAATAGACCTCCCCCCGGTACTGCCAGGGAATGGAGGCATACTCCGGAGTCTCGCTGCGGTTGAGGCAGGCCGCGCCCAGAATGGCGCCCGTCTCGGTACAGGCCACATAGAGCTCCCCCCGGTCAATATCCCCCGCATAGAGGGCGCGGGTGGGATAGTCCGCCCCCCACTGGGGATTGCCGATGGCATTCATATGGGCCACGGCCCGCTCGACCAGGGCCCAGACGGCATCCAGATCGGCGGGAGCGGCACAGCGGATGATGGGCATGGAGCTTAGAGCGCCATGGGGCCCATGGCCTCGTGGAGTTCGTCGGTGATGGCGCCGTGGAAGAGGCCTCCGGCAAAGCCGTGGAGGGTCTCCAGACGCTCGGGGAGCTGCTCGGGGGTGAGCTTGCCCACCGTAGAGAGATCCTGGTCCAGAATGAAGCGGGGCTTGGGATCCTGCTTCCCGCCGTTGAGCAGGCCGGGACCGGCGTGGAGCTTCAGGCGGCTGTCGGTGCCCAGACGGGTCTCAATGTCCAGAGAGCACTTGTTGACTTCCTTCTCGTCCACATCGGGCTCGCCCAGGATACCGATATAGGGGCTCTGGAGCAGATCGTCCCACAGAAGATCGGTCAGGCCCAGGCGCTCCTTGGAGATGGCGTTGACGTAGCGCAGGCCCACCCGCTCAAAATAGTCGGCGTGGTAGATCTGCAGGAAAGCGGCCACGGCCTTGTCCAGCTTCAGGGCAAAATCCTCCCAGCGGGTGTAGCGCAGGGTGGACAGAGCGATAAAGTTGCTGGTCAGATTCAGCTTCCAGAATCCGTCCTGAGTGATGAAATTATAGTTGGTGATGGGGGGCTGCTGCTCCACCTTGGCGTCGGGGGTGCCCAGACCGGTGATCTTGGGGGCGGGACGCTCCTGCCGGGCCACAAACTGCGGGAATTCGTGCCGGATGGCCTCCTGGAACTCCGCAGGCTCCTGAGAGCCGATGGAGAGGATGGTGGGGAAGCGGAGCTGGCAGATCACCTCAATGAGGGGGCTGCGCTGGTAGAGGCAGCGCTCGTACTTGGCAAATAGCATAGGGTCGTGTTCCTCCTGTATTTTGTTCGGGTCTGTTCAGGGACAGGGGCCCGTTCATGGGTATATTCTCTACTATTATAATGCGTAACAGTAAAAGTAACAAGAGAGAATGGTGGATATTTCTGTTTTTTACACAATCCATACCGAAACGGTGACCGGGAAAAAGAGGGGGCGCACCCTTTTCCCGCGGCGGAATAGGATAAGACAGCAACGGAACATGGAGGAGGAGTTGTGCCATGAAACATGAGTGGAATATCTGGGTGGTGGGCGGAGACCAGCGGCAGGCGCAGCTGGCCGTCCAGCTGGCCAGAGACGGACATACGGTTCATACCTATGCCCTGGAGCGGGCGGGGGAACTGGGGGAGGGCGTGGAGCCGGAACGGGATCTGCGGGGGGCCGTGCGGGCGGACTGCGTGATCCTTCCCCTGCCTGTGACCGGAGAGGGGACGCTGCTCAACACCCCGCTGTCAGAGGGGAGCCTTCCCCTGGCCGAAGTGCTGGACCGCCTGCGCCCGGGCCAGATCGTCTGCGCCGGGCTGGTCACGCCGCCGGTGGCCGCGCTGGCGGATGCCCGGGGACTGACCCTGCACGACTATTTTGCCCGGGAAGAGCTTGCCATAGCCAACGCGGTGCCCACGGCCGAGGGGGCGATCCAGATCGCCATGGAGGAGCTGCCCATCACCCTGCACGGCGCCCGGGTGCTCGTAGTGGGTTACGGGCGCCTGGGAAGAGCGCTGGCCCCCCGGCTGGCGGCGCTGGGCGCCCGGGTGAGCGTGGCCGCCCGGAAGTGGTCCGATCTGGCCTGGATCGAGGCGGAGGGCTACGGGGTGGAACACAGCGGGCAGCTGCGGGGCTGGCTGTGCGGCTATGATCTGATCCTCAATACCGTGCCGGCCCGGCTCCTGGAAGAGGAGACCCTGCGGGATCTGAAACCGGGCTGCCTGGTACTGGACCTGGCCTCCAAGCCAGGGGGGGCGGGTGTGGCATTGGGAAGGCATAGGACGACCCTACCTTATATATAATGGAAGCATGATCGTAGAGGAGGGGTGGAACATGAAGCCGGAATGCCATGTGCGTGAGACCTATGCCCAAGAAGGGCCCGATCTGATGCAATGTCTGGAGGAGCTGCTGCGCGCCGGGAAGGAGGAGCCGCCGTGTCCCTTCCAAAGGTAGGGCTGTACCTCCGCCTCTCCCGGGAGGACGAGGGGGAGAGCGACCAGTCCATGAGCATCGCCAACCAAAAGACCTTTTTGCTCCAGTATGTCCGGCAGCAGGGCTGGCCGGTGACGGAAATCTATGCGGATGACGGATACACCGGTACCAATTTTGACCGCCCCGCGTTCCAGCGCCTGCTGGAAGACATCCGGAAAAAGCGCATCGACCTGGTGATCACCAAGGATCTGTCCCGGCTGGGGCGGGATCAGATCGGAACGGTCTACTACTATCAGTGCTTTTTCCCGGCCCATGGGGTGCGCTATGTGGCGGTGAGCGAGGGGTTCGATACCGCCGCCGGACATACCTCCATCGCGCTGCCCTTTCTGGCGGCGGCCAATGACTTCTATACCGCGGATATCTCCCGAAAGGTCCGCGCCGCTCTGGATGCACGGCGGCGGAGCGGGGCCTTTATCGGGGCATCCCCTCCTCTGGGGTACCGGAAGGACCCGGAACAGCGGGGAAAGCTCCTGGTGGACGGGGAGCGGCGCTGGATCGTGGAGGAGGTCTTTCGCCGCTATCTGCAGAGCGGCTCGGTCCGGGGAACCGCCCGGGCGCTGAGTGCCGCCCAGGTGCCCACCCCCGCCCAGTGCCGGGGAGAGGGCTCCCGGGGCGTGTGGAGCGATACCATGGTGCGGCGGATCCTGACCAATCCCACCTATGCCGGGCACCTCACCCAGAACCGCAGCGAAAAGGCCAGTTACAAGATCACACGGCGGATCGCCCATCCGCCGGAGGCATGGACGGTGGTGCCCTACACCCATGAGGCCATCATTCCACAGACCCAGTTTGACCGGGTACAGGAGCTGCTGCGCCGGCGCAGCTACCGGCCGCCTGTGGGGGAGGCCCATCTCCTCACCGGACTGGCCTTCTGCGCCGCCTGCGGCTCCCCCATGAGCTATGTGCGGGAGGGAGCGCGGAGTTACATGGTCTGTCAGGGCTACCGACGGGGGAGTAAGCGGTGTACCTCCCACCGGGTGCGGGAGGACGCGGTGCTCTCCGCCCTGGGGGAGTTGCTGCGCACCCTGGTCCGGGCGATCGACCCGGGAGAATTGGCGGCGCGCACCCTGCCCCAGACCGGAGACGAAACGCTCCGCCGCCGCGGGGAGCTGGAGCGGGCCCTCCAGGCCTGCCGCCGCCGGACAGTCCATCTCTACCGGGATCAGGAGGAGGGGGTGATCACCCGGACGGAATTTCAGGAGCTCCTCCTGGAAAACCGGCGGCGGCGGGAGGAGCTGGAAGCACGGCTGGGTGCGCTCCCCTCGGCTCCACGAAACGACCCGGCCTGGTGGACCGAGCGGGTGCGGGAGACCCTGACCTTTGCACCGTTGACCCGCCCGGCCGTGCTGTCCCTGTTGGATCGGGTGCTGGTGGAGGAGGGAAAACAAGTGGAGATCCGGTTCCGCTTTCGGATGCCGGCAGCAGAAACTGTGCAGAATCGATAAAGAGACGGTCGAAAAATAGGGGAATAGGAGAAATACTAAACAACCAGCATACTTGCATCTGCGATTTATTTGTGCTACAATGTTACCGTTACAGAAGTTCTTAATATATCTTTAAATCTTTCGGGAAAAATTTTTAAAATGTAACCGATTTGTGACCGAAGGGTGCTATACTCTGTAACAGAAGCGATCTCCCGCCGGAGAGCATGCTCCGGCAAGCTTACAAGTTGGAAAAGAGCAAACCATGTGAAAGCATGGGACGCAAAGCTAGAAAGCTAACACGGCCATGTGCCGCTACGCTCGTTCGGCTGCCCAGACAAAGACGTTCGGTCTGCCGATGCGTTGAGCTCTTTTCCTGGAATGGATCCTGTTCGCGCCGCAGACAGTTCGTCTGCGGCGCTGTTTTTTCACCTCTGAAACAGCGGAAACAGAACGATTTAAAAGAAATAAAAAATGTACATCCAAACCTTGAAATGTAACCGTTCTGTGACCGCGGGGTGCTATACTCGGATTTAGAAAGTGAGCTTCCGGGCGGGAAGGTCCCCCGGTCTCCCAGTCTGAGAAAGCGAGGTGAGGGCGCAGTGCCCAAAGCAGTCAAAGTCCTCTGGAACACCCTGACCACCATTCTGGCGGTGATCGTGGTGGGCCTGGCCGTCCTTCTGGTGGGCGTACGTCTGGTGGGTCTGACCCCCTACGTAGTGCTCAGCGGAAGTATGGAGCCGACCTATCCCACCGGTTCTCTGATCTATGTGAAGGATGTGGAGCCACAGGATGTGAAGGTGGGCGACCCCATCACCTTTGTCTTGAATGAGGATCTGACCGTCGCCACCCACCGGGTGGTCGAAGTCAATGAGACCGACGGCTGGTTCCGCACGCAGGGGGATGCCAATGACAGTCCCGACGGAAGCCCGGTTCTTTTCGAGAACCTGATCGGAGTACCCCAGTTCTGCATTCCGAAGCTGGGCTTCCTCACCGATTTCCTCACCCACGCCCCGGGTATGTATGTGGGATGGAGTGTGATCGCCGTGCTGCTGATCCTGCTCTTCACACCGGAGATTCTGAAATGGGCCGAGGATTCGGACAAGAAGGCCGCCGCCAAGAAAGCGGGTAAGGCCGATGACGCAGGGGGAACGCCGAAAGGCAGTAAATAGATTCGACCCGGTACTCGCAAAGATCCAAACTAACCAATGTTCTTTAAGAAGAGAAAGGAGCAAATCACTATGAAAAAGAAAGTTCTCGTTTCCGCAGGCGCTCTGGCTCTGGCTGCTGGCGTTGGCATCGGTGGCACTCTGGCTTGGCTGACTGCTACATCTGAAGAAAAGGTCAATACCTTTGTGTATGCATTTGGTGGAGAGACGGACCCTATTACTCTGACCCTGACCGAAACCTTTGAGCAGAATGCCTCGGTTACTCCCGGTGCGCAGATTGAGAAGGTTCCTGTGCTGACGGTGGGAGCTGATAGCGTCGATTGCTATGTGTATGCTGAGATCGATAACCAGTTTGGCGACATTGCCACACTGGATATTGACACCAACAATTGGCTGAAGGTTACTGGAACAGAGAATATTTATCGGTACAAGGATATCGTTGATACCGAAAAGGGAACCGCTCTTCCGCAGCTTTTCAACACTGTAACGTTCAGCACTGATTTGGATGCAGATGATTTGAAGGGAATGGTCAATCCTGATGCAGAAGTGGAAGGACAACTGACTCAGACGATCACGATCAACGGCTATGCCATCCAGTCTGATGGCGAGGGCATGACTCAGGATCTGGCTGATGGGCAGGCCAAGACTCACTTTGGCGTTGGCGCTTAAGACCGGTTCAGACAGCCCTAATCAAATTTATTAAGTCATAACTGAGAAAGGAACCTGAGTTATGGGCATGAAGAAGAAAGTAATGGCCGCTGGTCTGGCGGCCTGCATGGGCGCCACGCTGATCGGCGGCGCCACCCTGGCTTACTTTACCGATAAGGATGAGCGCACCAACAGCTTCACCGTGGCCGGCGCGGATGGACAGCCTGCTCTGGACATTGTGATGACCGAGACTTCTGTTGAAGGAAACGGTATGGTGGCCGGTGTTGCGACGGATGACGGTTATAAGTATGAGAACATCGTCCCCGGCGTGACCTACTCCAAGAATGTGGATGTGGATCTGGGGGAGAAGAGCATCGACTCTCATCTCTATGTGGAGCTGACCATCACCAACTATGAGAATCTGTGTCTGGCGACCAAGGGGATCGAGACGCCCGGTTCCGGTCCTGTGGAGAACATCGGCAAGTATATTGTAAATCCCCACGCCAACCTGAACGCTTCCAAGCTGATCGCCACCAAGCGCGTGGAGAGCGATACTCCCGCAGAGGATACCCTCTCCCTGGTGTTCGACATGGGCGTGATGGATAAGGATACCGCACATGTTGATGTGTTTGACGCCGTCAAGGTTCCCGGCGAGCTGGGCAATGAAGAAATGAAGAATCTGAAGGATGGCGTGGACCTGAGTGTCAAGGCTTATGCCATCCAGAAGGCTGGCCTGGAGACGGACGAGGCTGCCGAGGCTGCCGCCATGGCCGAGTGGTTCACCGAAGCGAACGGTTATGAGCCCGCTTAATTTCTAACTCCTAGTACATCCGTACCGAATCGAATTGAATATGGGCGGCGGGGCATTTCCCCGCCCCGCCGCCCTAAGGACGTTCCCAGCACTGCCTGTTGGGATTCCCTACCAGAACGGGAGTGCCGCTTCCCCAGGCACTCCTATTCGTCCCTAAAGCATATTTGAATTTGTGAAGAGGAAAGGCGGGAGATGACATGAAAAAACGACTCGCAGCGGGCGGCGTTGCGCTGTCCCTGCTGGCCATCCTGGGCATCGGAACCGCGGCGTATTTCGTGACCGATGGCAGGGCCGAGAACAAGATCACCATGGGCACGGTCGATCTGACCCTGACCGAAACCGTGAACGGTGTTGTGGTGGGCGAGACCACCCACCAGCTCAACGGCATTCTCCCTGGCCAGACCGTGGATCAGGTGGCAGAGATCAAGAATACCGGCAATCAGGACTACTGGCTCCGGGTGCGGGCGGACGTGAGCGTTACCGCAGCCCAGCAGGCCGCCGATCTGGACAGCAGCGTGATTTCCTTTAATTGGGATGAGAAGCAGTGGGTAGAAGAGGACGGCTGGTACTACTACCCCACCGCCGTGGCGGTCAATGAGACCGTGACCCCCTTTGATGCGGTCACCTTTGCCGCCAAGGCCGGAAATGAGTATCAGGGCTGCACCATTGACATCGATGTGGAGGCCCAGGCCGTCCAGGTCAAGAACAATGAGATTCCCGCAGGTGGCTCCGTCCTGGATGTCCAGGGCTGGCCCGAGACGGTCACCCCGTAAGGAAAGAGGTGTGATGCAGTATGTATAACTGGAAGAAACGCCTGTTGGCGGCTGTGCTGGCCGGTTGTATGACCGTCGGTCTGATGGCGCCCGCACTGGCGACCGTGGGCGGGGAGGATACCCTTACCACGGCGGGCGAGGTGGACCCCGGTTTCAGCGTGGACCCGGTGTACCCTGTGGAGCCCACCGACCCTGTGGAGCCCGTAGAGCCCACTCCGCCCGTGGAGACCGAGATTCCCGACGGGGAGATCCCTCTGGATCCCGGCTTCAACGTCCCCGACTATGCCAATATGTCCACCGAGGAGCTGTATGAGGTGGTCAAGGACCTCTCCGACGAGGACCGCGCCATTGTTTACAGCCTCCTGACCGAAGAGCAGATCGCCGCTCTGGAAGAGTATGAGAAGGCGATGGAGCTGCCGGAGGTTGACATGGAGGCAGCTCAGGCTCTGTTGGATGAGCTTTCCGCTATTGATCCTATGGCGAGTGACTTTGTAATTCGCGATTATCTTCTTACATTGACAGAGGAAGAATGGGCTTTGCTGGAGTTGGTTCTCCAGCCTGAAGAAGTAGAGAATCTGCGTAGTTACCTCTCTCTTTCTGAGATAGAAGTAGAAGAGGATACTAGTGAAGCCCCTCCATTTACAAGCGTTGGACCGCTTCTGCCAGATGGAGGAACCTCCTTTTCGGAAGCTACCATGAATGAGCAACCCATGCAACGTATGGCACGCACGATGGCTTCGATGGAACCGCGAGGGGGAAATTATGTTGAGCCTGCGGAGGGGCTGCTAGTTAATAAAACCGTTTCTGCAGTAGAGGGGAATCCAAACCGCTTTGTGATCAATATGACGGCGGAAGCAAAATCCAATATTGTGGAAACTAGTGTGCCCTGTGATATTGTTCTGGTTCTGGATGTATCAGGAAGTATGGCAGGTAATAAATTAACTGACCTCAAAAATGCGGTAAACGGATTTTTGGATACCATTTTACAAAACTCTCCGGACAGCAGGGTATCAATCGTTTCGTATTCTAATGGGGCAAATGTTAACGCTTACTTGACTGACATATCGGACGGCATCGATAGGCTGAAAGGCGTAGTCAATAATCTTAGCGAAGGCGGCGGAACATACTCCAATAAAGGTTTGGAACAGGCCTACTACGTTTTAAATGGGATTTCAAGCTCCGACCCCATGTATGATAATTCCCGTGCGGTAGTTTTGTTCACAGATGGTATACCTGGCAGCGGTTCGTGGTCTGGCTTATTTGGAGAGGATGCTGAAACACACGAATGTGCACAGAGCTCTATCTATTGGGGACAAGTGTTAAAAGCGCCAAAGGGTAGTCCGGTCAATGTCGATGCAGCAGATAGTTTTTATGGACATCATGGCATGGATTTTGTTACACGTGATTGGCCATGGCAAAGCTACTGGTTGAGAGATAATCGCAAAAATATGCCTGGATGTGGTGCGACAGTTTACACGGTCGGGTTGGGCCTTCCTCAAAATGATGTAAAAATCAATGAGTATATGTACCGAACTTCCAGTAGTCGACCGGACGGTACACACGTAGTCGAATGGGGTAATGGCGGATATTATGATAATCGTACCCGCAATATTCCTGATGGCTACTATCTGACTACAGATAATAGCGGTGAGCTGAATGATATCTTTGAGAAGATTGCCAATCAGACCGGAAAACCGATTGAAGGTATCAAAATTCGGGACTATATTTCTCCGCAGTTCAACATTGTAGATACAGAAGGAAATGTACTCGGTGTCGGCGATACCTTTACTCAGGGAGGCTATATAGGAACCATAGGCGAAGATGACAACGGACTCTATATTGAGTGGACGGGCGTCAACTTGAAGCCAATGGAACCCGGAAAGCCAGAAACTGCGCAGAAATTTAATGAGAGCATCTATGTGGAACCTAAGAGTGGATTCTTGGGGGGCAATAGTGTGCCCACCAATATTGCGGATATTTCCGGCGTCTATGACACAGATGGTGACTGCATCGGCAGTTTCCCCGAGCCGAAGGTAGATGTGGCCATTCAGCCGTTGGCTCTCAACGGGAACAACGTCAATATCTATTATGGCAACGATGCGCCTGATTCTAAAGATCTGGTAAGCTGGGGCGGCACTCCGCTGAGCGAGCTGGAGCCTTGGCAGACTGCGTATGTCAACGTTAGCGCAACTGTCACAAATACGATCAACAATACAACAGACAGTAGCTATGATGTTGCGGTTACTGTAACGCCTAAGAGTAAGGCATGTGGTATCGGCACGCCGGCAGTTGAGCAGACTGATTCTGCACAGGGTACGGTCAACGTCTTTAAGCTGTATGTAACCTATCAGGACACGACTGTGACGCAGGGCGAAACATCGGACTATGCAGACAATCTGGTGGATCAGGTTTGGAAGCATGGCGATGTGACAGATGAAAACGTTGCCATGATGGGTAGCAGACCGACTCTGAGCTTTGCCTATGATCCTGAGGATGGGGAGGTTATCGGAACCGGCGATATCAATGTTAAGGTAGCTGTGACAAAAGATGGAACCCCGTATGGTGGAGTTGTCTTTGTGTGGCAGTCTGGCAATGGATGTGCTGGATGTACTGATCCTAATCCCGATGCGCAGTTCCGTATCCACATCTTTGTGCCCGAGTTCACCTTCACGCTGACCAAGGAGCTGGCTAACGGTGAAACAGCTGACGGTGAGCAGACCTTCATGTTCAACATCACAGATGGAACGCTGAACATGACCGTGGCGCTGACCATTCCCGATGGCGGAACCTCTGCGTCCAAGCAGATCACCCTGCCCAGCGGTACTTACACCGTGACCGAGGACAGCGACTGGTCCTGGAAGTATGAGAAGAACAACCAGTCCTTTGAGGTAACTAAGGACGGTGATACGGCTGAGTTCACCAACACCCGCAACGACAAGAACTGGCTGGGCGGCAGCCACAGCGTGGAGAACGACTTTGCGCCGGTAAACAACAGTTCTTCCGATCAGACCATCGACACCCTGGACGCCCTGGTGCCTCCTCTGCCCACCGGCGAGAAGAAGCAGGAGAACGAGGACGACCAGAAGAAGACCGAACCCGATCCCGGCGAAGACCCGGATCTGGACGGCATGACACAGGAGGGAGGCGTGGACCATGTTTGATCGCAAGCATAACGAGGGGAAGCGCGCCTTCCGTAAGTGGAAATGGCTGCCTGCAGCCTGTGCGCTGGCGCTGGCCCTCACCGTAACGGTGGGGGGCACGCTGGCCTGGCTGGCAGCCCACACCGACCCGGTGACCAATACCTTTAAAATGGGTGAGGTCACACCGAAAGTTACGGAGGATTTTACGCAGCATACTGAGGTCAAGAAAGATGTCCGTGTCCAAAATCAGGGCGATGTGCCCGCCTACATCCGTGTGGCCCTGGTTGCTACCTGGGAAGATGAAAACGGCAATGTGAAGCCTGCCAGTCTCAGCGATTTGACAATTACCTGGGGTGGTGAAGGTGGAAACCTGGGCGATGGATGGATTCAAATTGGCGAATACTATTATCACCAGGCTCCGGTCAACGGACAGGATTACACCGGCTATTTGATCAAAGAGGCCAAGGTAGATGGGACTAAGGAACCTGCCGGCTACCATATGAATCTCCAGGTCATTGCCGATTCCATCCAGGCCGCGCCCCCTGAAGCGGTGACAACCGCTTGGGGTGTCGAGTTGGACGGCGGAAACATTACAGGTTAAGGAGGTGACCAACCATGAAAAAGAATAAACTCCGCGCTCTGTTGGCGGGAGGCGTAGCCGTGGCTATGCTGTGCGGCGTCATGGCGGTCACCGCCCTGGCCGACACTGGCGTACCTACCGTGACCTATAACCACGCAAACAAGCAGTTTGAGTTCCGCAATGTGAGCACAAACAACGAGACTGTGGAAGAGGGCTATCCCAACCTGTTCCAGGAGCTTACCAATCTGATGCCCGGCGATGAAAAGAGCCAGGAGATCAAGGTGAATGCCTCTGGGTTGGGTTCTGGCTCCGTGGTGATTTGGCTGAAAGCTGAGTCCAGCAAGGATCCTGAGGCTCAGGCTGACTATGCCAAGCTGCTGACGGCTATGGATGAGCAGGGTGTGACCCTGAGCATCACAGAAAAAGACGGCAAGCCCATCAATGACGTCAATGGCGATCCTGTGACCGAGCTGAGCGCAAAGCTGAGCGAGGGGCTGCGCCTGGGCCGCTTCTATGGGAGCGACGATGAGCGCAACCTGGTCGTTAAGCTGAGCATCCCGGTCACGGTGGGCAATGAGTTCCAGGGTCTGGCTGCTGGAATCGACTGGGTCTTTACTGCACAGTATGAGCCCGGCGGCGATGGCGGCGACGGTGGCGGCGGCGGAACCGACATCACCGATCCCGAGACCCCGTTGGGAGACCTGCCTGAGCTGGAGAAGGGCGACCACTTCGCCTACATTGTGGGCCGCGACGACGGAAAGGTCCATCCCGAGGATGAGATCAACCGCGCTGAGGTGGCTACGATCTTCTTCCGCCTGCTGAAGGAGGACTCCCGCAACCAGTACTGGATGACCACCAACCCGTACAGCGATGTGCCGGCTGACGCCTGGTTCAACAAGGCGGTCTCTACGCTGACCAACGCCAAGATCATCTACGGCCGCTCCGGCGGGATCTTTGATCCCAACGCCCCCATTACCCGCGCTGAGTTCGCGGCAATGGCGGTCCGCTTCTTCGGCAGCGGCTATGATGGCCCGGATATGTTCAGTGACATCTCCGGCCACTGGGCTCAGGATGCCATCAACAAGGCGGCCAACGAGGGCATCATCAGCGGTTACACCGACGGCACCTTCCGTCCGGACAACAACATCACCCGCGCGGAGGCAATCTCCATCATCAACCGGGTGCTGGACCGCCGGCCCCATGCCGACCACCTGCTGGATGGTATGACCACCTGGCCCGACAACATGGATACTTCTGCCTGGTACTACACTGCCATCCAGGAGGCTACCAACTCCCACAACTATGATCCCTCGGAAGAGCGGGACGAGAACGACAACCAGTTTGAGATCTGGACCGAGCTCCTCCCCGTCCGTGACTGGGCCACGCTGGAGCGCGCCTGGACCGATTCCAACGCCTCCGTCAACCCTGGCGACGTCATGTATGTCTCTTCCAGTGAGAGCTATGTGGTAAAGTAATTTCATCCAGAGCAAGGAAACAGGCCCCGCCGGTTACGGCGGGGCCTGTTTTTGTGCGTGTTGAGAAATTTCAAAAATGTACTGCGCTATATCAAAATGTAACCGAGATGTAACCGCAGTAGGATATACTCATAATCAAAGAGCGTAACTGCCTGAATGTCAGATGGGAGGCGACACACGTGAGAGAGACCTTCGTGGTCCAAGTGATCAGTGCTCAGAATGCCACCTGGCAGGGTGTCGTCACTTGGGCTGAGGGCAAACGGAAACAACCCTTTCGAAGCGCGCTGGAATTGCTGAAACTCATTGACAGTTCTCTGGAAGAAGAAGCTGCTGATGAGGCTCAGGAGGAATGAGCGCAGATCCAATGACCAATCGTGAGAAAGGCGTTCTCACAAAGAGGGGAAGCAAGGTGCTCCCAATCATATGAAAAAGGAGAGAGCGATCATGTTGGCAAAGAGACAGAGTCTAAAGCGCGTCTTAGCGTCTGTTCTGTCCGTCATTATGCTGCTGGGCCTGATGCCCACGGCGGCGCTGGCGGCCGGAGAAGGCACCGTTGATCTGGCTGGAGGTGCTGTGGAGAGCAAGTCCCCCTACGATTTGGGGAATACACCCGGGATCGATGGGCAGAAGGATGATATTTACGTAAAAGAATATCATCTCATGACCCGTGAGTCCTTCCAGAATTACTGCTGGGAGCAGGCGGGGAATGAGGTCCCTGCTGGGGATTGGGTTACCGCGCTGGTCCTGAATGGTATGCGGATTGTGGCTAAGGATGGTGCGGAGACTGCCAGACAGGCTGATATCACGGGCGGAGACGGCTATAATGTCTATGGCAATGTGGAGTGGAGCGGACTGACCCGCTACATCCAGCCGGACGAGGTTGCGGAGATCGTGCTCTATGGTACCTATGTCGATAACTACATGAAAGAGGGCTGGCTCTTCGACTATCCCTGGTTTGACATTAAGAGCTTTGAGTACCATATCCCGGCGGATCAGTTTGTGTTCGATGCGTACGATGACAACTGGAACTGCCAGGAGTTCTGTGAGGTGTGGTTTAAGGATGAGGCTCCCGAGCCTCCCGAGCAGAAGGTTTTCTCCGCGGAAGTAAGCTTTACCTATGGTTACGAGGGTGAAGAGGCCAAGGCTGTTCCCGCCGAAAAGATGCCTGAAATTCCCCTGAACGACAAGGGTGTTTATTTGATTTCCCTCCTGGAGGATAAGCTGGAGGGTTGGACACAGGATGGCGAGAAGTATACCAAGGATTTTGGTGCGGCAATCCCTGATACAATCACCGTAGATGACGTCACCTACACCCTGACAACTCAGGACAAGACCATCGCCATCAGCGAGCAGGGCGAGCACAAGACCTTCCACTATACCAAGTCTGTTCCCACCCAGGCAAGCGTGGATCTGGAGATCCAGAAGGCAGTCAAGGCCAGCCAGCAGGGCAGCGGTGCCCCGGCGGAGATCTTCCGTTTCTTCCTGGTGGATACCACGAATGGTGTCAATCAGCCTGTGGAGACGAAGTCCATGGTGACCACCGGCGTGGGCAGCTATGCCGAGCATATCAATCTGACCTATACAACCACCGGTGTGCGTACCTATGAGCTGTGCGAGCTGCCTGGCAAGGCCGAGGACTGGGACTATGATCTGAATGCGATCTATCGCTTCCAGGTCGTGGTGACCGCGGATAACGAGGGCAAGCTGACGGCTGAGCTGAAGGATCAGAGCGGCAACGCGATCGATGGTAAGTTTGCCTTTACCAACACCTACAACGGCTTCTATCAGCCCGACGAGGAGCGGCTTGTGGTTCTTCAGGGCGGTGTCCGCCAGGCGGACGGCAGCCTGAAGCAGCTGTATCTGGAGAGCTATCGTGTCTCGGTCAATGAGCCCTACGACATGACTGATGAGTTGGCTACTCTGGAAAAGGAGCACTGCACTGGATACAACCGTAAGGAAGTGTTCGGCAACCTGAAGGGCGAGGCCGGAAATTCCGATGTCAAGATCCTGGTGGAGTATGCCAAGCCTGTTTCCGGTCAGGCAAATGTGGATCTGGAGATCCAGAAGGCAGTCAAGGCCAGCCAGCAGGGCAGCAATGCTCCGGCGGAGACCTTCCGTTTCTTCCTGGTGGATACCACGAATGGTGTCAATCAGCCTGTGGAGACGAAGTCCATGGTGACCACCGGCGTGGGCAGCTATGCCGAGCATATCAATCTGACCTATACAACCACCGGTGTGCGTACCTATGAGCTGTGCGAGCTGCCTGGCAAGGCCGAGGACTGGGACTATGATCTGAATGCGATCTATCGCTTCCAGGTCGTGGTGACCGCGGATAACGAGGGCAAGCTGACGGCTGAGCTGAAGGATCAGA
>NZ_JADMVY010000013.1:39921-95539 GCF_015547905.1 Clostridium sp. J1101437_171009_A5
CTGAATGCGATCTATCGCTTCCAGGTCGTGGTGACCGCGGATAACGAGGGCAAGCTGACGGCTGAGCTGAAGGATCAGAACGGCAATGCGATCGATGGTAAGTTTGCCTTTACCAACACCTACAATGGCTTCTATCAGCCCGCCGGAGAGCGGCTTGTGGTTCTTCAGGGCGGTGTCCGCCAGGCGGACGGCAGCCTGAAGCAGCTGTATCTGGAGAGCTATCACGTCTCGGTCAATGAGCGCTACGACATGACCGATGAGCTGGCTGCTCTGGAAAAGGAGCACTGCGCTGGATACACGCAGAAGGAAGTGTTTGGCAACCTGAAGGGTGAGGCCGGAAATTCCGATGTCAAGATCCTGGTGGAGTACACCAAGAACGAGACCCCGGAGACCGAGGGCACACTGACCATCCAGGTGGTGAACGAGAACGCCACACCGAATAGCTTCACTATCGTTGTGACCGGTCCCGATGATTTCCGCAAGGAGATCTCCAGCAGTGAGATGACCGGCCTGCAGACGATCCTTTCCAACCTGAAGCCCGGCACCTACACCGTGGTGGAGAGCGGCGCCGGTCTGAGCGAGTATGATCTCGTTGTCACCTATATGGTGGGGGATCAGAATGGCAACACCGTAGATGTGACTGCCGGCAGCAGTCAGACCATGGTGATCACGAATACATATGTCCGTGACGATGGCGGCGATGGTGGTGACGGTGGCGACGGCGGAAATACCGGCGATGGTGGTGACGGTGGCAACACGCCCACCCCCACTCCGACGCCCACTCCGGAGGAAGAGATCCCCGACGAGAACACGCCTCTGGGCCCCGGCCCTGAGGAGCCCGGCACCGGTACCGGTACCGAGTCTGGCACTGGCACCGAGCAGCCCGGCACCGGCACCGGCGACGGCGAGGGCGAAGCGGTCGTGGATATCGACGACGGGGAGACTCCTCTCGGAAACCTGCCTCAGACCGGTATGGTCGCCACGCCTGTGAATCCGGCTGTGACGGCTGGCCTGGTGGCCCTGGCCTTCTCCATGGTAGGCGCTGGCCTGCATCTCTCCTTCTCCCGGAAGAAGGGTGAGGAAGAGGACTGAGCCTCTGAGTAAGACCACAACAAAATAAGATCCAAAGCCCCCGCGGACATCGTCCGCGGGGGCTTTCCAATTCCTATAGAATTAGGCGATGGGGGCTACGCCCAAGGTCATCTCTTCCAGTACTTCCAGTACCATACGCACCGTGTCCAGAGAGGTAAAGATGGTGGCGCCATTTTCCACCGCACAACGGCGGATGAGGGTGCCGTCCTGGTAATGCTCCCCGGAAAGGATTGCGCGGGTATTGACTACACAGTTGATCCGTCCGCTGCGCAGATCCTGGAGGATCTGGTCATCGCCCTCGCAGATCTTACCGTAAACTCGGGTGCGCAGACCGCGCTGCCGCAGGTATTGGGCGGTGGCCTGGGTGGCACAGAGACTGTACCCCAGCCGATAGAAGCGCTCGGCCAGAGGGAATGCTTCGGCCTTGTCCTCGTCCGCCACGGTGAAGAGAATGGTGCCGTGGTCAGCCACCCGCACGCCTGAGGCCTGGAGCGCCTTGTACATGGCGCGGGTCAGACTGGGATCGTACCCAATGGCCTCGCCGGTGGACTTCATCTCGGGGGAGAGATAGGCATCCAGTCCGCTGAGTTTGGAGAAGGAGAAGGCGGGGGCCTTCACATACCAGCAGGCGGGACGGACAGGGGGGCGGTCGGCATAGCCCTGTTCCTTGAGCGAGATGCCCAGCATGACCCGGGTGGCGATGTCGGCCAGCGGCAGGCCGGTAGCCTTGGAGAGGAAGGGGACCGTGCGGGAGGAGCGGGGGTTGACCTCGATGATGTAGACCCGGTCCTCTTTGTCCACAATAAACTGGATGTTGTAGAGGCCCTTGATGCCGATGCCGGGGCCCAGCTGGCGGGTATAGGCCTCGATCTGCTCCAGTGCCTTCTGAGAGACCGAGAAGGTGGGGAACACGCTGATCGAATCTCCCGAGTGAATACCCGTCCGCTCCACCAGTTCCATGACACCGGGGAGGAAGACGTCGGTGCCGTCGCAGATGGCGTCTACCTCCAGCTCCTTGCCGGTGATATACTGGTCTACCAGCACGGGCTGGTCCTCGTTGACGGCGACCGCGGTGCGCAGGTAAGTGCGCAGGTCCTCCGGTTTGGAGACAATCTGCATGGCCCGGCCGCCCAGCACATAGCTGGGACGCACCAGGACGGGATAACCGATCTCGGCGGCGGCCTGCTCCCCGGCCTCCACACTGGTGACTGCCACCCCCTTGGGCTGAGGAATGCCGAGGGAGGAGAGTACCCGCTCAAAGGCGTCCCGGTTTTCGGCCCGCTCGATGGCTTCACAGTCGGTGCCGATGAGGGGAACCCCGCGCCGGGCCAGAGGCTCGGCCAGATTGACGGCAGTCTGTCCGCCCAGACAGGCCACGACGCCCAGAGGCTGTTCCAGCTCCACCACATTCATCACATCCTCCGGTGTGAGGGGCTCAAAGTAGAGCTTGTCGCTGGTGGTATAGTCGGTGGAGACCGTTTCGGGATTGTTATTCAGAAGAATAGCCTCATAGCCGTGGGCGCGGATGGTCTGGACCGCGTGGACAGTGGAGTAGTCAAACTCCACGCCCTGGCCGATCCGGATGGGACCGGAGCCCAGGACCAGGATTTTGGGCCGGTCGCTGACCCGGGACTCGTTCTCCGCCTCATAGGTGGAGTAGAAGTAGGGAATGTAGCTGTCGAATTCGCTGGCACAGCTGTCGATCATCTTGTAGACCGGCAGGATGCCATGCTCCTTCCGCAGGGCGCGGAGGGCGTCCTCTTCCATCCCCCAGGTCCGGGCGATCCAGGCATCGGAGAATCCGGCGCGCTTGGCCCGGAGGAGGACGTCGGGGTCGCGGGGAGCGGCAGAAAGCGCCTGCTCCAGGGCTACGATGTTCCCCAGCTTATCCAGGAAAAAGGGGTCGATCTGGGTTCGGGCTGCAATGAGCCCGGGGTCCATGCCCAGGCGCAGCAGCTGAGCCACGGCATAGATCCGGTCATCGGTACCCAGGGTGATATAGGAGAGAAGCTCCTCCCCGGTCATGGGGTCAAACTTGGGCAGGTGGAGGTGGCAGGCGCCGATCTCCAGAGAGCGTACCGCTTTGAGCAGGCTCTCCTCCACGGTGCGGCCCACGCTCATGACCTCGCCGGTCGCCTTCATCTGGGTGCCCAGGCGGTTGGAGGCGTCGGTAAACTTGTCAAAGGGGAAGCGGGGCATCTTGGTCACCACATAGTCCAGGGCGGGTTCAAAGCAGGCGGGCGTATTGGCCAGCTGGATCTCGTCCAGGTGCAGGCCCACGGCGATCTTGGCCGAGACCCGGGCGATGGGATAGCCGCTGGCCTTGGAGGCCAGGGCCGAGGAGCGGGAGACCCGGGGATTGACTTCAATGACATAGTAGCGGAAGGACTGGGGGTCCAGGGCAAACTGGACATTGCATCCGCCCTCGATGCGCAGGGCGCGGATGAGCCGCAGGGCGCTGTCCCGCAGGAGATGATATTCCTTATTGGTCAGAGTTTGGCTGGGCGCCACCACGATGGAGTCGCCGGTGTGGATGCCCACGGGGTCCAGATTCTCCATGTTGCAGATGGTGATAGCGGTGTCGTTGGCATCCCGGATGACCTCGTATTCGATCTCTTTATAGCCCTTGATGCTCTTTTCCACCAGAACCTGCCCCACGGGGGAGAGAGCCAGGGCGTTGACCAGCAGGTCAGCACACTGCTGGGGATCGTCAGCAAAACCGCCGCCGGTGCCGCCCAGGGTGAAGGCGGGGCGCAGGACCACCGGATAGCCAATGGAATCCGCCGCGGCAAGTCCTTCCTCCACACTGTGGACGGTCTCGGAGGGAAGGACGGGCTCCCCCAGAGACTGGCACAGGGCTTTAAACTCCTCCCGGTCCTCCGCCCGGCGGATGCTCTCCCGGCTGGTGCCCAGCAGCTCTACGCCGCACTCCTCCAGCACGCCCAGGTCGGACAGCTCCATGGCCAGGTTGAGGCCGGTCTGCCCGCCGATGCCGGGGACCAGGGCGTCGGGGCGCTCCCGCCGGAGGATCCGGGCCACATATTCCGCGGTGAGAGGCTCCATATAGACCTTATCGGCCATGGCCGGGTCCGTCATAATGGTGGCCGGGTTGGAGTTGACCAGCAAGACCTCATACCCCTCCTCCCGCAGGGCCAGGCAGGCCTGTGTGCCCGCATAGTCAAATTCGGCGGCCTGGCCGATGACGATGGGGCCGGAGCCGATGACCATGATCTTGTGAATGTCGGTACGCTTAGGCATGGGTCTTGTCCTCCTTCATGAGCTCGATAAACTGGTCAAACAGGTAGCCGCTGTCCTGGGGACCGGGGGCACTCTCCGGGTGGTACTGAACGCTGAAGATTCGTTCTTCGGGGCAGGCCACGCCCTCCACCGTGCCGTCCAACAGGTTGGTGTGGGTGGGGATGAGACCGGTGCCCGCCAGCGAGTCGGCATCCACCGCATAGCTGTGATTCTGGCTGGTGATCTCGATCTTGCCGTCGGAGAGTCGGAGGACGGGGTGATTACCGCCGCGGTGGCCAAATTTGAGCTTATAGGTACGTCCGCCGAAGGCCAGGGAGATGAGCTGATGTCCCAGACAGATGCCAAAAATGGGCCAGCGCCCCCGGATGGCGCGGATGAGCTCGATCACGGGCCCCACATCCTCCGGGTCACCCGGGCCGTTGGAGAAGAAGACCCCATCGGGCTGGTAGAGGGCAATCTCCTCCGCGGTGGTGTTCCAGGGCACTACGGTCACGTTGCAGCCCCGGCGGTTCAGGCTGCGGATGATATTGAGCTTGATGCCGCAGTCCACCGCCACCACATGAAAGCGGTGGTCGGCGGTGCGGGCATACCAGCGCTTTTTACAGCTCACCCGGGAGACGGCGTCCCGGGGCACCGGAGTGGCGCGCAGGCGGGCCAGGGCGGCCTCCCGGGGGACGTCGGCCCCGGTGAGAATGGCCCGTCGGCTGCCATGGGCGCGGATGGAGCGGGTGAGCTGCCGGGTATCCACGCCCCAGAGCCCGGGAATGCCGTTCTCCTCCAAAATCTCCGAGAGGGTCTTGGTGTAGCGGAAATTGCTGGGGCGGTCGTTGTATTCCCGGACCACCAGTGCGCCGATGGTGGGAAAACGGGTCTCAAAATCCTCGTCGGTGATACCGTAATTTCCGATCAGGGGATAGGTCATCACCACCATCTGGTCGGTATAGGAGGGATCGGATACGATCTCCTGATATCCCACCATGGAGGTGTTGAAGACCAGCTCGCACACCCGGTCGGCGGGATAGCCGAATCCGTGGCCGTAATACTCGCTGCCGTCCTCCAGGACCAGCTTTCGTTCCAGTGTTTGCATGGGTGTCATCCTTTCTCTCAGAGGCGTGGGCAAAAAAAGGACGGTGGGCAAATATGCCACACCGTCCAATGCCTATAAGACATCATTTTCCAGGAGGAAGAAAGACTGGGGGAAGAACGCCTTGACCAGATTCATGGTGTTCTTGCTGCTGCCCATACTTTGCTCACCTCCGGGAATTTGCATTGTGCGATATTGTACGGAAAAGAAAGTATACTGTCAAGTATAAAGTTTATTCTTTATAGGAGTGAACAAGAAAAGGGCGGGAAACGCCCCGCAGGATGGTTGCGGCAGGGCAGCACAGAGGGTATAATAAAATGCAAAAAGGCCGCGCTGCTCGGCCTTCTGGAGCAAGGAGGACAGATTGTC
The DNA here is from genome assembly GCF_015547905.1 of Clostridium sp. J1101437_171009_A5. NCBI lineage: Bacteria > Bacillati > Bacillota > Clostridia > Eubacteriales > Clostridiaceae > Clostridium > Clostridium sp. J1101437_171009_A5. The sequence goes on from NZ_JADMVY010000013.1 coordinate 45,725, forward strand.
ATGGAATATGAACTGAGCCGCGACGGCATGACCATCCGGGTGGCGGAGATGGGGGCCGAGATCCAGTCGTTCACGGCCTGCGGCAGAGAGTGGGTGTGGAGCGGGGACCCATCTGTGTGGCGACGGCATGCCCCAGCCTGTTTCCCCTGGTGCGGGCGGCTGAAGGACGGCTATTTTGAGCAGGACGGCGTGCGCTATGAGAACGGCCCCCACGGTTTTGCCCGGGAGTATCCCCATACCCTGGTCGGGCAGGATGGGGCGTCCCTCACCTTCCGGCTGGACTGGAATGAGGAGACCTGGAAGCGCTATCCCTGGAAATTCCGGCTGGAGACGGAGTACCGGCTGGGGGAGGGGGTCCTCTCCTCCACCTATCGGGTCTATAACCTGGATGAGCGGGAAATGCCTTTTCAGGCGGGGTTCCACTATGCCCTCGCCCTCCCGCTGACGCCGGGAGGACAGACCGAGGACCACGAGCTGCGCTTTGCCGGCGCGGAGGAGCCCGAGGAGATCCTGACGCTGGAGGGCGGACTGGTCAGCGGACGCCGTCCCCGGTTTACCGGAATGGACCATGTGAAGCTGAATGACCACCTGTTTGATCAGGACTCTATCTGCCTGTCCGGGCTGCGCACCCCTTGGATCGAGCTGGCCAGCCGGACTGGGGAGACGGCCATCCGGCTGGGTATGGAGGGCTTCCCCTACGTGCTCTTCTGGTCCAAGCCCGGCCCGATGCGTTTTGTGTGCATTGAGCCCTGGCATGGTCTGCCGGACGATGCACAGGGGGATCACAATCTCTTCCACCGCCCCGGCATCCGGGTGCTGGGACCGGGGGAATCCTTTACCTGTACCCAGACACTGACACCGCAGGGATAAAACAAAAGGCCGCCGGGATGGAATTCCATCCCGGCGGCCTTTTGTATCCAGTTGGCTTAGAGGGTGCGCAGAGCGTCCTGGAGGGCGGTCTTCTGAGAGGTGCCTGCATCCTTGTGCTCCTTGATGATACGGGCGGGCACACCGGCCACCACGGCTCCGGCGGGAACGTCCTCGATGACCACGCTGCCCGCGGCCACGACAGCGCCCTGCCCCACGTGTACCCCCTCAATGAGGACGGCGTTGGCGCCGATGAGGACGTCGTCCTCCACAATGACGGGTACTGCACTGGCGGGCTCCACCACGCCGGCCAGCACCGCGCCGGCTCCCACATGGCAGTTGCGGCCCACCGTGGCCCGGCCACCCAGCACCGCGCCCATGTCGATCATGGTGCCGGAGCCCACCACGGCGCCGATGTTGAGGATGGCGCCCATCATGATGACCGCATTGTCGCCGATCTCCACCTGGTCCCGGATGATGGCACCCGGCTCAATGCGGGCATTGATGCCCTTCAGATCCAGCAGGGGAATGGCGGAATTGCGGCAGCTGTTCTCCACCACCAGATCGTCGATGCGATCGGCATTGGCGGCCAGGATGGGGCCCAGCTCCTTCCAGTCTCCGAAGATGACCTTGTCCCCGACGCCGAACACCTGGGCCGAGCCGTAGTCGATGGGGGCTTTTTCCCGGAGGGTGACCTTGACGGGGGTCTTCTTCTCCGCCTGTGCAATATAGCGAATGATTTCCTGTGCGTCCATGTATGATCCTTCTTTCTCAGGGTTGATGGGGAGTGGGGAAGAGCAGGTCCTCCAGAGCGTAGAAGCCGGGCTCTCTGCTGACAAGGAGCCGTGCGGCCCGGAGGGCCCCGGCGGCAAAAATAGAGCGGTTGTCGGCCCGATGGCTCAGATGGAGCTCCTCCTGGGGGCCGAAAAAGGAGACCGTATGGGCGCCCGCCACCGTGCCGCCCCGGAGGGCGTGGACCCCGATCTCCCGGGGAGAACGGCGGGCGGAGCGTCCCTCCCGGGCGTAGACGGGGGAGTAGGTGTGACCGGGATCCACCGCCTCCAGCAGAAGTTTGGCGGTGCCGCTGGGGGCGTCAGCCTTCTGATTGTGGTGGGTCTCCACGATTTCGATGTCAAAAGCGTCTCCCAGCACCTCCGCGGCCTGGGCGGCCAGGCGGCGAAGGACCGCGATGCCGATGGAGAAGTTGGCGCTGTGCAGTACGGGTGCGTAGTTGCCCAGCTGGCGGAGCAGGTCCATCTGCTGGGGAAGATAGCCGGTGGTGCCGCTGACCAGGGGAGTGCCGGTACGGCGGACATACCCGGCCACCGCGCACAGACTGTCCGGCGCGGAAAAATCCACGATGACGTCGGCCGGGGGAGCCGTGCGCTCCAGATCACTCAGGTTGGTGCGGTGGAAGGCGGCCAGAATGGTGAGATCCTCCTCCTGTTCCACCAGGGTGCGGAGCATGGTGCCCATCCGGCCGGTGCCGACCAGAAGGAGGTTCATGCCAGAACACCTGCCTTTTCCATGGCCTCCCGCAGAGCGGCGCGGGGACCCTCCGACATGGTGGTCAGAGGCAGCCGGTAGCCGCCCACCTCCATGCCCATGAGGTTGAGGGCCTCCTTCACCGGGACGGGATTGACCTCCAGGAACAGGCCGTTGATGACATCCAGATAGCGCAGCTGGGTCTCCAGCGCGGCGGCACGGTCCCCGCGGAGGTAGTTCCACACCATATCGTGGATCTCCCGGGGCAGGATGTTGGCGGCCACCGAGATCACGCCGCTAGAACCCAGCGCCATCATGGGCAGGACGATGTCGTCGTTGCCGGAATACATGAGAAAATCATCCGAGAGATAGCGGGCGATCTTGGTGGCATAGCTCAGGCTGCCCGAGGCCTCCTTGATGCCCACGATGTTGGGGTGGACCGACAGGCGGCGCACCACGTTTTCCGAGATGGAGCAGCCGGTCCGTCCGGGCACATTGTAGAGAATACAGGGGATGTGGACCGCGTCGGCCACCGTCTTGAAGTGGAGGTACATGCCCTCCTCGTTGGTCTTGTTGTAGTAGGGGGTGATGAGGAGCAGACCGTCCACCCCCAGGCGCTCAAAGCTCAGGCTCTTTTCCACCATGGTCTCGGTGCAGTTGGAACCGCTGCCCGCGATGACCGGGACCCGGCCGGCCACCCGCTCGACGGTGTAGGCGCAGACCGCGTCGTCCTCCTCGTGGGTCATGGTGGAGGACTCGCCAGTGGTACCCAGAATGAGAATGGCATCGGTCTGGTTGGCCAGATGGAAGTCGATCAGCTCCCCCAGCTTTTCAAAATTGACCGATCCGTCGGGGTGGAAGGGGGTGATCAGGGCAACGATGGAACCTTGGATGTGTCTGGCGTTCATGTGAAAGACTCCTTTCTCGAATGGCGGACAGATGCCGCGATGCGGACAGAGGAGCGGACACAAAACAAAAAACGCCAGTAGGGCTATGCCTTACTGACGGCCCAGGTTCTCCGGTGCATTTGGGGAGAAACCTGCAGTAAGGATAGCACTCCCGCGGGTCATCCCCGCAGACAGTGCCGCAGATCTTCTCCACGGCCCCACCCGGCCGCCGTGCCCGGCGTCCGAATTCGGCAGGTTCGCCTCCGCCCGGGATCGCTGTCTGCCGACTCCCCCGGGGTATTCTCACCTGCGCCTCTATCCTGAGTTTGGCCTATTTTAGCACGGCGCTGCTTTAGTGTCAAGAAGTTTTTTCTGCGAATTTCACTTGCACCCGGCGTCCCGGGACCGTATAATAGCGGACAAAGAAACCGCGTCTGCGGGGAAATGAGGGATGTAACATGCTCCAACTGCTCCAAACTGTCCGCCGGGATCTCCATCGCATTCCGGAGCTGGATGACCAGCTGCCCCAGACCACGGCCTATCTGCGCCGCGCGCTGGAGGATCTGCCCTGTACGCTCTTTTCCCCGGACGGACGGGCTCTGTGCGCCTGGTTTGACGGGGGGAAGGAGCGGGCTGTGGCCTTCCGGGCGGACATGGACGCCCTGCCCATTTTGGAAAAGACAGGGGCGCCCTATGCCTCCTGTCACCCGGGGCAGATGCACGCCTGCGGCCATGACGGCCATATGGCCATGCTGATCGGCCTGGCCCACACGGTGGCGGAGCGTCTTTCCACACTGCCCCGCAATGTGCTTCTGATCTTCCAGCCCGCCGAGGAGACTACCGGCGGGGCCCGTTCCATCTGCGCGAGCGGCGTGCTGGAGCGCTATGGGGTGGAGCGGATCTACGGCTTCCACCTCTGGCCGAATCTGCCGGCGGGGACGCTGGGCAGTCGTCCGGGGCCCCTGATGGCACGGGCCAGCGAGGTGACGGTGCGGATGACCGGCCGCAGCGCCCACATTGCCCGCTGGCAGGAGGGGGCTGACGCCCTGATGGCGGGGGCCCGCTTCCTGTGTGAGGCGGAGGCGTGTACCGGGAAGCTGAACCGGGAGCAGGGTGTATGCCTCCTCAAATTCGGGCGGATGGAGAGCGGGAGCGTCCGCAATGCCATCAGCGCCGAGAGTACGCTGCTGGGCAGTCTCCGAGTGGACTCGGACGAAGTGTTTCAGAGCGCCAAGGAGGAATTGCGTGCGCTGGCCCGAACGGTGGGGGAGCAGTACGGCGTGGAGGCGGAGATCCGGTTCTCCGAGGGATATCCCCCGGTGTGCAACGATCCGGAGCTCTATGCCGCCAGTGCGGCCACCCTGCCGGAGCTGCGTCTTCTGGAGGAGCCCCTCCTGATCGCGGAAGATTTTTCCTTTTACCAGCGCTGTGTGCCGGGCGTCTTTTTCCTGCTGGGGACGGGAACCGGGATCCCGCTCCATGCTGACACCTTCGATTTTGATGAGCAGGTACTGGAGGCAGGGGTTCGGTTCCAGCAGCGCCTGCTGGAGTTAGCCTAGGGAAAACTGTGAGCGGAGAAAGAACATGTCTTTTTAAGACGAACAATAGGGAAACCGGGCCATACCAGAGGATGTGGCACAGGAAGGCCATGTGTCCGAGCGAGGACTGTCCTGCCGGGCGGGAGGAAAGAAAGCCTGTTATACCTTTATATAATAAGATATGCGGATTTCGAACCATAGAAGCAGAGAAACGGATGGAAGGATGAGAGAGACACTGTGCTGCCCGCCTGGGTCACCCCGGGCGGGCAGACGAGGGGAGCAGCCTGCGCGTGGGACCTCGCTGTGTGCGTGAAACCCGGACTGCACGCGAGCAGAAAACAGACTTGCCAGAGGAGAAAAAGTGTGGTATAAAAGAAGGGTATTAGGCGAAAGCCTCGATCCACGTTTGTCAGGGAAAATCCGACAGACGTGGTTTTCTTTTTTTACAGGAAAAGAAAGGATGGGTCTCTATGAAGCGAAATCTGGGCCTGGATCTTTTGCTGGTGGTACTGGGAAATGCCCTGTACGCCTTCGGCGTGGCGGCCTTCCTGCTGCCCGGCGGACTGATCACCGGGGGGACCACCGGAATCGCGCTGTTTGTGCGGCACTGCTTTCCGATCTCGATCTCCGCGTTCGTGCTGGGCTTCAATGTGGTGATGCTGCTGCTGGGGCTGGCGGTGCTGGGGCGGAAGTTTGCGGCCACCACGGTGCTGAGCAGTCTGCTCTACCCTGTGCTTTTGGAGCTGTGGGAGCGCGTGCTGCCGGCACAGGCCATCACGCAGGACGTGATCCTGTGCACTGCCTTCGGTGGAATGTGCATCGGCGCGGGCCTGGGGATCGTCATTCGCACCGGAGCGTCCACGGGTGGTATGGACATCCCGCCCCTGGTGCTCAACCGACTCTTTCATCTTCCGGTGGCGCCCATGCTCTATGGATTTGATATGGTCATCCTGCTGCTCCAGGCGCTGTTCAGCGACTGGGAACAGATTTTGTACGGGATTTTGCTGGTCTTCATCTATACGGCGGTGCTGAACAAGGTGCTGGTCTTGGGCCAGCAGAAGGTGGAGGTCAAAGTGGTCAGCGAAAAGGTGGAGGAGATCCGCCGGGCCGTCCTCTCCCAGGTGGACCGGGGCGGGACCCTTCTCCAGAGCCGCACGGGCTATATGCTGCGGGAGACCGAGATGCTCCTCTCCGTAGTTTCCCCCATGGAGCTGGGGAAGGTGGAGCGTCTGATCCATGACATCGACCCGGAGGCATTCCTGATCGTCAGCCGGGTCAGTGAGGTGAGCGGCCGGGGCTTTACCCGGGCCAAACGCTATCTCGCTTCGGCCGAGACGGGCAAGTAACTAGAATAAAAAATACCCCTTCCCATTCACACACCCGCCGGGGTGGACTTTGAGGCGGCCCGCCGTCTGGGCGTCAAGGCAGTATGGGCCCTGTCCCTGCCGGGAAAAGTGGCGCCGGTGACGGCGGCCAGAGCCATCAAGAGTACCATCTATAATATCCTCAACGAATTGGGAGTGTGAATATGGAAGAGATCCATGTGGGATTTGCCTTTACCGGCTCTTTTTGTACTTACGCCAAGGCCATGGAGACCCTGGAGCGGGTGGCGGAGCGCTATGGCAGCGTGACGCCCATTGTCTCCGAACGGGGGGCGGGAACCGACTCCCGCTTTGGCAACGCCGCTGATTTTGTGGCCGAGATGGAGCGCATCTGCGGCAAACGGGTGGTGGACTCGGTGGTCAAGGCCGAGCCCATCGGGCCCAAAAAGCTGCTGGATGTGTTGGTGATCTGTCCCTGTACTGGGAATACACTGGCGAAACTGGCCGCCGGGATCACCGATTCCTCGGTCACTATGGCAGCCAAGGCCCACCTGCGCAACGGGCGGCCCCTGGTACTGGCAGTGGCCACCAATGACGGTCTGGCCGGGGCAGCCCGCAACATCGGTACGCTGCTGGACAAGAAGCACGTCTATTTTGTCCCCTTCGGCCAGGATGATCCGGAGCACAAGCCCACCTCTCTGGTGGCGGATTTTGACCGGGTACCTGAGACCATTGACGCCGCCCTCTGCGAGAGACAGATCCAGCCAATTTTGCTGCGGGAATGAATTCCGAAACCGGAAAAGGAGCGCTTCTCTGCCCGAATTTGGGGTGGAGCGGAGCGCTCCTTTTTCTTGCCATTTTCATAGAGGCGTGGTAGGATAAAAGAGCTCGCGGCCCCCCGATACTTCGCAGGGGGAGGAGAAGTACCCGCGATGGATGCGGGAATGGATATCAAGAGCAAAAGGAGTCGTTTTCATCTATGATCGCATTTCATACACCGGAACTGGCAGACAAGTCCTGGGTGGACAAGCTGCTGCTGGGGGCGGATTCCAGAGGATGTGAATACAGTTTTACCAATCTCTATACCTGGCGCCACGCGTTCCACTATGCCATTGCCCCGGTGGAGGGGTTTCTGGCGGCCCGTCTGTGTGGAAGGCTGGGGTGCAGCTATCTCTACCCCGCAGGGGAGGGGGAGGTAGAGCAGGTGCTGCATGCACTGGCCCAAGACGCCGGTGAGCGGGGGGAACCCTTCCGCCTGGTCTGCCTGTCCAGGGAACAGGCGGAAGGACTGGAGGCCCGTTTCCCCGGATGCTTTCAGATCGAAGCGGACCGGGACAGCTTTGATTACCTCTATGAGATCGATCGGCTGGCGGAGCTCCCCGGCAAACAGCTGCATGCCAAACGAAACCACATCAATGCCTTTATCCGCGCCTTTCCGCACTGGACCTATGAGGAGATGACTCCGGCCGTCCTGCCGGAGTGCCTGGAGATGGACAAGGAGTGGTACCGGCGCAGCCGGGAGCGGGAAGGAGCAGCGGAGGCCGGGGATCTGGGCAATGAGGGGCTGGCCCTCCGGGATGCCATTGCCCACTTTGAAGAGCTGGGACTGGAAGGCGGCGTGATCCGGGTCTACGGGGAAGTGGTTGCCTTTACCATGGGGGACCGGCTGGGAAAGGACTGCTATGACGTCCACTTTGAGAAGGCCTATAACGAGCTGCGGGGCGGCTACACGCTGATCAACCGGGAATTTGCCCGCTGGGTCCGAAACCGCTATCCCGATGTGCGTTATCTCAACCGGGAGGATGACATGGGTGTCCCCGGGCTGCGGAAGGCCAAGGAGTCCTATTATCCTGACTGCATGGTGGAAAAATACAGCGCTACGTTGAAAAAAGATACAAAATTTTGATAAACTAGCGCGATAAAGCGGCGGGCTGTTACTACAAAAAAGTACGAGGGGCCTAACAAATGTCTCTTGACTGAGGACATAATTTAAGATAAAATATAAAAACTGCGTAAAAGTAGGGCGCAGAGGGCCTCAGAAGGGTTAGAATGGAACGAAAACTGAAATAATTTTTCAAGCATCCGGGCGCTTGAAAAGTGGTTTCAGATTCACTCATTCACCGGAAAGAAAGGCCCTCTGAAACAGAGTGGAGAAAGAAAGTTTAGGAAGTGAAGAAATGGCAAAGTACATATTGAAGCGAGTCGTTATGGCAATCATTACGGTCCTCATCGTGTCCTGTGTCACCTTCCTGCTGATGATGTCGGTGCCTGGCAGCCCGTTTGCCTCGGAAAAAGCGCTGACGCCGCAGCAGCAGGCCACACTGGATGCAAAGTACGGCTTTGACAAGCCGCTGCCCATTCAGATGGTGAATTACCTGAAAAATGCGCTGCACGGCGATCTGGGCGAGTCCCTGAAGATGCAGAAGGGACGCCCGGTAGCCGAGATCATTGCGGATATGTTCCCCATCTCCGCCAAGATCGGCGTGATCGCCCTGGCCTGGGCTGTGGTGGTCGGTATCCTGCTGGGCTGTTTGGCCGCCTATTACCGAGGGAAGTGGGTGGACAGCCTGCTGCGCGTGGTCTGTACCTTAGGTATCTCCATGCCGGGATTTGTCGTGGCCTCGTTCCTGCTGATCCTGTTCTGTTCCCCGGTGGGACCGGAGCTGCTGAAGAGTTTTGAGCTGACCGCCATCTTTAACCCGGATCTGGGCGCCAAGGCCTATTTCATGCCCTGCTTCGCACTGGGCCTCTATCCCATGTGCTACACCGCCCGGCTGACCCGGTCTTCCATGCTGGACGCCATCAATCAGGAGTATATCAAGACTGCCCGGGCCAAGGGCCTGAAGGGCGGCAAGATCATCTTCAAGCACGCCCTGCGCAACGCCCTCATCCCCGTCATCACCTACCTGGGCCCCCTGGTTGCCTTCACCCTGTGCGGCGGCTTCGTGGTGGAGAGCGTGTTCTCCATCCCCGGCCTGGGCCGCTATCTGGTGCAGTCCATCACCAACCGCGACTACTTTGTGATTATGGGCACGACCATCTTCCTGGCGACCTTTGTGGTCCTCATGAACCTGGTGGTGGATATCATCTACAAGCTGGTCGATCCCCGCATCGATCTGACGAAAGGAGAGTAACCAATGGCGAATCGAAAGAAAAAACCGGTCATCGGCTCTCTCCAGCCCGATGTGGACTCCATGCTGGATTGGAATACCCTGACCAACGATGATTTTGCGCCTGCCTCCAGTGAGGAGAAGGCCGACTTTATTCAGCAGCGCAAGAGCGTGTCCTACTGGTCGGACGCCTGGCGCCGCCTGCGCAAGAACGTGGTGGCCATGGTGGCTCTGGGCGTCATCGTGCTGCTGATCCTCTTTGCCTTTGTGGGCCCGATGCTGGTGCCCTATGGGTATGAGCAGCGCAACCTGGGCGCCGAGAATCTCTATCCTCACCACTACACCCTGGAGGAACAGGAGCAGTACCGCCAGGCTACCAGCACCCTGGACCCCCAGGAGGCGGTGGAGCAGGCCCGTGCCGAGGCTGAGGCCAAGGGCGAGAAGCTCACCAGCCGTGAGGAGGCTCTGATCCGCGCCAAGGCCAAGACCGGCGGAGAGTATGCCGGTATGTCCGAGGAGGAGGTCTATGCCGCTCTGGGCATTCACAGCCATCCCTTTGGATACTCCAATGAGGAGCTCGAGCGCATCGCCAACGGCGAGAAGGTGTTCCCCCATGTGTTCGGTACCGATAAGCTGGGCCGTGATATCATGGTGCGCACCATGTACGGCACCCGGGTGTCCATGACCATCGGTCTGGCCGCCGCCTTTATCGTGCTCATCATCGGCTCCCTGTATGGCTCCATCTCCGGCTACTTCGGAGGCAAGGTGGACGTGGTCATGCAGCGCATCGTCGACGTCATCTACTCCGTGCCTGAGGTGCTGGTCATCCTGCTGATCTCCACCAGTATGAGCCCCCATATCACCCAGTTTATTTCGGACCATCAGGGCAACGCCCTGGCGGAGTTCATGCGCACCATCGGCCCCAACCTGATCGCCATGTTCATCGCCTTCGGCCTTCTGTACTGGGTCAGCCTGAGCCGCATCATCCGCGGTCAGATCCTCCAGCTCAAGCAGCAGGAGTATGTCACCGCGGCCCGGGCGCTGGGCGCCTCCGGCGGACGCATTATCCGGCGCCACCTGCTGCCCAACTGCATCGGCCAGATCGTGGTGACCACCTGCCTGCAGATCCCCTCCGCCATCTTCCTGGAGTCCTTCATGTCCTACCTGGGCGTGGGCGTGTCCGCCCCGCTGACCAGCCTGGGCTCCATGTGCCGGGACGCTCTGAGCGGCTTTACTACCTATACCTACCGCCTGATCATTCCGGCTGTCATCATCAGCGTGATGATCCTGGCCTTCAACCTGTTTGGCGACGGCCTGCGCGACGCGCTGGATCCGCGCCTGAAGAAGTAAGAGAGGAGGAGCGAGCATGGATCGGAACAAAGAGAACGAGGAGCGCCGGGACGGGCAGCTCCACACCGAAGCACCGGCCAGCGGTGAGAAGCTGCTGGAAGTGAAGGACCTGCGGGTCTCCTTCTTTACCCCCGCCGGCGAAGTCAAGGCCGTGGGCGGGATCAGCTATGAGCTCAACTACGGCGAGGTCATGGGCATCGTGGGCGAGTCTGGCTCCGGCAAGAGCCAGGAGGCCTACTCCATCATCGGCCTGCTCCAGTCCCCCGGCAAAGTGGTGGGCGGCTCCATCCATTTTGAGGGCCGGGACGTCCTTGCCTTCAACAAGGATCAGATGACCCAGTTCCGGGGCAGCGAAGTGGCCATGATCTTCCAGAACCCCATGACCTGCCTCAACCCGGTCTACACCGTGGGCAACCAGCTGGTGGAGGCCCTCAAGGCCCACGACAAGAAGATCTCCAAGGCCGACGCGGAAAAGCGCGCCATGGAGATGCTGGAGCTGGTGGGCATCAACAACGTGGAAAAGCGGATGAAGCAGTATCCCCATGAGTTTTCCGGCGGCATGCGCCAGCGCGTGATGATCGCCATGGGTCTGATCTGCCATCCCAAGCTGCTCATTGCCGATGAGCCCACCACCGCTCTGGACGTGACCATTCAGGCCCAGATCCTGGAGCTTATGAAGGACCTGCAGAAGAAGACCCAGATGGGTATTATCTTCATCACCCATAACCTGGGCGTGGTGGCGGAGATCTGCGACAAAGTCTCGGTCATGTACGCCGGAAAGATCGTGGAGCAGGGTAAGGTAGACGATATTTTCTACCGCACCGGTCACCCCTATACCATGGGCCTGCTGCGCTCCATGCCCCGTGTGGACGCGGAGAGCCACGAGCGCCTGATCCCCATTGAGGGCACCCCTGTGGATATGCTCAACCCGCCCGAGGGCTGTCCCTTTGCGCCCCGCTGCGAGCACTGCATGAAGATCTGCCTGCAGAAGATGCCCCCCTATGTGGAACTGGGTGAGGGCCACCGCGCCGCCTGCTGGCTGCGGGTGCAGGATGAGCTGAAGAAGCAGAGAGAGGAGGGCGCGCAGAATGGCTGAGGATAAAATTCTGCTGGAAGTCCAGAACCTGAAGAAATACTTCCCTGTCAAGGGAACCAAGGGCCCCGGCGTGCAGGCGGTGGAAAACGTGTCCCTCTTCATCCGGAAGGGTGAGACCCTGGGCCTGGTGGGCGAGTCCGGCTGTGGTAAGACCACACTGGGCCGCACCATTTTGCAGCTCCATGAGCCCACCTCCGGCAAGATCGTCTATGACGGAGAGACCATTTTTGAGGGCGCTGATCCCTGGCAGAAGGACGCCCAGGGCCACGCCACCCGGGTTAAGGTGGCCAAGCCCAAGATGGTGAATATGCTGCCCTACCGCCGGAAGATGCAGATCATCTTCCAGGATCCTTCTGCCTCTCTGGACCCCCGTATGACGGTGGGAGAGATCATCGGCGAGGCGCTGGATATCCATAAGCTCTACGCCAGCAAGGCCGAGCGCACCGATCGCATCAAGGAACTGCTGGGCATGGTCGGACTGAACACCGAACACGCCAACCGCTATCCCCATGAGTTCTCCGGCGGCCAGCAGCAGCGCGTGGGCATCGCCCGCGCCCTGGCAGTGAAGCCCGAGTTCATCGTCTGTGACGAGCCCATCTCCGCACTGGACGTGTCCATCCAGTCTCAGGTGGTCAACATGCTGGAGGATATGCAGAACGAGATGGGGCTGACCTATCTCTTCATTGCCCACGATCTCTCCGTGGTGCGCCACATCTCCAGCCGCATCGGCGTAATGTATCTGGGTTCCCTGGTGGAGCTGGCGGAGAGCTATGAGCTCAACAAGCACCCCCTCCACCCCTATACCAAGACCCTGCTCTCCGCTGTGCCGGTTCCCGACCCCGAGGTCAGCCGCCAGCGCCAGCGCATCGTCCTGGAGGGCGACATTCCCTCTCCCATGAATCCCCCGACGGGCTGCCGGTTCCATACCCGCTGCCCCTATGCTACCAAGGAGTGCAGCGAGGCCGCCCCGGTTTTCCGGGAGGTGGAGCCCGGTCACTGGGCCGCCTGCCATCTGCTGAACAAGTAATTTTCCTGTCCGCGTAGATTGGACGTATCTGCCGTGGGAAAACGGGGATAAGCACTGTTGGATATGTGACTATTTTGCAGAGAATTTTGTTGCATCCAATGGAGTGTCATTGTATTTAAATGCAGAATCCGCGCGGAAAGGCGAAGAAAACCCGAGTTTTCTTCGCCTTTCCTTCCTATTACGGGTTAACAATTTTGAAACATTTTACTTTACAAGAGTAATGCACCGTGGTATAATCAGCCTCGGATTCCACCGAAACGCTTTTGTGGAAGAACATCTGTCCGGCTGAACAGGACAGAAGATGACCGTGTATCACGCTGGAAAGGCGAGAGGATACAAAAAAACTTTGGAGGTTTTCGCAATGAAGAAGACGAAACTTCTGGCTCTGGGCCTGTCGGTCGCCATGACCGCCTCCCTGCTGGCCGGATGCGGCGGCACTGAGACGGCTCCCACCGGGACCACTGCTCCTGAGAACAGCGGCGCTCCCGCTGCCGAAGGCGTCAGCATGAGCGTCTGTGTGGCCAGTGAGCCCGAGACCATGGACCCTGCTCTGAACCGTACCGTGGACGGCGGCATCATGGCCCATCACCTGTTTGAGAACCTGTACAAGTGGGTGGACAGCGCCGAGGGCAACAACCCCGACGGCGGCGCCACCGCCGTTCTGGACCTGGGCATGGCCGCGGAGGAGCCCGAGGTGGTCGAGAATGCCGACGGCACCTACACCTGGACCTTCAAGCTGCGTGAGGACGCCAAGTGGTCCGACGGTCAGGCTGTGACCGCCAACGACTTCGTGTATGCCTGGCAGCGCCTGGTCAACCCCGAGCTGGCTGCTCCCTACAACTACATCATCGACATGGTGGTCAACGCTGTGGAGATCCGCAACGGTGAGAAGGATCCCTCCGAGCTGGGCGTCTCTGCTCCCGACGAGCACACCTTCGTGGTCAACCTGACCTACAACTGCCCCTACTTCAAGGAGATCTGCGCCTTCCCCTGCACCATGCCTCTGCGTCAGGACGTGGTAGAGGGCAACGCCAACTGGACTCAGGATCCCGCTACCTACATCTCCAACGGCCCCATGAAGCTGGAGTCTTGGTCTCACAACGCTGAGATCGTCATGGTTCCCAACGAGAACTACTATGACGCTGCCAGCGTGACCGTGAGCAAGCTGACCTTCAAGCTGATGGACGACACCCGCGCCATGCTGACTGCCTTCAACAATGGCGAGCTGGACTTCGTCAACAACGTCCCCGTGGACGAGACCGCTACCCTGCTGGCCAACGGCTCCCTGATCGCCGGGGACTACCTGGGCACCTACTACATCGACTTCAACAACTCCAAGGCTCCCTTTGACGATCCCCGCGTGCGTCAGGCCTTCAACCTGGCCATTGACCGCAACTACATCGTGGAGAACGTGAGCCAGGTGGGCGAGATCCCCGCTGACGGCTGGGTGCCCTACGGCGTGTATGACGCTGCTGGCCCCGACGGCGATGACTTCCGCACCACCGGCGGCACCTACTGGAGCGTTGCCCCCGAGGACTACGAGGCCAACTGCGAGAAAGCCCGCCAGCTGCTGGCTGAGGCCGGCTATCCCGACGGCGCCGGCTTCCCCGCTGTCACCTACCTCTACAACACCGATGACAAGCACAGCGCCATCGCTGAGGCCCTCCAGTCCATGTGGAAGGATGTCCTCAACGTGGACGTGACCCTGAACAACCAGGACTGGAACGTGTTCCTGTCCACCCGCAGCGAGGGTAACTACAACATCTGCCGCGACGGCTGGATCAGCGACTACAACGATCCCGTGTCCTTCCTGGATATGTTCATGACCGGCAACGGCAACAACAACGCTCACTACTCCAACCCTGAGTATGACAAGATCATGACCGAGGTTCTGAGCGACTCCGATGCCGCGGGCCGTATGGAGCTCATGCATCAGGCTGAGGATATGCTGATGGAGCAGGATTGCGCCATCGCTCCCCTGTACTTCTACACCCAGCCCTACATGATCAACAGCGATCTCAACGGCATGTACTACACCCCCCTGGGCTTCTTCATGTTCACCCACGTGACCTCCAAGTAAGACCTGAGGGCTGTATAAAACCTGCATAAGAATGAAAACGGCGAGGCCAGTGGCTTCGCCGTTTTCTGCTAGAAAATGTCATACATATCCAGAATACGGTCCGATTGTCGACACGATGCACAAGAGAACGGGCGGGAAGAAAGCAGACTTGGTCATATTCATAAATATGCAAAAAAGACTTGCATTTTCATGAATATGGTGTATAATCATAGCATATCAATCCAACACCGGCCGGCACGGGAAAGACTGGCCGCGAGTTGCTCATGAAGGAGAAGATGAATATGAAAAAGTTCTTTGCTCTTGGTATGGCCGCGGCGCTCTCTCTGAGCCTGCTGGCCGGCTGCGGCAGCACTTCCAGCGCCCCCAGCGCCGATCCTGGCGCCGCCAGCCCTGCGCCCACCGAGGAGACCGGAAACACCTGGACCTCTGTGGAGGATCTGAAGGGTAAGAAGATCGCTGTGCAGGAGGGCACCACCGGCAACGATATTGCCAAGGAGATCGAGGGTGCCGAGGTCAGCGCCTTCAAGGCTGCCACCGCCTGCGCGATGGAGCTCATCAACGGCCGGGTGGACTGCATCATCATCGACACCAATCCTGCCCAGTCTCTGGTGAACGCCAACCCCGACAAGCTGCAGCTGCTGGACTTCCCCGCCTCGGAGGAGAGCGAGACCTACGCCATCGCCACCCAGAAGAATGAGGAGGGCGCGGCTCTGGCTGAGGAGTTCAACGCCGCTATGGAGACTCTGAAGGAGAATGGTACCTTTGACGCCCTGGTGGCCAAGTACATCTCCAAGGAGGAGGACGCCACCCTGCCTGAGCTCGCCCCTGTGGAGAATCCCAAGGGCACTCTGGTGATGGGCACCAACTGTGAGTTTGAGCCCTTTGAGTACCTGACCAGCGACGGCCAGCCCACTGGCTTTGATGTGGATTATGTGAAGTACCTGTGCGCCGAGATGGGCTATGAGGTGACCGTGGAGAACATGGACTTTGACGCCCTGATCCCCGCCCTCCAGTCCGGTCGGATCGACTTCATCGCCGCCGGCCTCACCAAGAATCCCGAGCGTGAGGAAAACGCTAACTTCACCAACGGCTACTATGAGGCGGTCCAGTCCATCGTGGTGGCCAAGTAAGAACACAGTCTGAATCAGGGAAGCCTGCGCCGCTCGGATTGGCGCAGGCTCTCCTGCGCTTTTGAATCTTTCCAAAACAGAGAAAAAGGAGGCGGTATCCCCATGGATATCCTGAATTGGTTTGCGGATTTCGGGGACAAGCTCTACCAGGCATTCCTCTTTGAGGACCGCTGGAAGCTCTACCTGGACGGCATGGGCGTCACACTGGGCATCACCCTGGGCGCGATTCTCATCAGTACGGTGCTGGGCATGGTGCTGTGTCTCATGAAGCTCTCCAAGCATGCGGTGCTGCGGGGGCCTGCCAAGGCCTACATCGACATCATCCGGGGGATCCCCGTGGTGGTGCAGCTGCTCATCATGTACAATGTCATCCTGCTGGATGTGACGGACAACAAGATGGTGGTGGCCATCATTGCCTTTGGTCTGAACTCCTCGGCCTATATGGCGGAGATCTACCGCTCGGGCATCAATGCTGTGGAGAAGGGACAGATGGAGGCCGGGCGCTCCCTGGGACTGACCCAGGCGCAGACCATGTGGCACATCATCTTCCCCCAGGCCCTCAAGAACTGCCTGCCCACCTATACCAGCGAATTCATCGTCCTGGTGAAGGAGACCGCCGTGGTGGGCTATATCGCCCTGGTGGACCTGACCAAGGTCTACTCCTCGGTACAGAGCATGACCTATGACGCCTTTGGCCCGCTGTTTATCATTGCGGTGGCCTACTTCTGCATCACCAAGGTCCTTGCCGTCATCTTCGCTGCTATGGAAAGGAGGCTGTGCGCCAGTGATCGACGTTAAGAATCTGTCCAAGTCTTTTGGACACATCCACGTGCTCAAGAACATCAATGAGCACATCTATCCCGGCGAAAAGGTGGTCATTATCGGGCCCTCCGGCTCGGGCAAATCCACCTTCCTGCGCTGCCTCAACCTGCTGGAGACGCCCACCGAGGGCACCATCTCCTTTGAGGGGACGGTCATCAACGATCCCAAGACCGACATCAACGCCATCCGCCGGCAGATGGGCATGGTCTTCCAGCATTTCAATCTCTTCCCCAATATGACCATCCGGAAAAATATTACCCTGGCACCGGTCCAGACCAAGCGCATGGGCCAGGAGGAGGCCGATGAGACCGCCCTCAAGCTCCTGGAGCGGGTAGGACTGAAGGACAAGGCGGAAGCCTATCCCAACCAGCTCTCCGGCGGTCAGAAGCAGCGCATCGCCATCGTGCGGGCGCTGGCCATGAAGCCTAAGGTGATGCTCTTTGACGAGCCCACCTCCGCCCTGGACCCCGAGATGGTGGGTGAGGTGCTGGACGTCATGAAGGAGCTGGCCAACGAGGGCATGACCATGGTGGTGGTCACCCATGAGATGGGCTTTGCCCGCGAGGTGGCCTCCCGGGTGCTCTTCATGGATGGCGGCAACATCCTGGAGCAGAACACGCCGCAGGAGTTCTTTGCCAACCCCAAGGAAGCCCGCACCATCGAATTTCTCTCCAAGGTACTGTAAGGAAAAAAGGCCCCGGACATCCATCAGGATGTCCGGGGCCTTTGTCATGTTCTGTATGGAGTTATTCCGCAGAGATCATATAGTAGTAGACAGGCTGACCGCCGGAGAGCAGGTTGACCTCGGCGTTGGGACAGGCCGACTGGAAGATGGAGAGCGCACGCTGGGCATCCTCCTCGGTCACATCAGAGCCATAGAAGATGCTGATGAATTCCGCGTTCTGCTGAGGCTCCGCCTGGGCCAGACGCTCCAGCAGGGCGTCCAGATCCCGGTCGGTGCCGAAGAGCTGATGCTCTGCCAGGGCCAGATAGTCGCCCTGCTTGATGGCAAAGCCGTCAAAATCCGAATCCCGGGCGGCATAGGTGATCTCGCTGGTAGCCACGCGGCCAAAGGCCTCGGTCATGGCGGCGATGTTCTCCTCTTCGCCGGCGTCCGGGTCCATGGAGAGCAGGGCGGAGATACCCTGGGGCACTGTCTTGGTGGGGAGGACCACCACCTTTTTGTCCTCGGCCAGGGGAATACACTGCTGGGCAGCCATGATGATGTTGCCGTTGTTGGGCAGAACGAAGACGATCTCAGCGGGGGTCTTGTCGATCTCACGCATGATGTCATCGGTGGAGGGGTTCATGGTCTGACCGCCCGAGATGATGCCGTCCGCGCCCAGATCGGCAAAGACGGCGGCCAGTCCCTCGCCGGCGCACACGGCCACCACGCCGTATTTCTTCTCAGGGGCGGCCTTGGCGGGGGCGGAAGCGCAGCCCTGCTCCAGCTCGGCCTCCACCGCGTCCAGATCGTCGGTGCTCTGGACATGCTTGCCGGCGGCCAGATCCTCGGCCTGGGTGCGCATGTTCTCAATCTTGGCCAGCTCCAGCACGCCGTACTTCTGGGCCTCGTTCAGGGCGTCGCCGGGGGTGTTGGTATGGACGTGGACCTTGAAGGCGTCATCGTCCTCACCGATGACCAGACTGTCACCGATGCTGTTGAGGTAGGCCTGATAGGGGGTCAGATCCACATGGCGGTTGGTCTTACGGACGATAAAGACGGTATCAAAGGCAAAGGTGATCTCCTCTTCGCTGAGCGCGGCGAAATCGGCCTTCTCTTTGACGGTGCCCTCGTCCTCGGTCTCGGGCATGGGGAGGCCCCGCAGCTCATCCAGCATACCCTGGAGGATGACCAGGAAGCCCTTGCCGCCGGCATCCACGACGCCGGCCTTTTTCAGGACGGGGTTCTGGTTGATGGTGTCGTCCAGGGCCACATGACCTTCCCGAATGGCGGCCTCCAGCACCACCTCGGGGGTGGCATCCTCCCGGGCGGTAGCGGCCGCCTGGGCAGCGGAGAGACGGGATACCGTGAGGATGGTGCCCTCGGCGGGCTTCATGACCGCCTTATAGGCGGCGGCCACGCCGAAGTCCAGCGCAATGGCCAGATCCCGGCCGTCGATGGTCTCCTTTTCCTTGACGGCCTTGGCAAAGCCGCGGAAGAGCAGGGAGAGAATGACGCCTGAGTTGCCGCGGGCGCCCCGCAGCAGGGCGGAGGCGTTGGTGGAGGCCACCTCACCCACAGTGCCGGCCGGCTTCTTTTTCAGCTCGGTGGCCGCCGTGCCGATGGTCAGGCTCATATTGGTGCCGGTGTCTCCATCGGGCACCGGGAAGACGTTGAGTTCATTGATGTGCTGCTTCTGGCTGTTGATAGCGGCGGCAGCATGAATGAGCATACGGGCCAGCAGCGCCCCGTCGATGGTATCTCTCATGTCGGTGTTCCTTCCTTTCGATGCATAAGGCCGATCAGCCGATGACCATGGAGTCGATGCAGACATCCACGCTCTTGACTTCCACGCCGGTGGTGCGGCTGACGATATAGCGGACCTCACTCATGATGGAGCGGCTGACCGCCATGAGGTTGACCCCGTTGTCCACAATGATGTGCAGTTCAATGGAGACAGTGGAGTCGTCGTTGTATGTGACTTTTACGCCCTTGGACATGGACTCCCGGCGCAAAAGGTGCACCAGACCGTCGGTCTTGGAGCGGATGGCCATGCCCTTCACGCCGTAGCAATTGGTGGCGGCCGCACCGGTGATGTTGGTGAATACCTCACTGCTGATGCGGATCTCGCCCTTTTCGGTCTGCAGCTTCATAAAGGACCTTCCTTTCTATCCGAGCCTAAAACGCGTATGCGCCTGATTTCGGTTCATTGGTTTCTCTATTATATTCTATTTCCGACCAAACTACAAGGGAAAAAGTTTCAGATAATGATTGTAATTTGCCCGAAAAGCGTGTAAACTAGAGCTATCATTTGAGTAAGGAGGGGACGGGATATGAAAATCGCCCGTTTTGTGCTGAAAATTGTGGCTCTCTCTCTGACGGTCGCGGCCAGTGTCTGCTGCATCATTGCATATTGGGATAAGATCGCCGCCTTTTTTGCTGGAATCGGTGAGAAGCTGGAGGCGAAGAAGCCCTGCTGCTGCCACTCTGAGTTTGATGATTACGCCGACTGGGATGACTGAGATCATGCAGTCTGAGGCCGCCCGCAGGGGCGGCCTTTTTCCATAAAATGCGAACAGGAGATCGATCATGCACAACGAGCTGACGAAAAAGGACATACAGATGATGCGGGAAGAGCTGGATTATCGCCGCATCGAACTCCGCCCCAAGCTGTTGGAGGCGGTAAAGGAGGCCCGCGCCTTCGGCGACCTGAGTGAGAACTTTGAATATAAGGCGGCCAAGCAGGAAAAAAATCGGAACGAGAGCCGCATCCGCTTTCTGGAGAATATGATCCGCACAGCGGTGGTCATCACAGATCGGGCGGGGGAGGACGCCGTGGGTCTCTACGACAAGGTGACCGTCTATGTGGAGGAGGATGATGAGACAGAATCCTACCAGATCGTTACCACCATGCGGCAGGATGCGCTTCACGGACTGATCAGCAAGGAGTCTCCGGTGGGCCGGGCCATCCTGGGCAAAAAGGTGGGAGAGCGGGTCCACATCCAGGTCAGTGACGACTATGGCTATGACGTTGTCATCCGCTCCATTGAAAAGGCGGGGGACGACGGCTCCATCCCGCTCAACGGGTTTTAAACAAGAGGGGCGTGTGCCGCAGAAGGGATTCTGCGGCACACGCCCTGTTTGATCTCGGGGACAGCTTATTTTTGCAGGGCCTTGCGGATGAGGTCCTGCCCCTCGGGGGAGCGAAGGGTATCCAATACGATCTTCCGCAGCAGCTCCTGCACTGGCTTGCTGGCCAGCACGGCATCCAGCATAGCGCCCTGGGGCTCCTCCTGCTTGGGACGCTTGGGCTTGGGGGCCGGGGTGGGGGTGAAGCCGGGCTCGTCATCGTTCAGGCTGACGCCGGACATCCAGTCCTCCTGGCGGGTGCGGTCACCGCTCTCCCCCCGGAGATAGAAGAGGGAGACGCCGAAATGGGCGGCCAGCTTCTCCTGTTGTTCTTTGGAGGGAGTCTGACGGCCGGTCTCAAACTTTTCAATGGAGCCCTTGGGGAAGCCAAGGGCGGCCGCCAGCGCGGGGCGGCTCAGATTGGCCTCGGTGCGGAGGGACTCGATGCGCTGTGCCATGGTTACCATCGTAAAAAACCTCCTTGATGGATGGGAGATAAAGAAAAATCCCTCTCCAGATGGAGAGGGATTTTGGAGCAGGTGACGAGGCTCGAACTCGCTACCTCCACCTTGGCAAGGTGGCGCTCTACCAGATGAGCTACACCTGCGAGAGACAAATGATATTATAGGGGAAGAGAGTGGTTTTGTCAAGTATAAATTTTCATTTTTTAAAAAAGTAAAAGAAAAATCCCTCTCCAAACGGAGAGGGATTTTGGAGCAGGTGACGAGGCTCGAACTCGCTACCTCCACCTTGGCAAGGTGGCGCTCTACCAGATGAGCTACACCTGCGAGAGACAAATGATATTATAGGGGAAGAGAGTGGTTTTGTCAAGTATAAATTTTCATTTTTTAAAAAAGTAAAAGAAAAATCCCTCTCCAAACGGAGAGGGATTTTGGAGCAGGTGACGAGGCTCGAACTCGCTACCTCCACCTTGGCAAGGTGGCGCTCTACCAGATGAGCTACACCTGCAAGCGACAAATGATATTATAGCCGCAGGGAGGGAAAAAGTCAAGCCTTTTTTTGCGTTTTTATGCCGATCAGAGACAGGGGGGAATTTCGTTCCGGTCCCAGGTATATCCCAGTGCCTCCAATGCGGCATCCGAGAGAAGCAGTACCTCCTCATCGGAGGCGTCCACATGGGCATACTGACCGGGAGAGAGCGTCAATACATTCCAGAAGTGTGGGGCGCCGTCCTTCACACCCTGTACCACCCGGCTCTCCAGTCCGGTCCGGTCGCACAGCAGCTGGAAGGCCAGGGCCATCCCCTCACTATCGGCCTGGTGCTCCACAAGAGCGTCATAGGCAGTGGAGGCGGTGCCCGCCGGGGCATCTGTCACCTGCTGGCGGAGCAGGGCATGGACGGCGCGGCCGCCCTGTGCGCCCGAGAGCTCTCCCAGTGTGTCAGCCAGCAGATCGGCCTGCCGGAGGAGGCTTTGGCTCTTCTGGCGCAGCTGATCTACCGGAGCGGGATAGGTGAGGAGGATCTCCACAATGCGCTCCTGACTGCTTTCCTGGGGATAGAGGGTCACGGTATACTCGGGCATTCCAAAGGCCACCGCCGGGGCGTCATAGTAGGCCTGCTGGATCAGATGGGAGATATGGGCCTCATCCTCCGTAAAGTAGGCCACCTGGAGGACCACCTCGGGGGAGAAAAGAGAGAGCTGCTCCAAAAGGACCTGGCGGATGGCGCTGCTGCCGGTCACGTTTTTGATGCTCTGGATCTGCTCCAGTGTGCGGCGGTAAGTAATGTGGATGGTGGATTCATAGTACTTGACCACCCGTGTGCAGTCGTGCTCGATGTAGTCCACCGCATAGGCGCCCAGGGGCGCGTCCTTGGCCACCTCCAGGCAGGCGTTGTTGAGATCGGTCTCCACATCGCGGGGGTAGTTGGTCAGACGGATGACCCCGGTCTCCATGCCCTGATTGACAAAATAGAGCACGTCGTTGACCAGATCCTGATAGGTCTCGGCCTGGAGGACGTTGGAGTCGTCCGCGGTGACCGGATGTTCCGCATGGGGGGAGACCACCAGATAGCTGCGCTCCAACATGGAGGAACAGCCGCTCAGAGGGACCAGGCCCGCCAGAAGCAGGATAGAGAGGACAAGACGGTTTTTCACAGCGGGTCTCCTTTCTCCCGGCCGGGGAAATGGATCAATAGCCCAGAGATTCGCCCACCAAAATCACTTCGGCGTAGGAAATGGCATTGGGCTTGCGCCAGAGCACGGTGAGGGCCTTACAGATACGCTGGGGGCTGTTGCAGTCATAGCAGCGGTCGCCTTTCACAGCGCAGGGAGTCTGGACGCCCAGCCGCTGGGCATTCTTGGGGGAGGCGATATTCCGGGCCCGCCACAGGGCCTGTTCAAAGCTGCTCTCCACTTTATTGATGCCCACGATGAGATAGAGCTCTTTGTGGCCGTAGATGGTGGAGGCCACCCGGTTGCCGGTGCCGTCGATGTTGATGAGCTCTCCGGTCTCGGCTACGCCGTTGACCGAGGAGAGATAGACCTCCGCTCCGGCAGCCTGCTCATGGGTGCTCCCTGTCCAGTGGGAGTAGAAGGTATTATGGGTGGGCAGACGGTCCACCAGGCCCATGTCCTTGATGGTCATGGAGCCGCCCATGCCGATGGTGCGGCCGTCCAGCTTGGCGTCCAGATAGTCGGCCGCCTCCTTGGCAGTGTCGAAATAGACGGCGTGGAAGCCGTTCTTCTCCAGGTTTTCACAGAGTTTTTTGATGTCAGCCATAGGTGAGCTCCTCCTTTGTCAGTCGATACGGATGTTACAGGGAATCGTGCTTGTACTCCCGGAAACCGTCTCCCAGCACCTCGTGGGCGTTGCAGACGATGAGAAAGGCGGACGGGTCGATCTCCTTGACCATGCGCCGGAGGGGAACGATCTGCTTTTGCTTGAAGGCGCACAGCAGAACTTTTTTGGGCTCCCCCGACCAGCCGCCCTCCGCGTGGAGGAAGGTCACCCCCCGGTCCATCTCCCGGAAGATGGCCTTGGAGATCTCGTCGGGCTTGCTGGAGATGATATAGGCCACCTTGGCGCTGTCCAGACCGTAGAGCACCATATCCATCACAGCGGTGGAGATATAGAGGGAGACCACGCCGTACAGGGCGCTGGACAGATTGCGGAAGGCCAGGGCCACCGCGGCGATGACCACCAGGTCCACCCCCATGAGGAGCTTACCCATAGGGAGCCAGGAGATCCGGAGCTTGAGCAGGCGGGCAAAGAGATCGGTACCCCCCGTTGTGGCCCCCTGGAGCAGAATGATGGCCAGAGAGAGGCCGATCAGAATGCCGCCGAAGATGGTGGCCAGCATGGGGTCCATGGGGGAGAAAGGGACGGCCGCATTGAGCAGGTCCACAAAGATGGAAGAGATAAACATGGCGTAGAGAGAGGAGAGCAGCAGATGCCCGCCCAGCAGACGCCAGCCGAAAAAGAAGAGAGGGACGTTGAGCAGGATCACCAGTACGCCGATGGGCGCCCAGGGGAGGGCGGCGTTGATGATCTGGGCAAGGCCGGTGATGCCGCCGAAACCGATCTCGTTGGGGGCGTAGCACCAGTCAAAGCCCAGAGCATAGGCCGCCGAGGCCACAGTGATCCAGAGATAGGAGAAAAAAAGCTGACGGGCTTTCTGCTTCATGGGAATTACCTCGTTTCCGTGTCAGACATATCAGAGGATGGAGAGCTGTTCCTCCCCCCGGTCCTCCTCCTTGAGAAGGGCGCCGGCGGCGGGAAGGGCCCGGGGACGGTAGCGGCTCACCTGAACCACGGTGGTCTCCTCCAGCGGGAGGACCTTTTCCACCTTATATTTGGGCTTGAGGGTCATGACCGCCACACCCTGGGTGGAGCGGGTGGACTTAGGGGCCAGAACCGAGGTATGGAAGATCAGGCAGCGGCCCTCACTGGAAAAGACGGCCAGCTCCCGGTCCTCGGAAAGCAGCAGCGCGGCGGCCAGGGGAGATTTGTCGGAGTAGGCTCCGGTCAGACGCTTGCGGCGGGTCTGGGTCTTGTAGGAGGCGAGCTCCACCCGTGCCACCTTGCCGTTCTGGAAGAAGAAGAGCAGGTGCCCGGCGTAGTCACTGGTGATGCAGGCCCACACCACGCTCTCCCCGGCGTCCATGCCCAGGCGGGTGGGCAGATACTCGCCCAGGACGCTGGCCTTGGTGTCTGCAAAGTCGGAGAGACGGGTCTTGTAGCACTGCTGCCGGTCGGTAAAGACCAACAGCTCGTCCCGGTTGTTCCCCTCCCACTGGAGGAAGGGACCGTCTCCCTCCTTGTACTTCTGCTCCCCGCTCATGCGCAGGGACTGAGGGGTGATCTTCTTGAAGTATCCCTCCAGAGAGAGGAAGGCATGCACCGGATAGTCGGGGATCTCCTCTTCCGGGTCGGGGCGGGTCTCATTGGAATAGTCGTAGAGGATCTCGGTGCGGCGGGGGAGGGCATATTTCTTCTTCACCGCCTGGAGCTCCCCGATGATGACCTTTTTGATGCGAGAGGGGTTATCCACCAGATCCTTCAGGTCGGCGATCTCTTCGGCCAGAGAGCTGGTCTCCTGGGTGCGCTTGAGGATATACTCCTTGTTGATGTTGCGCAGCCGGATGTCGGCCACATACTCGGCCTGGACGGCGTCGATCCCGAAGCCGATCATCAGGTTGGGGATGACCTCGGAGTCCTCCTCGGTCTCCCGGATGATGCGGATGGCCCGGTCAATGTCCAGCAGGATCTTCTGGAGGCCCTCCAGCAGGTGGAGCTTTTCCTCCTTCTTTTTCATGACAAAGTAGGTCCGGCGGCGCACACCCTCCATCCGCCAGGCGGTCCACTCCTCCAGGATCTCACCCACGCCCATGACCCGGGGCATTCCGCTGATGAGGATGTTGAAGTTGCAGGAATAGGCGTCCTGCAGGGGAGTGGAGCGGAAGAGCCGGGCCATGAGCTTGTCCGGGTCGGCCCCGCGCTTGAGGTCGATGGTGAGCTTGAGGCCGTTCAGGTCGGTCTCGTCCCGCATGTCGGCGATCTCCTTGACCTTGCCCGACTTGATGAGCTCGGCCACCTTGTCCATGATGGCCTCCACCGTGGTGGAGTAGGGGATTTCAAAGATCTCGATGAGGTGCTCGGACTTGAGATAGCGCCACCGGGCCCGCACCTGGACGGAGCCGCGGCCGGTCTGGTAGATCTGGCGCAGGGTGTTCTCGTCATAGAGCAGCTCACCGCCGGTGGGGAAATCGGGGGCTTTAAGCAGGGGAAGCAGGTCGCAGCCAGGCTTTTTGAGCCAGGCGATGGTGGCGTCGCACACCTCCCCCAGGTTGAAGCCGCACAGGTTGGAGGCCATGCCCACGGCAATGCCCTGGTTGGCGCTCACCAGTACGTTGGGAAAGGTGGTGGGCAGCAGCGCGGGTTCCTGCATGGAGCCGTCGTAGTTGTCCACAAAGTCCACGGTGTCCTGGTCGATGTCCCGGAAGAGCTCGGCACAGATGGGGTCCAGGCGCACCTCGGTGTACCGGCTGGCCGCCCAGGCCATGTCCCGGGAGTAGACCTTGCCGAAGTTGCCCTTGGAGTCCACCAGAGGGTGGAGGAGGGCACCATAGCCCCGGGAGAGGCGCACCATGGTGTCATAGATGGCCGCATCGCCGTGGGGGTTGAGCTTCATGGTCTGGCCCACCACATTGGCGCTCTTAGTACGGCTCCCACCCAGCAGCTTCATCTGGTACATGGTGTAGAGGAGCTTTCGGTGAGAGGGCTTGAAGCCGTCGATCTCCGGGATGGCCCGGGAGACGATGACACTCATGGCGTAGGGCATGTAGTTGAGCTCCAGCGTCTCGGTGATGGGCTGTTCCAGCACCTCGGGCCGCAGGCCCATGACGTTGGGATTGTTGACTTTTTTGGCCCCGGTGTCCGGAGCTTTCTTTTTGGGCATGGTATCAGTCCTTGTCCTTTGCGTTATATCTTATCTCTATATTACAAAACGGAATGGAATAGAGCGGGTATTACGAGATATCCGCCAGTTCCAGATACTTGTACCCGTTGTCCGCAATGTGGTCCTTCCGGCCCTGGAGGTTGTCCCCCAGCAGCAGGTCAAAGACGGCGGCGGTGCGCTCCACGTCCTCGGGCATGACCTTGATGAGGCGGCGGGTCTCCGGATTCATGGTGGTGAGCCACATCATGTCCGGCTCATTCTCGCCCAGACCCTTGGAGCGCTGGATGGAGTATTTCTTGCCCGCCAGCACGCCGTTTACGATCTCACTCTTCTCCGCATCGGAATAGGCAAACCAGGTCTTTTCCTTACAGGTGATCTCATAGAGGGGGGACTCGGCGATGTAGACATAGCCCCGCTGGATGAGAGTGGGCACCAGTCGGTAGAGCATGGTGAGGATGAGGGTGCGGATCTGGAAGCCGTCCACGTCGGCATCGGTACAGATGACTACCTTATTCCAGCGGAGATTCATCAGGTCAAAGGCGGCCATATCCTTGGCGTGCTTGTCCTGTACCTCGCAGCCGCAGCCCAGGACCTTGAGGAGGTCCATGATGATCTCGCTCTTGAAGATCTTGGCGTAGTCGGCTTTCAGACAGTTGAGGATCTTGCCCCGGACCGGCATGATGCCCTGGAACTCGGCGTCCCGGGAGAGCTTGACCGCGCCCAGAGCCGAGTCGCCCTCCACAATGTACAGCTCCCGCCGCTCCGTGTCTCTGGTACGGCAGTCCACGAATTTCTGCACCCGGTTGGCGATGTCCACGCTGCCCGAGAGCTTTTTCTTGATGTTGAGCCGGGCCTTCTCCGCACTCTCCCGGGAGCGCTTGTTCACCAGTACCTGCTCGGCGATCTTCTCCGCGTCGAAGGGGTTCTCGATGAAATAGACCTCCAGCTGGGCCTTGAGGAACTCGGCCATGGCATCCTGCACGAACTTGTTGTTGATGGCCTTTTTCGTCTGGTTCTCGTAGGAGGTCTGGGTGGAGAAGTTGTTGGAGATCAGGACCAGGCAGTCCTCGATGTCCACCCAGGTGATCTTGCTCTCGTTTTTCTGATACTTGTTCTGCTGGCGGAGATAGGCATCCACGCCGGAGACAAAGGCGGATTTGACCGCCTTCTCCGGGGAGCCGCCGTGCTCCAGCCAGGAGGAGTTGTGGTAGTGCTCGATGACCTGCACCGTGTTGGAAAAACAGAAGGAGACCGAGAGCTTTACCTTATATTCCGGCTTGTCTGCCCGGTCCCGGCCCTTGCGCTCGGTCTGCCAGAAGACGGGCTGGGTCAGGGGAGAGGGACCCGAGAGTTCGTTGACATAGTCCACGATGCCGTTTTCATACTTGAATTCCGTGGTCTCGAACTTGGAGCCCACCTGATTGCGGAAGCGGAAGGTGACCCCGGCGTTGACCACCGCCTGCCGCTTCATCACGTCCAGATAGTACTCCACCGGGATATTGATGTCGGTAAAGACCTCCAGGTCAGGCTTCCAGTGGAAGCGGGAGCCGGTCTTTCGGCCGGAGTAGGGTTCCTTTTTCAGGCCGCCGATATTCTCGCCCTTTTCAAAGTGAAGGGAGTATTCAAAGCCGTCCCGGTGGATGACGGCGTCAAAGTATTCACTGGCATACTGGGTGGCGCAGGAGCCCAGACCATTGAGACCCAGGGAGTACTCGTAATTGTCCCCGTCCCCGTTGCCGTACTTGCCGCCGGCATACAGCTCACAGAACACCAGTTCCCAATTGAATTTTTGTTCCCGCTCGTTCCAGTCCACCGGACAGCCCCGGCCAAAGTCCTCTACCTCAATGGACTGGTCGGCGTAGCGGGTGACCGTGATGACGGAACCGTGGCCCTCACGGGCCTCGTCGATGGCGTTGGACAGGATCTCAAAGACGGCATGCTCACAGCCGTCCAATCCGTCCGAGCCGAAAATAACACCGGGACGCTTGCGGACCCGGTCGGCACCCTTGAGGGCGGATATGGATTCATTGCCATATGTGTTCACACTGGTCTTTGCCATGGAGTTCTCCTTACCGTGTCAGAATTGGATGCGATACATTTTACATTCTATCTTACCCTATTTTCAGGGGAAGTGTCAAGAAAAGGGCAGGACGCAACGAGGGCCGCCGCACCGAATGCACTCGGCACGGCGGCCCTCCACGGCAGCCTCACCCCTCCGGAGCTGTTCCGGAAGCGGATGGAGCCGTTCGGACGGACAGGCCGCCGCTCCTTTCGCCTTTCGCCAGAGGGTACGCGTACCCGGCACCGGCTTAAAAGGAGATGCGTCTGGAAGGCGTTGTCCCTTCTCCGCCTGTCCGAGTGTAGTATGGCCGCAGACGCGGAGACCATGCGCGGGAAAAACTGGTATAGAACGGTCTCTTTCGGACAAACTGGACATACAGTGGACCAAGAAGTGCACATGGAAAGGAGCGCCTATGCAACGCAAGAGCGACCGGAAAAGACAGGGGCAGAGACAGGAAGAGCGGCAGGTCCTGCTGGATGCCCTGGAGCGGACCCGGGTCCTTCTGACCCAGGCCCATGGTGATTTTAATGCCGCGTCCGACCCGGATCTCACCGAGTCCTATATCTATGAGATCAAAGCCCTCCAGGCCAGATACGGCTATCTGCTGCGGCAGATCAAGGAGCTGAGCGGGGAGGAGCTGACGCAGCCCATGGCCCGTCCGCCGGAGACGAAAAAACGCGACTCCTCCGGCGGGACCCTCCGCCAGGGACCCTGGCGGCCCATTTCAGCCTACCAATGAGAGAACAGCCAGGGCTCTGGCAGAGAACGAATGGGAGGAATGCGCGGTGGAATGGATGGTAGAAAATCTGCCTCTGGTCACGCTGGGGCTGATCTTATTTGTGGTGGCTCTCACGCTGCACAAGACAGTGGGGCGATGTGTGCGCCTGCTGGGGCGTACCGGCGTGGGGCTTGCCTTTCTGGCCCTGTGGAGCCAGGTGGGGGGGATGCTGGGGCTCTCCCTGGGGGTGAATCTCTTCAATGCCCTGGTGCTAGGCCTCCTGGGGATCCCGGGCTTTGGACTACTTTTGATGATGAACTGGGCCCTGGGGGCATAAAAGAGAGAATTGGGCGGTGGAGCTGTCAAAATGGCTCCACCGCCCAATGTTTGTTTTATAGAACCGCTCAGCGGCCCCGGATCAGCTTGAAGATCTGGATGATCAGCGTGGGGAGGAAGGCAAGGCCCAGGATCTCCAGCAGATGGGTCATATCCAGTGCAGTGGCCTGGAAGAGGGTATTGAGGCCGGGGATAAAGAGCACAGCCAGCAGCAGCAGCACACCGCCGCCGAAGGCGGCCAGGGAGAAGGGGTTGGAGCGGAAGCCCAGGCGGAAGATGGACTCCTCGCCCCGGCAGTTAAAGCCGTGGAACAGACGGGCCAGGGTCAGGGTAGCAAAGGCCATGGTGGAGGCAGCAGCCGGTCCGCCATAGGAGAGACCCAGATAGAACGCGGCCATGACGGGGACAGCGATGAGTAGGCCCTGTCCGAAGATGCGCTGGAGCAGGCCGCGGTCCAGAATGGGCTCCTTGGGGTCCCGGGGCTTATGCCGCAGCAGGCCCTTCCGGGCGGGCTCCATGCCGATGGCAATGGCGGGCAGGGAGTCGGTCAGCAGATTGATAAAGAGCAGATGGACCGGCGCGAAGGGGACGGACAGACCCATCACCGAGGCATAGACCACGCAGAGGATGGCCGACATATTACCCGAGAGCAGGAACTGAATGGCGTTTTTGATGTTGGCATAGACGCTGCGGCCGTTGACCACCGCCCGCACGATGGTGGCGAAGTTGTCATCGGCCAGGATCATGGAGGCGGCGTCCTTGGAGACCTCGGTGCCCGTGATGCCCATGGCCACGCCGATGTCGGCCTTTTTGAGGGCGGGGGCGTCGTTGACGCCGTCGCCGGTCATGGAGACGATGCAGCCCCGGCGCTGCCAGGCGGAGACGATGCGGATCTTATGCTCCGGGGAGACCCGGGCGTAGACCGAGACATGGGGCAGGATCTGATCCAGCTCCTCGTCGCTCATGGCGTCCAGCTCCACACCGGAGAGGGCGGTGTCTCCCTCCTGGAAGATGCCGATCTGGCGGGCGATGGCCGAGGCGGTGACCTTGTGGTCGCCGGTGATCATGATGGTGCGGATGCCGCCGGTCTTGGCGTCGGCCACGGCCTGGATGGACTCCGGTCTGGGAGGATCGATCATGGAGACCAGACCCACAAAGGTGTAGTCGTTCTCGTCCTCCAGGGTGAGGTCGCGGATGCCGTCCATCTCCTTCTGGGCGAAGGCCAGGACCCGCAGGCCCTCATTGGACAGCTGCTCATTGACCGCCATGATCTCGGCACGGCGCTCCTCGGTCATGGGCACCGGGCCCTCGCTGGTGAGAAGCTTGGTGGAGCGGCCCAGCAGCACGTCGATGGCGCCCTTGGTGAGCAGGGTGGGCACGCCGTCCAGCTGGTGCAGGGTACTCATGAGCTTGCGGTCGGAGTCAAAGGCCAGCTCCCGCAGACGGGGGTGGTACTGTCGGTAGAGCTCTTCCTCCACGTCGAAGGCGTTGGCCAGCTGAAGCAGTGCCACCTCGGTGGGGTCGCCGATGGAGGAGCCGTCGGCGGGATCGTAGGTGGCGTCGCTGGCCAGAAGGCCGATCTTGAGGAGCAGACGCTGGGGGGTGTTGGCAAGCTCCAGGTCCTTACCCTCCAAGAGCTTACCGTCGGCATAGATCTTCTGCACGGTCATGCGGTTCTGAGTCAGGGTACCGGTCTTATCCGAGCAGATGACCGACACGGCGCCCAGGCTCTCCACCGCCTTGAGGTCCTTCATAATGGCGTTCTGCTTGGCCATCTTCTGGGTACCCATGGCCAGCACGATGGTGACGATGGAGGAGAGCGCCTCGGGGATGGCTGCCACCGCCAGGGCCACGGCGAACATCAGGGAGTCCAGCACCCCCATGTGGGAGCGGAAGATGGACAGGGCAAACACCACGGCACAGATGGCCATGATGACCACCGCCAGCTTGCCGGAAAAGTCGTCCAGGCTCTTCTGGAGAGGGGTCTTGCGCTGCTGGGTCTGGTTCATGAGAGCGGCGATCTTGCCCAGCTCCGTGTTCATGCCGGTGGCAGTGACCGCCACCGTGGCCCGGCCATAGGTGACCAGGGAACCGGAGAAGACCATGTTTTTCTGATCGCCCAGGGCCACCTGCTCCCGATCGATGGGGGCGGCGTCCTTCTCCACACCCTCGCTCTCGCCGGTGAGGGAGCTCTCATTCACCTTCAGGGAGAAGTTTTCGATGATGCGCCCGTCGGCCACCACCAGATCGCCGGCCTCCAGCAGCACGATGTCGCCGGGGACCACCTCGGCCGAGGGGACCTCCACCCGGACGCCGCCGCGGAGCACTTTGGCGGTGGGGGAGGACATGGCTTTCAGACTTTCCAGGGATTTTTCCGCCTTGAGATACTGCACGGTACCCAGTACGGCGTTGAGGATCAGGACGGCAAAGATGACGATGGTGCTCTCCACATTTTCCGTCAGGGCAGAGATGACGGCGGCAATGAGGAGGATGATGACCAGCAGGTCCTTGAACTGCTCCAGAAAGAGAACGGCCACGCTCTTACGCTTGCCCTCCTGAAGCTTGTTGGGGCCATACTGCTCCATGCGCTGCTGGACCTCCTGGGCGGAGAGGCCAGCCGGTGTGCTGCGCAGCTCGGACAGAGTGTCCTCCGGCGAGCGGCTGAACCAGGGTTTGGACATAATGGTGCACTCCTTTTCAGTTCTTTCTCGTGCGTCCCCACCGGAATGCGCCGCATGACCGGGTGGGAGCTGGGGAAACGACAGCGGATGGGGGAGCAGGGCGGCGAATGGTATGTGGGCAAAAGAAAAAGACTTTTTGACGGCTGCAAAACACGACAGCCGTCAAAAAGTCTTGTTACCAATCGGATCGGCGCATACCGCCAGGCATCCAAGAGACGCCGTGGTGTTGACGGTACGCCCGGACACCCAAGGCGTCCGGAACTACTCCCTTTTTCACGTGATGTCAATGTATCATAAGCAAGGAGGAAAGTCAAGCAAATCCGCCGGAAAAGACAGGAAATTTTACAGAGACGGCGGCTTGTTCACACATTTTTAAAAAAGGTATAGTAGGATGATTCTGTTACAATGATCCCATTGACGAAAAATACCGGCAGGAAAATTAGATTTGGATGGATTCCTGCCGGACAGACTACGATAAAAGGAGTGCCCTGACATGCTTCATAAATCCGTTTATCGACTCCGGCGGAAAGCGGCGGCCTGTGCGGTATGCGCCGCTCTGCTCCTTACGCCCACACTGGCAGCCAGCTTTACCGATGTGCCCCAGAACGCCTGGTATGCCGCCGCAGTCAACGAAGTGGTGGACGCCGGGCTCCTCTCCGGTACCAGCGCCACGACCTTTCAGCCCAGCGGGAAGGTGACCCGGGCCATGACCGTGACCGCACTGTGGCGTCTGGCGGGTTCTCCCGCCCCGAAGAGCAGCCAGAGTTTCAGCGACGTTCCGTCCGATGCCTGGTATAGCCAGGCGGTGGCCTGGGCGGCCGAAACCGGAGTGGCCTCCGGCAATGGGAAGGGAGCTTTCCAGCCGGGGAACCTGGTCACCCGGGAGCAGCTGGCGGTTTTTCTCTACCAGTATGCCCAGAGCCAGGGGCTTGATACCGCACAGGGAAAGCTGAGTGCCTATACGGACGGCAATACCGTATCCAAATGGGCCGTGGATGGCATGGAGCACGCCGTGGGGGCCGGTCTGATCTCCGGCAGCAAGGGGAAGCTCTCCCCCAAGGCCAACGCCACCCGGGCAGAGCTGGCGGTGGTGCTGGAGCGCCTGATGACCCCGGCGGTCGGGTAAAAAACAGGACCGAAACAGGGAGCGGGGCACCCGCCGTCTCTCTGGCAGGAGCGATTGACAAATACAGGAGCAGAGGGTATGCTCTTAAAGAGCCCGATTCGGGGAAGGAGCGAACACCATATGGAAGAGAGGCCCAGTGTTTTGATGTCATATCTGCGTGTGACGCAGCATATGTCGCAGCAATTTCGTGCACATTTCGGCAAGCTGAACTTGACCTTCCCACAGGCACTGGTCCTCAATGTGCTGGGGGAGGAGGGACCGCTCCCCATCAGCGTCCTGGCCGAGCGGACGGGCAGTGCCAACAGCACGGTGTCCGGGATCGTGGACCGGTTGGAACGGCTGGGGCTGGCCCGGCGGGAACGCTCCGAGCATGACCGGCGGGTGATCTATGTCTCTGCAACCGAGCAGTATCGGCTTCTGCACCAGAAAGCAGCGACCGATGTGAGCGGCTATTTTAATTCGCTCCTGGACACAATGACACCGGAGGACCGCGCCATGGTGGCAGAGGCCCTCTATAAGTTGGATAACCTCCTCTCCACGGCGGAGAGAACTGTGCGCCTGGATGGCGACGGAGAAGCGCCCCAGAAGCGCTGAACAACAATTGACAGGTGGGAATCAGACATGGCAAGGCGAGGAAACCGGTATGGATACGGAGGCTATCATGGCCGCTCCCGAGGGCAGGGCGTACTGAAAGTCATCATTGCGGTGTTGGCAGTGGTGCTGCTGCTGGTGCTGGGACTCTTCTTTTTGCAGGAGAATCACCTGGCCTTTTCCAGCGATGGGGCCCACCTCTCCCTCCCGTTTTTTGGAGGGGATGAAGTCCTGCCCGAGCCGGAAGTGAGCGAGCCGGTGGTGGTGACCACTGCTCCTACCCCGACCCCCACGCCGACTCCCACGCCGGAGCCGCCCACACAGGCGGCCCTGCTGCCCCGCAGCGCGCTGAAGGACGGGACGGCACCGGCTCTGCTGGGGGAGGCGGGAGCCAATACTGCGGTATTTGATATGAAGGCCGATGATGGGAGCCTTGGCTATGTCTCGAACCTGGAGCTGGCCAAGCAGGCGGGGGCATCCGCCTCGGATCCGGAGCTCAATCAGGCCATTGAGAACTGGAATGCCGGAAACGTCTACACGGTGGCCCGGGTATCCTGCTTCCGGGACAATAAGGTGCCCTATGCGGTGCCGGCTCTGGGGGTCAAGACAAACAGCGGCTACAACTGGCGGGACCAGGATGACCTGCGCTGGATGAGCCCCAGCAGCGAGGAGGCACGGGCCTATATCGTGGATGTGTGCGTGGAGCTTGCAGAGCTGGGATTTGATGAGATCCTGCTGGACAACAGCGCCTATCCCGTCCAGGGCCATTTGGAGTATATCAAGCGGGGAGAGAACTATGACCAGAGTAAGTTCCAGGAGACCATCACCGCTTTTTATACCCAGGTAGAGACGGCGCTGGCGGCCTATCCGGACGTAAAGCTCTCCATTCGCACCGAGGGCGAGGTGCTGGTATCCGGCCAGGATGCGGTCAGCGGGCAGAGCGCAGCAGCACTGGCGGAACATGCGGATCGTATCTGGGTAGACCTAGGAGAGGTGTCCCTGACCGCGGCGGCAGAGGCACTGGGCGGCACCGGCGCAGAGGAGAAGCTGGTCCCCATCCTGGGGACGGCAGGCGGAGCCGGTGAGGCCTGGGCGAATTTGAACACAACGGAACCGTAAATTGGTAAGACGGCGGCATGGATCTCCATGCCGCCGTCTTTTTTGCGGGGAAACGTGTGTGGAAGGGGGAAAGAGCGGGAACACTGTGAGTGTTCCAGGGCAGGGACACTTTGGGAAAACAAACTGATGAGTATACAAAATGCACAAAAAAGATGCGGGAATTTCTATATGGCGAAAAGCCTGGGAGATAGAAAGGGTTTGATTGCACAAAAAACAGACCCAATAGTCAAAAATTTAACAAAAATAAGAAGTATACTGAATGGTTTAGTTGCAAAAAAAGACAGGTACTACAACGATTCGGTTGGAAAATTGAACTTGCATTTTATAGACAGTTCGAGTATGATTTCAATATAATCAGGATGGTTTATTATGGAATACGACCAAAAGAAAGGCGGTGAAGATATGTCTTTGGAGGGAATCAAGCAGGTGACAGAGGCCGAGACGCTGGCGCAGCAGCGCAAGAACGAGGCACTGGCGCAGGCGAAAAAGACCGTCGCGGACGCCCGCCGCGCCGGGGAGGAGCGTTTGAGCTCCGCCCGGATCCAGGCTGAGGCGCAGGTGAAGGGATTTTTGCAGGAGGCCGAAGAGCGTGCCTCCAAACACACGGAGCAGGTGCTGGCCGAGACCAGGCAGGCCTGCGACGCGCTCCGGCAGGAGGCTGAGGGCCGACTGGCGGATGCCGCGGCACTCATTGTCAGAAGGGTTGTGAATGTCTGATGTCCATCGTCAAAATGAAGCGGATTCGCCTCTTTGGCATGCGGTCAGACAGAGAAGAGATTCTCCGGGTACTCCAGCGGGCAGGCTGTGTGGAGATCGATGAGCCCTCCGATCTGGAGGGCGCGGCCTGGCAGGGCCTTTCCCGGCCGGATGACCGGGCGCTCAACGAGGCCAGAGAGGCCAGTGCGGCCGCTTTGGCAGCCCTGGGTATCCTCAAAAAATATGCTCCCGCAAAGGGCGGACTGCTCAAGGCGCGGCCCGTCATTTCCGAGCGGGAGCTGTTTGACGAGGAGGCATACCGGGCCGCACTGGATACAGCGCACAAGCTCGTGGAGGCAGAGCAGCATATCACGGGACTCAATGCCGAGATGAGCAAGGTGAAGAGCCAGAAGATGGCGCTCGCCCCCTGGCTCGGACTGGATCTGCCGTTGGAGACGGCCTCGACCCGTGAGGTGACCATCCGCCTGGGCACGGTGCCCGGAAAGGTGGTCATGGAGGAGCTTCTGAGCGCGCTGAAGGGCGTTACGGATCTGGTACAGCTCACCGAGATCAGTGCCGATCAAAATGCCCACTATCTCTTCTTTGCCTGCCACAAGGCGGCGGAGGAAGCGGCGGATCAGGTCCTCAAGGATTACGGCTTCTCCCTGGCCAGCCTGAAGGGCTGGACCGGCACCGCCCGGGAAAACGACCGAAAGCTGGATGAGACGCTGGCGGAACTGGAGCGCGAGCTGGAAGCGGCAAAAGCCGGTATTGCGGACCAGAAGGGGGCCAGAGAAGCGCTGGAGCGCTGTGCCGACCGGGCGGCCCAGGAGGTGCGCCGGGAGGAGGCCAAGAGCCGTCTGCGGGACACCGAGACCGCCTTCTTCCTGGAGGGCTGGGCCCCGGCCGAGTCGCTGGATGTCCTGCGGCAGAAACTGGAGCCCTTCGGATGTGCGTTTCAGGCGGAAGACCCCACAGAAGAGGACTATCCCAGCGTTCCGGTCAAGCTCAAGAACAATGCGCTGACTCGGCCGCTGAACATGGTCACGGAGATGTATTCGCTCCCGGCCTATAACGGGATCGATCCCAACCCGCTGATGGCGCCCTTCTTCATTCTCTTCTACGGCATCATGATGGCGGATATGGGCTACGGCCTGCTGATGATGCTGGCCTCGGTATTCGTACTCAAGAAGGCCAGACCAAAGGGCGGGATGCACAACTTCTTTGCCCTGCTGGGGCTGTGCGGCATCAGTACCTTTGTAATGGGCGCCCTGACCGGCGGCTTCTTCGGTGATTTTATCCCGCAGCTGCTCAAGGTTATCAACCCGGAAAGCCAGTTCGTCTGGTTCTGGAAGCCCCTGTTCACACCGCTGGACAACACCTTGCAGATCCTGGTGGGGTCCATGGTACTGGGCTTTGTACAGATCAATGCGGGTATGCTCATCAGCTTTGTGAAAAAGCTGAAGGAGGGCCAGTATATGGACGCGCTCTGGGAAGAGGCCACCTGGTGGGTGGTCTTTGTGGGAGCGGGCCTGGCCATCCTGGGCGTGACCCCTCTGGTCCTGGCACTTGGCGGTATTCTGGTGGTAGCCGGTCCGGTGGTCACAAACAAGGGATTTGGAAAGATCACCGGGATCTTTGGCTCGCTCTATAACCATGTGACCGGATACTTTGGCGATATCCTCTCTTATTCCCGACTGATGGCCCTGATGCTGGCCGGTTCGGTCATTGCCCAGGTGTTCAATACACTGGGCGCCATCCCCGGAAATGTGGTGATCTTCGTGATCATTTCCATGGCGGGCAACGCGCTCAACTTTGCGCTCAACCTGCTGGGATGCTACGTCCATGACCTGCGTCTGCAGTGCCTGGAGTACTTCGGAAAATTCTATCAGGACGGCGGCAAGCCGTTCCGACCGCTGGAGATCAACACGAAATTTGTGGATATTCAAGAGTAATCGTTTGAGGAGGAACTAACAATGACTGATATGAATGCATTGATGGAGCTGCAGCAGAGTCTGACTTTCCTGGGCAGCATCGGCGGCCTGGCCCTGGCCCTGCTGGGCGCCGGCCTGGCGGCAGTTTTGAGCGGCATCGGCTCGGCAAAGGGCACCGGCATCGCCGGTGAGGCCGGCACCGGCCTGCTGTGCGAGGACCCTTCCAAGTTTGGTAAGGTCATGATCCTTCAGGTTATCCCCGGCACCCAGGGCCTGTATGGTCTGGTGGTGTGGTTCTTCGCCATCTTCCGCATGGGCCTGCTCTCCGGCACCCTGCCTGAGCTGACCATTGCCCAGGGCATGCAGTACCTCTTTGCCTGCCTCCCCATGGCGCTGGGCGGCCTCTTCTCCGCCATCGCGCAGGGCCGCGTGGCTGCCGGTTCCATCAACATTCTGGCCAAGAAGCCGGACGACTGGGCCAAGGGCATGGTGCTGTGCATCACCGTTGAGTTCTATGCCATCCTGTCCCTGCTGGCCTCCATGCTGATGATCATCAACATCAGCGCCTGATCGGGACGCCCCACTGTGGAAAGGCGGTAGACGACATCATGGACGGAATCGATAAAATCACCAGCCGCATCAATGCCGACGTGGACCAGGAGATCGCAGAGATCCAGGCCCAGACGGCGGCGGAAGCGGCTCAGATCGCCGCGGAGTACGACCAGCGGTGCACCCAGGAGACGGAGGAGATCCTCTCCCGGGGCCGCAAGACGGCGGAAGAGCGGGAGGAGCGGCTGGCCAGTGTGGCACAGCTGGAGGCCCGCAAGCTGATCCTGGCGGCCAAGCAGGAGGTCCTGGAAGAGGCCTTCCGCAAGGCGCTGGAGGATCTTCTCAGCCTGCCGGAGCAGGAGTATGTGGAACTGCTGGCCAAACTGATTACCAAGGCCAGCCAGTCCGGGAGTGAGCAGGTCATCTTCTCGCAGAAGGACCGGCCCCGTTATGGAAAGGCGGCGGTCACCCGCGCAAACGAACTGTTGGGTGA
Source organism: Clostridium sp. J1101437_171009_A5 (assembly GCF_015547905.1). Taxonomy (NCBI): domain Bacteria; kingdom Bacillati; phylum Bacillota; class Clostridia; order Eubacteriales; family Clostridiaceae; genus Clostridium; species Clostridium sp. J1101437_171009_A5. The sequence goes on from NZ_JADMVY010000013.1 coordinate 84,457, forward strand.
GCGGGGACACCTGACGTTGGCGGTGGAGACCCGCCCCATCGGCGGCGGCTTCATCCTCAGCGACGGAGATGTGGAAGTCAACGGCACCTTTGAGACTCTGGTCCGCATGCAGCGCCGTGAGATGGACGCTGCTGTGGCCAAGGTCCTCTTCCATGAAGGAGCTTGATTCCGCTCCCCAGACGGGAAAGGAGGAAGTGTCTTGTCCAAAAAGTTGAAAGACACGGATTATCTCAGCATTTCCACCCGGGTGCGGGCCATGGAGAACCGGCTGCTGACCCGGGAGCGCATGGAGCGGATGATCGATGCACGCACGGACGAGGAGGCCGCCAAGGTCCTGAGCGAGTGCGGCTATGGAGAGCTCTCCCGGCTCACTGCAACGGCGCTGGACGAGGTGCTGGCCAAAGCCCGGGACGCGGTCTATCAGGATCTGCGCACGGCTGTGCCAGACAAGCACCTCATCGATGTATTTCAGATGAAATACGACTATCACAACATCAAGACGCTCATCAAGGCGGAAGCCATGGGCGTAGACGCGGGACTTTACCTCTCCAGCGGAGGGCGGTACTCCCCGGTCAAGCTGACCGACGATTTCCGCCGGGAGGAGCTGCGGGATTACAGTGATATCTTCCGCACGGCGGCGGGCAAGGCCAAGGAGACGCTGGCCGCCACCCAGGACCCGCAGCTGGCCGACTTCATCCTGGATAAGGCCTATTTTCAGGAGATGATCGGCGCGGCCAAGGCGGTGGGAAGTCCTTTTCTGACCGGCTATGTGCGCCTGCTGGCCGATGCGGCCAACCTGCGCTCGGTGGTGCGCGCGGCCCGGATGGGGAAGGGGAGCGATTTTCTCGCCCTGGCCTTGGTCCCCGGCGGCAGCATTGAGGAGAGCACTCTGTGCCAGACCAAGAGCAGCGAGCTGACCGCCCTCTTCCAGGGCGGGGCGCTGGCGGAGGCTGCCGCCCTGGGTGCCGGTCTGATGGCCGGTCAGGGGCACTCCTTCACCGCGTTTGAGCGGGCCTGTGACAATGCGGTCAACGCCTATCTGTGTACGGCCCGGCGGGTGCCCTTCGGAGAGCATCCGATCATTGGCTACCTCTATGCCCGGGAGGCGGAGATCACCGCCATCCGCACCATCCTTTCCGGACGTATGGCCGGTCTGAGCGCGGATATTATCCGGGAAAGGCTGCGTGATGCCTATGTATAAGATTGCAGTACTGGGAGACAAGGACAGCGTTCTGGGCTTCAAGGCCCTGGGACTGGACGTGTTTCCGGTGGAGAGCGTGGAGGAGGCCCGCCGGGTGCTCCACGCCCTGGCCAGAGAAAATTACGCGGTGATCTATCTCACCGAGCAGGCGGCTGCTCAGATGGAGGCCGACGTAAACCGCTACAAGGATGAGCTCACACCCGCGATCATCCTCATTCCCGGGAAGGAAGGTTCCCTGGGGATCGGTATGGCCAATGTGAAAAGCGCGGTGGAACGGGCCGTTGGCGCGGATATCCTGTAAAAAGCCGCGGCGGAAAAGTCCTCTCCGGCGGAGAGGCAATGAGTTTGAAATCTGCCTTGAAAGAAGGTTGAAACCGAATGGGCAAAGTTGTTAAGGTTTCCGGTCCTCTAGTGGTAGCCACCGGGATGGAAAACGCCAACATGGCCGACGTGGTCCGCGTGGGCGAACAGCGTCTGATCGGCGAGATCCTGAATATGAACGGGGATTCCGCCTCCGTCCAGGTCTACGAGGAGACCTCCGGTCTGGGGCCTGGCGCCGAGGTGATTACCACCGGCTCCCCCCTGGCGGTGGAGCTGGGGCCCGGCCTCATTGAAAATATCTACGACGGTATCCAGCGTCCGCTGGAGGAGATCATGCACAAGGCGGGCGCCAACATCACCCGCGGAATCGAGGTCCCGGCTCTGAGCCGGGAGAAGAAGTGGGCCTTCACCCCCGTGGCCAAGGTGGGCGACAAGGTCCAGGGCGGCGACGTGATCGGAACGGTACAGGAGACCAGCGTGGTGCTCCACAAGATCATGATCCCCCCCAAGATGAGCGGTACGCTGGAGATGGTGGCTGTGGCCGGCGACTACACCGTGGAGGAGACCGTGGCGGTCCTCAAGACCGACAAGGGTGAGAGCGTCTCCCTCACCATGGTGCAGAAGTGGCCCGTCCGTGTGGGACGCCCCTATAAGCACAAGTATCCCCCCAAAGCGCCCCTGTGCTCCGGCCAGCGCATCATCGACACCATGTTCCCCATCGCCAAGGGCGGTACCGCCGCCGTGCCCGGCCCCTTCGGCTCGGGCAAGACCGTGGTGCAGCACCAGCTGGCCAAGTGGGCGGATGTGGACATCGTGGTCTACATCGGCTGCGGCGAGCGCGGCAATGAGATGACCGACGTGCTGCGGGAGTTCCCTGAGCTGAAGGACCCCCGTACCGGCGAGTCCCTGATGAAGCGCACGGTGCTTATCGCCAATACTTCCGATATGCCCGTGGCCGCCCGTGAGGCCTCCATCTACACCGGGATCACCATCGCCGAGTACTTCCGTGACATGGGCTATGACGTGGCTGTCATCGCCGACTCCACCTCCCGCTGGGCCGAGGCCCTGCGTGAGATGTCGGGCCGTCTGGAAGAGATGCCCGGCGAAGAAGGCTACCCCGCCTACCTCTCCTCCCGTCTGGCGCAGTTCTACGAGCGCGCCGGTATGGTGGAGTGCATCGGCTCCGATGAGGACCGCAGAGGTTCTCTGACCGCCGTAGGCGCAGTCTCGCCTCCCGGCGGCGACCTGTCCGAGCCTGTCTCCCAGGCCACCATGCGCATCGTCAAGGTGTTCTGGGCCCTGGACTCCTCCCTGGCGTACAAGCGCCACTTCCCGGCCATCAACTGGCTCAACTCCTACTCCCTGTATCTGGACTCCCTCAAGCCCTGGTTTGACGAGAAGCTGGGCAAGGAGTTCCTGGTGGACCGTGAGAAGGCCATGTCCATCCTTCAGGAGGAGGCCAGCCTGAACGAGATCGTGCAGCTGGTGGGCAAGGATTCCCTCTCGCCCAGCGATCAGCTGACCCTGGAGACGGCCAAGATGGTGCGGGAGGACTTCCTCCAGCAGAACGCCTTTGTGGACATCGACAGCTACTCCAGCTATGACCGGCAGGAGAAGCTGCTCTCTCTGATTCTGAGCTATGACCGCCTGTGCCGCGCCGCCATTGAGAAGGGCGCCCAGACGGTGGATCTCTTTGCCATCCCTGCCCGGGAGCGGATCGGCCGCGCCAAGAGCGCCGAGGCGGACCAGTATGTGGAGGTCTACGCCGATATCGCCCGCAGCATGGCCAGTGAGATCGACGCATGTGCCGAGAAAGGAGGACTGGACGTATGATCCGGGAATATAAAACGATCCAGGAGGTCAACGGTCCTCTGATGGTGGTCAAGAAAGTGCAGGGCGTCGCCTACGACGAACTGGGCGAGATTGAGCTGCCCGACGGCACCGTCCGCCGCTGCCAGGTGCTGGAGGTCAACGGCGACAACGCGGTGGTCCAGCTCTTTGAGGCCAGCGCCGGCATCAACCTGAAGGACTCCAAGATCCGCTTCCTGGGCCATCCCCTGGAGCTGGGCGTGTCCGGCGATATGCTGGGACGCGTGTTCAACGGCATGGGCCGTCCCATCGACGGCGGCCCCGAGATCCTGGCGGAGGAGCACCGGGACATCAATGGCCTGGCCATGAACCCCGCCGCCCGTGACTACCCCAACGAGTTTATCCAGACCGGTATCTCCACCATCGACGGCCTGAATACCCTGGTCCGCGGGCAGAAGCTGCCCATCTTCTCCGGCTCCGGTCTGCCCCACGCGGCTCTGGCTGCCCAGATCGCCCGTCAGGCCAAGGTGCTGGGCGACGACGCGGGCAACTTCGCCGTGGTGTTTGCCGCCATCGGCATCACCTTTGAGGAGTCCGACTTCTTCGTGCAGGAGTTCAAGCGCACCGGCGCCATCGACCGTACCGTCCTCTTCACCAACCTGGCGAATGACCCCGCCGTCGAGCGTATCGCCACCCCGCGTATGGCGCTGACGGCCGCCGAGTACCTGGCCTTTGAGAAGGGCATGCACGTACTGGTCATCCTGACCGATATCACCAACTACGCCGAGGCGCTGCGTGAGGTTTCGGCCGCCAAGAAGGAGGTCCCGGGCCGCCGCGGCTATCCCGGCTACCTCTACACCAACCTGGCGACCATCTACGAGCGCGCCGGCCGTCAGCTGGGCAAGCCCGGCTCCATCACCCTGATTCCCATTCTGACCATGCCGGAGGACGACAAGACCCACCCCATCCCCGACCTGACCGGCTATATCACCGAGGGACAGATCATCCTGAGCCGTGAGCTCTTCCGCAAGGGCATCAACCCGCCTGTGGATGTGCTGCCCTCCCTGTCCCGTCTGAAGGACAAGGGCATCGGCGTGGGCAAGACCCGTGAGGACCACTCTGGTACCATGAACCAGCTCTTTGCCGCGTACTCCACCGGTAAGGAGAACAAGGAGCTGATGTCCATTCTGGGCGAAGCGGCTCTGAGTCCCACCGATCTGCTGTACGCCAAGTTTGCAGATGAGTTCGAGAAGCGCTATGTCTCTCAGGGCAATGAGACCAACCGGACCATCCAGGAGACCCTGGATCTGGGCTGGGAGCTGCTCTCCATTCTGCCCCCCGCCGAGCTCAAGCGCATCAAGCCGGAGTTTATCGAAAAGTACCTCCCGAAAAAGGAGGGATAACGCATGCCGGCCATCAACGTGAACCCCACCCGCATGGAACTGACCCGGCTGAAGGGCCGGCTCAAGACAGCTGTCCGGGGCCATAAACTGCTCAAAGACAAGCGCGACGAGCTGATGAAGCAGTTTCTGGATGTGGTGCGGGAAAACCGGGCCCTGCGCAAAAAGGTGGAAGACGCCCTCATGCAGGCCTATGGCTCCTTTACGGTGGCCTCGGCCCTCATGTCCGGCGAGATGCTGGAGCAGTCCCTGCTCTACCCCAAGCAGAGTGTGGAGCTGGATATGAGCTTCCAGAACATCATGTCGGTCAATGTGCCCGTCTACCACTTCAAGACCAAGAGCGAGGACCCCGGAGAGGTCTATCCCTACGGCTTTGCCACCACTTCCGGCGAACTGGATGACGCCGTAGACAGCATGGCATCCGTCTTTCGGGATATGCTCAAGCTGGCTGAGATCGAAAAGACCAGTCAGCTCCTGGCAGAGGAGATCGAAAAGACCCGCCGCCGCGTCAACGCGCTGGAGTATGTCAAGATCCCTCAGATGCAGGAGGCCATCAAGTATATCTCCATGAAGCTGGATGAAAATGAACGCGCCACCACCATTCGTCTGATGAAGGTGAAGGATATGCTTCTGAAGGAAGCCATCGAGGAGCGGCAGGAAGAGACCCGCCGTGCCATCGAGGCATCCGGAGGACACCTCGGCCAGGCGGAGGAAATCTGATCCCGGGCACAGACACACCGGTATTTCAAACCGAAATGCCGGTGTGCTTTTTTGTCCCATTTTGACAGGAAGGGCAAATGGGTGTATAATGACGACTCCTGCCACGAAAAGAAACATGGGAGAATTTCGAATGCAAACAGTTCAGATATCGAATCAAACAAAGAAAATTGGAACTTATTTTGGCAAAGCTGCCCTGCTGCTCCTGCCGCCCCTGAGCGCCTTCTGGCTCATGCAGTTTATCCTGGGGGCCATGCCCTGGGAGATGGGGGTGGGGATCACGCTGGCCAATACGGCGTGCCTGGCCGGGCTCTATTGGCTCGCCTGCGCCATTTCCGGCTATCCGGCCATCTGCTGCATCGTGCTGCACGCCGCGGCAGGGCTGTGGGGAGCGGCCAACTACTTTGTGTCCGTGTTCCGTGGGACTCCCATTCTGCCCTGGGATTTCACCGCGCTGGGCACTGCGGCGGCAGTAGCGGGAAGCTATCGGTATACGCTGACCTGGCAGATGGCCGCGGCTATGGCAATCATGGCGCTGCTGATCTGGGGACTGCGCCATCAGATTCGAGGGGGCACCTTCCGTCCCAGCCGCCGCAGTCTGCCCCTTCGGCTGGGCGGTCTGCTGTTGGGCGGGCTGTGCCTGTTCCCGGTGCTTCAGCCCCAGTGCCTGGCCGCCTTCGGCGTGGAGACCGACGTATGGGACCAGACCGGGGCGTACCGCAATGGCGGAGCGGTGGCTGTATTTCTGCGCAATACCGAATTTATGCAGGTGACGCCCCCGGAGGATACCACGGCGGAGCGAGTCTCGGCCATTGTGGAGGGAGCGGACGAGGTGCCCTCTGCGGCAGTAAACGTGGAACACCCCAATATCATCGCCATCATGAATGAGTCCTGGGCGGATTTTGAATCCTTTGGAAACCTCTCCCTTAGCGAGAGTTTGACCGACTACATTGATTCTCTGGACAATACGATCCGGGGAAAGGCATATGCCTCGGTCTTCGGCGCCGGTACCAGCGCCAGTGAATTTGAGTTTTTGACCGGCAACTCCATGGCCTTCCTGCCCTCGGGCAGCATCCCCTATCAGCAGTATGTGCTGGGCCCTACCGACTCCATGGCTTCCCTCCTGCGGGAGAACGGCTATGAGACCCGGGCCTTTCATCCGGGGGCCAGAACGTCCTGGCAGAGAAATATCGCCTACCCCCGCCTGGGCTTCGACACCTTTAAATGCAGAGAGGATATGGATGTGCCCCAGACGGAGGAGCATGGATATGTGAGCGATGCCTCGGACTTTGCCCAGCTGATCTGGGAATTGGAACACAAGGAGGAGGGGAAACCCCTGTTCCTCTTCAACGTGACCATTCAAAACCACGGGAGCTACACGGTGGAGGACTATCCCGCCGAGGTGACCTTGACCGATGAGCCGGGGATTTATCCCATGGCAGAGCAGTATCTGACCCTGGCGAATAAGACGGATGAGGCCTTTGCCCAGCTCATCTCCTATCTGGAGCAGATGGAGGAGCCCACGCTGGTGGTCATGTTTGGAGACCACCAGCCGTCCGTGGAACAGGCCTTCCTGGATAAGGCCTATGGTGTGACACAGAGTGAGATGACCATGGAGCAGTACATGGGGAAATTCCAGGTGCCCTTTGTGATCTGGGCCAATTATCCCCTTCCCCAGGAGGGGCCTGAGATCACCAGCCTGAACTTTTTGCGGCAGCATGTGCTGCGGTATGCCGGAATCGAGAGCAGCCTGTATGGGAATTTCCTGTGGCAGATGCAGGAGAGCGTGCCTGCGTTGTCCTTCCCGGGATATTGGGATACCCAGGGAAAGGCGTACAGCCATTTGGAGAGCAATGGGTACACGGAATGGATCCAGGACTATGAACGGGTCCAGTATAACAATCTCTTTGGCGGAGAAGAGCGGCAGGACGCGCTCTTTGGAAGACGCCAGAGCGACGGATAAACGGATGGAGCGGCGCATTCCGATTCGGAATGCGCCGCTCCATGTCAAAGAGGGGGAAAGAGAGTTATGAGGCACGCTCCACGGAGACCAGATCGGCAGTGATTTTCTCCGAATCAGCATCCAATGTGCCGGTATATGTAACGACGACGCGGTCGCCGGGAGCTACATGGGAGACATCGACACCATTGAGGCTGAATTGAAAATAGCTATCACCGGAGGCAAGAACCATATAATCCAATTCGGTATCCACTAGATAGAATGTGCCGGTTACAGTTTCGGTTTCAAGCTCCGGGGTGCTGGAGGGAGCTGGGGTGTCTGCGGGGAGTGATGCGGAGGGAGAAGGAGAGGGAGTGCCCCCTCCCAGTGCAGGAATACTGCAGGAACTTAACGCCAGACTGAGGACAAGACAACCTGCAAGGAGAAAGGGAACCTTTCTTCTGAGCATAAGATCACTTCCTAATATTGAAATGACCGGTACAAGGACACCGGTGGGCACAAGATATCACATGGTATGCGCAATGACAAGGGCTTTCCAGCAACCTTTATCCTTCCGTAAGAAAGTATCATACTTTATCAAAGAATTAGAAAGAAACCTGACAAAAGGATGAAGATCAGCTGTATAAAAAATAAGAGTTGGCCCACACTAAAATCAAGAACAAAGGAGGATGCGCAAATGGATATGACCAACCGGGAATACGGGGCCTATGTCAAAGCAAAAGCGGGGCGGTCGCCCCTCTGGAAAGACCTGATATGGGCCTTTCTGGTGGGCGGGCTGATCTGTGCCGGAGGGCAGGGACTGCGGCAGTTTTATATGAGCCGGGGTATGGATGCGGATGCCGCCGGAGGCGCGGTATCCATTACCTTGATCTTTTTGGCGGCTCTTCTGACTGGACTGGGGACCTTTGATAAGCTGGCCAAGCGGGCTGGCGCCGGAACGCTGGTCCCCATTACGGGATTTGCAAATGCCATGGTCTCCCCGGCGCTGGAATTCAAAAGCGAAGGACTGGTGACCGGTGTGGCAGCCAAAATGTTTACCATTGCGGGGCCGGTGTTGGTATTCGGCATCAGTGCCAGCGTGGCATATGGCCTGCTGCTGGTCCTCTTTGGATTAAACTAAAAAAATCCGCCCTTTGATAAAGGGCGGATTTTTTTAATGCTCATGATGAGAACAGTCGTGATGATGCTCGCCGCATCCGTGGTCGCCGCAGGTATGGCCCTCCTCATGATGGTGGTGGGAGCAGACCGTGTTGGGATCGTAACGGAGAGCGCCGGCCAGAAGGGCCGCCACATTTTCATCTGCGCTGCCGGAAGCGCCGGGGTAAAGCTGAATCCCGGCCTGGGCCAGCGCCGTGCGGGCGCCGCCGCCGATGCCGCCGCAGATGAGAACATTAACTCCGTGCTGCTGAAGGAAACCGGCCAGCGCGCCGTGGCCGCTGCCGTTGGCGTCAATGACCTTGGAGGAGAGGATCTGGGAGCCCTCTACCTCATAGACCTTAAACTGCTGGCAATGCCCGAAGTGCTGAAAAATCTGTCCGTTTTCATAGGTGACTGCGATGTTCATGCCAATGCCTCCTATTTTTTAGCTGATATACGTATTGTACACCTGTTTCTGACATAAGTCAATAAATAAAAGGCTCAGCGCTCCTCACTGGTCTGGCGGCGTGGGCAGGGCTTTCCACAGCAGCCATGGGCATGGGGACAGAGGTCATAGACACCGCCGCGGATGGAAAGCCGTTTTCCGCAGACCAGAGCCTCCGCCAGTTTGTGCCGGGCGGACTCATAAATAGCCTGCACGGTAGTGCGGGCAACCTTCATCTGCTGGGCACACTCCTCCTGAGAAAGGCCCAGGTGGTCAATGAGGCGGATGGCCTCGTATTCATCGATCGTCATGTCAATCTGACCGGTACAGGATTGGAGCGGCACAAACTCCACCACTTTGGGCAGCTGACAGATCCGCCTACGTTTGATTGGGCGTGCCATGAGACAGACCTCCTTTGTGTTTGGGGAAATCGCTTTTATGGTCATTATAGAGAAGAGCACAGTGAAAAGTCAATGGGGGACATGTGCAGAAGATTTTAGATGATATTTCTAAAAAGGCATTGACAAAACGGGAAAACAATAGTACAATATAGCCAGAAAGAAAGGAGAGAGTCCAATGTACTAGGACAGAAAAATCCTTTCCGTGGATCGATCCGAAGAGGAAGATCCATAGCAGCGCAAGTGATCCAGGCAAGAGAAGATCCAGACGTCACAAGTTCCAAACTACCTCACGTGTGTGAGAAAAAGCGCCAAAGCCCCGGAAGCGAAATATCGTTGAAGGAAGACTTAGCGTAGAAGAAGTTTTTGGGTAACTGCAAAGGCGAGGAACACTTCACCAGCAAGGATCTCAGCAAGCGCAAATCTGTAGAAAGCAAGAGGTTGAGACATGACGGAAATCCAGAATCAGAAGTAGCCCCCCAGCCACGATGGATGGCTGGGGGGTTGTGTTTTATATTTCGGATTTCCGAATCAGATCTCCCGAATATCATATGGCGTGGTCTGATATACATAGTAATTCAGCCAGTTCGTGTAGAGCAGCTGTCCGGCAGAGCGCCAGCGTACAATGGGAGGACGACTGGGATCATTGTCGGGGAAGTAGTTGGCGGGAACATCAATATCCAAGCCCTTCTCTACATCCCGTCGATATTCCTTGGCCAGGGTATCCGGATCATATTCCGGATGCCCCATGATATAGAACCGGCGACTGTCCTGGGTTTTGACGGCAAATACACCGGCCTGCTCTGACGTGGCGATGAGCTCCAGCTCGGGGCGGCTCAGGATATCATCTGCCCATACCTCGGTATAGCGGGAGTTAGGGGCAAAAAAGACATCGTCAAATCCGCGGAACAGGGGAGAGCTGGGCTTGAGCACCTTGTGCTCATAGACACCAAAGAGCTTTTTGGGGAGACTGCGCTTTTGAATTCCGTGATGGAAATACAGTCCTGCCTGGGCTCCCCAGCAGATATGAAGTGTGGAATGCACGTGGGTACGGCTCCACTCCATGATCTCACAGAGCTCCGGCCAGTAATCCACCTGGTCAAATTCCATATTCTCCACCGGAGCGCCAGTGATGATCATGCCGTCAAACTTCCGGTCCTTCACCTGGGAGAAGGTCGTATAGAAAGAAGAGAGGTGGGATTCATCGGTGTGGCGGGAGACATAGCTGCTGGTCTGAAGAAGCTCAACCTGGATCTGAAGCGGAGTGTTGGAGAGCTTTCGCAGGATTTGGGTCTCGGTCACGATCTTCGTGGGCATCAGGTTCAGGATCAGAACATTCAGCGGGCGGATATCCTGATGCATCGCCCGATATTCCGTCATGACAAAGATGTTTTCTCCCTCAAGGGTGGTGCGAGCGGGAAGAGAATCAGGAATACGAATTGGCATGGGCGACATCTACCTTTCTGTCCGGTTCGAGTTTGATAGGAATACTTATATAGAGTAGCACACTTCAAAAAGAGGCGCAATGTCCATTTCTCTTATATAGTAATTAAGGGGAGAGAAGGGGAAAACGAAAAAAGGAAAGAAAAAGTGAAAAAGGTGTTGACAAAAGTGGTGTGGGGTGGTATTCTATCTGAGCGCCTCACGAGAGGGCACTGAAACGAGTCGAAAAGTGAGAAGAAACCGAGCGGAAGC
>NZ_JADMVY010000014.1:0-92037 GCF_015547905.1 Clostridium sp. J1101437_171009_A5
TCCATGGTGCCGTCCGCCTTCACCGCAACCTTACCGGAGGTATCCGGCACCTGCTTCACACATACGATTGCTTTCATGTCAATATCCTCCGTTCCTTACTTCACGCCCAGATGGCTGGAAATGACCATGCGCTGAACCTCGCTGGTACCCTCGTAGATCTCGGTGATCTTGGCGTCGCGCATCATGCGCTCCACGGGGTACTCACGGGTGTAGCCATAGCCGCCAAAGAGCTGAACGGCGCGGCGGGTCACATCACTGGCGGCCTCAGCGGCGAAGAGCTTGGCCATGGCGGCGTCCATGGAGTAGGGCTCGCCATTCTGCTTCTTCATCGCAGCGGAGTACACCAGGAACTGGGCAGCCTGCATGCGGGTGTGCATATCGGCCAGCTGGAACTGGGTGTTCTGGAACTGAGACAGGCGGCGGCCAAACTGCACGCGCTCCTTGGTGTAGTTGATGGCCTCCTCCACGGCGCCCTCGCCCAGGCCCAGAGCCTGAGAGGCGATGCCGATACGGCCGCCGTCCAGCGTCTTCATAGCGATCTTGAAGCCCTTGCCTTCCTTGCCCAGCAGGTTCTCCTTGGGCACGATGCAGTCCTCCATGATCAGCTCACAGGTGGAGGAGCCGCGGATGCCCATCTTCTTCTCGTGCTTACCGATGGAGAATCCGTGGAAGTCCCGCTCCACAATGAAGGCGGAGATGCCGTGGTTGCCCGCCTTGGGATCAGTCATGGCAAAGACGATGAACACATTGGCAAAGCCGGCGTTGGTGATGAAGATCTTGGAGCCGTTGAGCACATAGTGATCTCCCTCCAGCACCGCGGTGGTCTGCTGTCCGGAAGCATCGGTACCGGCGTTGGGCTCGGTCAGGCCAAAGGCGCCGATCCACTCGCCGGAGCAGAGCTTGGGCAGGTACTTCTTCTTCTGCTCCTCGGTGCCGTTCTCAAAGATGGGGGCGCAGCACAGGGAGGTGTGGGCGGACACAACGACAGCGGTGGTGCCGCACACCTTGGCCAGCTCCTCCACCGCCATGGAATAAGCCAGCACATCGGCGCCGGCGCCGCCGTACTCCTTGGGGAAATAGATGCCCATCATGCCCAGCTTGGCCATCTTCTTGACGGTCTCCTCGGGGAAGCGCTCCTCCTCGTCGATCTCCTCGGCCAAGGGCTTCACCTCATTCTGGGCGAACTCACGGTACATTTTCCGAAGCATCTCATGCTCTTTGGACAGATGAAAATCCATATTGCTTTGCTCCTTCTAGATAAAAATACACATATACGGCTGGGAGCCGGGGACGATCTCCGTCCCCGGCTATCCGAATACTGGAATTACTTCTTGCTGTAGTCGTAGAAACCGATGCCGGTCTTACGGCCCAGACGGCCGCCGCGGACCATCTTGCGCAGCAGCAGGGAAGCGCGGTAACGGGGATCGTTGGTCTCCTTATAGAGAACATCCATGATGGCCAGACACACGTCCAGGCCGATAAAGTCGCCCAGCTCCAGGGGACCCATGGGATGATTGGCGCCCAGTTTCATGGCCTTGTCCACGTCCTCCACAGAGGCGATGCCGCTCTCGACCACATTGATACCCTCGTTGATCATGGGGATGAGCAGGCGGTTGACGACAAAACCGGGGGCCTCGTCTACTTCCACAGGATCCTTACCCACGTCCTTGGAGAGGTCAAAGATCGCCTTGAACGTCTCGTCGGAGGTGTTTACGCCGCGGATGACCTCAATGAGCTTCATCACGGGGGCGGGGTTGAAGAAGTGCATACCGATCACCTTGTCGGCCCGCTTGGTGGCGGAGGCGATGTCGGTGATGGAGATGGAGGAGGTGTTGGTGGCCAGGATGGCCTCGGGCTTGCAGATGGCATCCAGCTGAGCGAAGAGCTCCTTCTTCAGGGAGAGCTCCTCCACGGCGGACTCCACAACCAGATCGGCGTCAGCCGCAGCGTTGATGTCGGTCGTAAAGGTCAGCTTGGAGAGCAGGGCCTCCTTGCCGGCCTCGTCCAGCTTGCCCTTGGCAATGCGCTTATCCAGGCTTTTAATGAGGCTGTTCTTATGCTTCTCGGCGCTCTGCTCGCTGGTGGAGCGGATCACGGTATCGATACCCTTGGTCGCAAAAACCTGGCCGATGCCCAGGCCCATGGTGCCGCCGCCGATGATAACGATCTTTTTCATAAACATAGTCCTCCCAAAATTCAGTTGATCCCAAATGCTAAAGTACCCTGCGGACCCGTTCGGTCCGCCCGCGCGTTCTTTCGCGGTGGTACGGAATGTTCCTGCTCATGGTTGGTGACATGCTGTGTATTGGATCTTGCTCTGCGTGCCTCAGTTTGCTCAATCATTTTTAAAAACGGTCCAGATCAGCGGTTGAGGAAATGCTTTTCCTTCCGCTTCTCCAAAAAGGCGCCCATGCCCTCATCCTTGTCGGCCGTGCCACAGGTGACGCCGAAGGCCTCCGCCTCGAAGGCCGCGGCGGTGTGGATATCGGTCTGCATTCCCATCCGGATGCAGCGCTTGGACTCCCGCACTGCGATCTGTGCATTGGCACAGATCGCCTGGGCCAGTTCCATGGCGCGCTCCATCAGCTCTTCCGGCGGACAGACCGCAGACACCAGGCCGATCTCCTTGGCCTCGGCTGCACCGATGACCCGGGCGGTCAGAATGAGCTCCATGGCCTTGGAAACCCCCACGATACGGGGCAGACGCTGCGTCCCGCCGAAGCCGGGTGTAATCCCCAGGCCCACCTCGGGCTGACCGAACTTGGCCTTCTCACTGGCCAGGCGGATGTCACAGGCCATGGCCAGCTCGCATCCGCCGCCCAGCGCAAAGCCGTTGACCGCGGCGATCACAGGCTTGGACAGATTCTCCAGCTTGAGGAACACATTTCCTCCGCGGACGCCGAATTTCTTTCCGTCACTGGAGGTAAAGCCCTTCATTTCCCCGATGTCGGCCCCCGCCACAAAGGAGCGGCCCGCACCGGTGAGGATGACCACATAGATCTCATCCTCAGCCTCCACTCTGTCCAGAACGGCGTCCAGATCAGAGAGGACCTGACTGTTGAGGGCATTGAGCGCATCGGGCCGGTCGATGGTGATGATTCCAACGTGTCCCTGTTGCTCAAACTTCACAAATGCCACTCGTTCTACCTCCTGTTTCTTGTAAAGTGTTGTTGGACCGTCCGGCAGCTTGTTATTTTTTTAACATATAACCTCCTAAAAAATTGCAACAGCAGGTTTTCTATCCGCAGTTGCACAACTTTACAGGTGGTTTCTTGGCTGTTCCGTTTTCTCGATCCTCGCTTAGTATAGCTCTTTTTTGGCTCATACGCAAGAGGGTTTTTGAAAAAAATCGTATTTTTTATCTACACGCTTTCTTTTTTCATTCATTTTATTGTTGGTATTTTACAAATACTTAGTGAAAAAATTGACGATTTCGCGGTCTTTGCGCCTTTTGTTATTTTATTAACATTGATTAGATTCCAAATAAAAAGCACTTCGGAATCCGAAGTGCTTTGCGGAAAGGATGCTCACATCAGGGCGGTCAGCCACCGGGAGAGGGGCAGATAGGCCATGGGCAGAAACATGGCCGGCAGCATATTGCCCACCCGGATCTTTTCCCGGGGCAGTCCCAGCATGTTCAGGGCGATGCCCACGATGATGGTCCCCCCTACTGCGCTCATCTCCACCACCACGTCCTGCGGCAGATAGGGGCCTACAAACTGAGCCAGCAGCGTCAGTCCCCCCTGGTAGAGGAAGAGGGGCACCACACAGAAGGCCACACCCACGCCCATGGCCGAGGCAAAGGTGATGGCGGTCACCCCGTCGATGACACTCTTGGAAATCAGGATGGAATAGTTGTGGTTGAGGCCCGCCTCCAGGCTTCCGTTGATGGCCATGGCTCCCACGCAGAACAGGACTGTGGCATTGACAAATCCCTCCACAAAACGGCTGTTGCCGCCGCCCCGGAGCAGGCGTCCCCGCACCAGTATGCCGATTCCCTCCAGGCGGTCTTCGATACGCAGTGCCTCCCCCAACAGCGTTCCCACGACCATGCAGACGATCACACACAGGGTATCCTGCGTGCCAATCATACTGGAGACCCCGATCCCCATCACACACAGCCCCAGTGCACTGGTCAGTGTGGCGGCAAAACGGGGTTTGATATGGTCCTTGCACACAAGCCCCAGCAAACTGCCCAATAAAATCAGAACGACATTGATAACGGTGGCGATCATGGGTAACTCCTTCCGGCGGGCGCTTTCCCGCTTCACTGTATTAAATATAATGATACTCACCTTTTCGCCCCTTGTCAAAGGGGAATTCTCCTCATGTCCAGGCACTGGACCACATATGGTAGAACAGCGAAGAAAAAGGGGGGCTGTCCTTGAAAGTGAGCCGTTCATCCATGTTATACGGCACCTTACTGCTCACCGGCACCAGTCTGGTGGCCCAGGTACTGGGATTTATCTACCGCATTTTCCTCTCCCGGCTGGTGGGCGCCGAGATCATGGGACTCTATCAACTCATCCTACCGGTCTATTCCGTGGTCCTCTCCATCACCGCCGTCGGCCTGACCGTAGCCGTGTCCAACCTCTCGGCTGAGTATGCCGCACGGGGAAACGAGGGGGCCATGGGGGCGGTACTGCGGCGCTGCCTGACCGCCTTTCTGATCCTCTTTGCCCTGGTGGCCGGGGTAACGGTGCTGTTCTATGACCCCATTTCGGTCTATCTGCTGGGAGACGCCAGGACCCAGCTGGGCCTCCTTCTTTTACTCCCCTGTCTCTTTCTCACGGGGATCGAAAATCTCCACAAACACTATTTTTACGGCACCGGAAATATCCGTCCGCCTGCGGCAGTGGAGCTGTGTGAACAGTTTATCCGCACCGGGGCGGTCCTGGGCCTTCTGGCCCTCTTTCTCCCTCAGACGCCGGAGCGCACCGTGGGACTCATCGTGACCGGCATGGTGATCTGTGAGCTCTTTTCCTCCGTTACGCTGGTCATTCTGTACCGAAAACGGGCAGCCGGTCTGCCTCGGACCGCCGCTGAACCCGGGCTGGGCCGCCGGATCCGCGCCATTGCCGTTCCCATCGGCTTTACCGCTCTTTTGGGGAATATCATGGGCTCGGCCAACGCGGTACTCATCCCCCAGCGTCTGGTGGCCTCCGGCTCCGACGTGTCCCATGCCATGAGCTCGTTTGGTGTGCTGTGCGGCATGACGATCCCCATGCTGGTCATGCCCACCGCCTTTATCGGCGCCATGGGGCTGGTTCTGGTTCCCCGTCTGGCCCGCAGCGCCGCCCTGGGCCGTCTGGATCGGATCCGGGACCGGGTCCACAAGGCCATGCTGGCCACATCGGTCCTCATCATGCCCGCCATGGCCTTTCTGGTGGTTCTGGGCCCGACCATCGGGCGTTTCCTCTTCCGGGAGGAAAGCGCGGGGGATTTTATCCTCCCCCTCTCACTGGGTGTCCTGCTGTCCTGCTATCAGTCCATCCTCTCCGGCGTGCTCAACGGCGTGGGAAAACAGCGTGCCGCCGCCTGGAACGCCATCCTCTGCGGAGGGGTGCAACTGGGCTGCACCTTTTTCCTGATGGGCCTGCCCGGTGTGGGACTCAAGGGCTATGTGGCGGGCTTTGTGGCCAGCTCCGCCCTGGGTCTGCTCCTCAACTGGTATCAGGTGGGGCGGTATGCCCATATGCGGCCCCGGCTCTTCCAGTGGTGTACGGCCCCCGCGCTGTCCGCCCTCCTTATGGGCCTGTGCGTCAATCTGCTCTTCCGCTTCTTGTGCCGCAGCGGTGTGGAGGGCATTTGGGCTGTTCTCATCTGCCTGCTCTTTGGGAGCGTGGAATACCTCTGCGCCCTCTCGGCCCAGGGCGTTTCGGTTCGGGCCCTCTTTTCCCTACATTGACTTGTTGGTTTTTCATCCGTTTTTCTCGGTAAAAAGGGGCACTTTTTTGCATTCTCTCACAATTTCCGCCCCGCTGCGCCGGATTCCGCCCTCAGATGCTTGACAGCCCCCCGCCCACGGCTTATAATGACTTTTATGCAGCAAGGACGCTGCGGCCCTGGCCGCAGTGTCTTTTTTTATCGGTCCCCTCTGCCGGGGGACTCCATGGAGGAATGTTTTGATGAGTAAGGTCCCTGAAGTCTTTGGCAGCATGGTTTTTAACGACTCTGTCATGCGGGAGCGGCTCCCCAAGGATATCTACCGCGCCCTCCGGCGCACCATCAACGAGGGCACGGCCCTGGACCCCGCCGTGGCCGATGTGGTGGCCGCCGCCATGAAGGACTGGGCGGTGGGCAAGGGCGCCACCCACTTCACACACTGGTTCCAGCCCATGACGGGCATCACCGCCGAAAAGCACGACGCCTTCCTCTCCCCCTGTGGGGACGGATCGGTCATCATGGATTTCTCAGGCAAGGAGCTCATCAAGGGCGAGTCGGACGCCTCCTCCTTCCCCTCCGGCGGGCTGCGGGCCACCTTTGAAGCCCGGGGCTATACCGCCTGGGACCCCACCTCTTACGCCTTTATCAAGGATGATACCCTGTGTATTCCCACCGCCTTCTGCTCCTACCACGGGGAGATCCTGGACAAAAAGACCCCCCTGCTCCGCTCCATGGACGCGGTGAGCCGGGAGGCCATCCGGGTGCTCCGTCTCTTCGGCAAGGATGTACGCCGGGTGACCTCCACCGTGGGGGCCGAGCAGGAGTATTTCCTCATCAACAAAGAGGACTACGGCAAGCGGGCCGATCTGATCCTCACGGGCCGGACCCTCTTCGGCGCGCCCGCCCCCAAGGGCCAGGAGATGGAGGATCACTACTACGGCTCCATCCGTCCCCGGGTCAAGGCCTTTATGGCGGAGCTGGATGAGGAGCTGTGGAAGCTGGGTATCTGCTCCAAGACCGAGCACAACGAGGTGGCACCCTGCCAGCATGAGATGGCCCCCCTCTTTACCACCGCCAACCTGGCCACCGACCAGAACCAGCTCTCCATGGAGATCATGAAGAAGGTGGCCAACAAGCACGGCTTTGTCTGCCTCCTCCATGAAAAGCCCTTTGAGGGGGTCAATGGCTCGGGCAAGCACAACAACTGGTCCCTCTCCACCGACACCGGGGAGAACCTGCTGGACCCGGGCAAGACCCCCATGGACAACGCCCAGTTCCTGCTCTTCCTCACCGCCGTCATCAAGGCGGTGGACGACTATCAGGATCTGCTGCGCATCTCGGTGGCCAGCGCGGGCAACGACCACCGCCTGGGTGCCAATGAGGCACCGCCCGCCATCGTCTCGGTCTATGTGGGCGACGAGCTGGAGCAGGTGGTGGATGCCCTGGTCTCGGGCGGAGCCCACGACAAGGCTGTGGATGCCGCCATGGATATCGGCGTCACCGCCCTTCCCCCCATCCCTCTGGACAACTCGGACCGGAACCGCACCTCTCCCTTCGCCTTTACCGGCAATAAGTTTGAGTTCCGTATGCCCGGCTCCTCTTTCAACATCGCCTGCACCAACGTGATGCTCAACACTGCCGTTGCCATGGTCCTGCGGGAGTTTGCCGACGAGCTGGAGGACGCCCCCGTCTTTGATACTGCCCTCTCCGCCCTCATCCGGCGGGAGCTGGCCGCCCACCGCCGGATCCTCTTCAACGGAAACGGCTACGGGACGGATTGGCCCATCGAGGCCCAGCGCCGGGGCCTGCTCAACCTGCGCACCACCCCCGAGGCCCTGGAGCGCTACGACGATCCCAAGAACGTGGCCCTCTTTGCCGCCATGGGCATCTACACACTGGAGGAGATCCGCTCCCGCCAGGAGATCATCCAGGAGGATTACAGCAAGACCATCCTCATCGAGGCCCGCACCGCCCTGGATCTGCTCCGCCAGCAGATCCTCCCCGCCTGCATGGCCTATTCCAAGCAGGTGGCCGAGGGCGTAGCCGTCAAGCAGTCCATCGGCATCCCCGCCCCGGAGGAGAGCGCATTGGTCCGCTCCCTCACCGAGGAGACCGGACTCCTCTTCCAGCGTGCCGCCGAGCTGGAGTCCTCCCTCACCGCCCTGCCCAGCGGAGCCGCGCCCCGGGCGGAATACTGCGCCCAGGCCGTCCTGCCCGCCATGGAGGCCGCCCGTGCTGTGGCCGACCGACTGGAGGGCATGGTCAGCCACGATTTCTGGCCCTTCCCCACCTATCGGGATCTGCTTTTTTACATCTGATTTTCCTTCCTAATGAGACCGGCCGTCCGGCGGGAGTTTCCCGCCGGACGGCCGGTTTTTATACGGGCAGCTCCCGGGCACTTCTGCTCTTCCGGTGCCATAGCAGGAAGAGCAGACAGAGGGTGATCTGTACCACCGTGGCGCACGGAGTGGCCAGACCGATCTGAAACAGCGTGGGGTGGGGGCGCATACTCACCAGATAGACCACCGGGATGCGCACCAGCACGGCCCCCACGATCCCCTGCACCATCACAAAGAAGGTGTGTCCACAGCCGTTGAAGTACCCCACGCAGCAGAAGAGGATCGAGGTAAGCAGGGTGTCAATGGCGTAGGCCCTCAGATAGTCGTGAGCCTGGGCGATAACCTCCGGGTCCCGGGAGAAGATCCCCGCCAGCAGATCTCCCCGGAAAAAGGCAAAGGACGCGATGACCACCGCCACACCCAGAGCTGTGGCGATGCCATACCCCAGGGCAGCCCGGGCCCGGGCCGCCTTTCCCGCCCCCATGTTCTGCGCCACAAAGGCCGACATGGACTGGGCATAGGAGGAGGGCACCAGCATAATGAACCCGCACACCTTTTCCGCCACGCCCACCCCTGCCGAGGCCGTTACATCGATGGCGTTGACCACCGTCTGGATGACGATGAAGGAGATCCCCACCAGGAACTCCTGAAGGGCGATGGGAGCCCCCAGTGCCAGCTCCCGGCGCAGATAAAACCCGTCCAGGCGCAGATAGCCGGGCCGAAACTGGAACGGAAGGGGCCGCCCCCGTACCAGGACCAGCGACAGCACCACGCTGATGGCCTGGGAGAGCACCGTGGCCAGCGCGGCCCCCTGTGCCCCCATGTGGAGCACCGCCACAAAGAAGAGATCTCCCAGGATGTTGCACACGCAGGCGATGCACACGGTCACCAGAGGGGTCTTGGAGTCTCCGATCCCCCGAAAGACCGCCCCCAGCAGGTTGTAAAGCACAATAAAGACGCCCCCCATGCCGCAGATGCGGATGTAGGCACAGGTCTGCTCATAGGCCTCCTCGGGCGCGTGGAGCAGGCGGGCCAGTGTTCCGGCCCCGCCGACCAGAAGTCCCGTAAGGAGAATCCCCAGCGCCGTAAAGAGCAGAATACCCGTTCCGATGGCCCGGCCCGCCTCCTCGCGCCGCCCCTCTCCGATCTTCTGCCCCACAAAGATGGTGATTCCCATGGTCAGCCCGGTGACCACCATGGCCACCGTCTGCATCAGCACACTGCCGGTGGAGACGCCTGACACATCCGCCGTATGGGAAAACTGTCCCACCACCAGCAGGTCCACTCCGCCGTACAGCGACTGCAAAAACAGCGCCGCAAAGACCGGCATGGCAAAGCGAATCAGGGATGTGATCACTCTTCCTTCCGTCAGATCTCTTGTCTTTCTCATGGCTTCCCGCTCCTTTGCAATAAAAAAAGCTGGATAAGGAACAGACGTCTCAGTCTGTAGCCTTATCCAGCATAACATTTCCAGCGAATGTCATACCCTCCGCGCTGCTGAAAGGGTAGCATATTTCCCGCTCGTTTGTCAAGAGCGGCCGCCCCGGCGGCACATGACCAAGGCGGACAAAACAAAAAAGTCGGAGCAAGCTTTCGCTTGCTCCGACCTGGTGCCTCCGGCCGGAATCGAACCAGCGACACGGGGATTTTCAGTCCCCTGCTCTACCAACTGAGCTACAGAGGCAAATGAAAGGCCCTGCAACCAGAACCTCTCTGGTGCGGGTAACAGGACTTGAACCTGCACGGTCGCCCACCAGAACCTAAATCTGGCGTGTCTGCCAATTCCACCATACCCGCGCATCGGTCATTCTTGTATATATTATCATGCTTTTCTCCATTTGTCAATTGAAAATTTACAAAGATCCAGCTATAATGGGAATACATCCAGAAGTTTATCCGCATCCGCGCGTATTGATATCCCATCTGTAAGGAGTGACCGCTATGAAGCGCGCGCCCGAAGTGGCTGTGATCCAGGATCTGTCGGGATTTGGCCGGTGCTCGGCCACCATCGCCCTGCCGGTACTTGCCGCCATGGGAAACCGGTGTGAGACCCTGCTCACCGCCTATCTCTCCGCCCATACCGCCTATCCCTCCTCGGACCGCGCCGTCTTTCTCGACCTGACCGACGAGATGACCCGGTGCAGTGACCACTGGGCTCAGCTGGGGGCCTCCTTTGAGGCCATTTACAGCGGGTTCCTGGGTTCGGAACGCCAGATCGACGTGCTCCGGGCTTTTATCGCCCGCTTCCGCCGTCCCAATACTCTGGTACTGGTGGACCCGGTCATGGGAGATCACGGCAAGCCGTACAGCACCTATACCCCCGCCCTGTGCCAGCGGATGGGGGCCCTAGCCGAGCAGGCTGACATCATCACGCCCAATCTGACTGAGGCGGCCCTGCTTCTGGAGGAGCCCTATGAGGCTGTCCCCTCCGGCGAAGCCGGGATGGCCGCCTGGCTGGAGCGGCTCTCTCTGGGCGGGCGGCGCTCGGTAGTCATCACGGGGGTGAGTCTCTCCGACGGTGAGGTGGGGGCGGGCTGCTGGGACCGGGAGACCGGCCGCGTCTCCTTCTCCCAAACCCGGCAGGAACCCGCCCATTTCCCTGGCACCGGTGACCTCTTTGCCAGCGTGCTGCTGGGGAGCCTGCTCAAAGGCGCCCCTCTCCCCCAGAGTATGGAGCGGGCCGTCTCCTTTGTCCAGACCTGCGCCGCGGCCACTCTGGAACTGGGCACGCCCATTCTGGACGGGGTGCAGTTTGAACCTCTGCTTCACCTGCTCATGGACTGAAGCCCGAACACAAAACCGGCGGCCCGGAGGACGACTGTCCTCCGGGCCGCCTTTCGTTTCATCCGGCCGGATCAGGTGTGAGAGAGCAGGGGGAAACGGCAGGAATAGCGCTTGAGCAGCTCCTTCCCGTTCCCCAGCATGAAGAGGGTGCTGTCCCGGTCCATCAGAGGGCGGACCGAGCAGGATGCCCCGGCCCGGGGAGTAAAGCCCAGCACCGCCTTCTCGGTCTCGGGCCGGGCCAGGGCGGAGAGGATCTCCCCCAGATCACGGCCGCTGCCGCCGAAGAGATCGTGGCAGTACATGGTCTCCCCATCGTACTCCACCACCGCCACGGTGTCGTGGCTGCCCACATAGTAGATGTGCTCCCGCATCACGCCGCCGCAGTGGAAGAAGAGCAGGCCCGGGTTGTGCTCCC
This sequence comes from Clostridium sp. J1101437_171009_A5, assembly GCF_015547905.1. Classification (NCBI taxonomy): domain Bacteria; kingdom Bacillati; phylum Bacillota; class Clostridia; order Eubacteriales; family Clostridiaceae; genus Clostridium; species Clostridium sp. J1101437_171009_A5. Next base: position 11,425 of record NZ_JADMVY010000014.1, read on the forward strand.
AGCTGAGCAGGGCATGGGGATTGCCCTTCTGATAGTGGGAGAGGATCAGGGACTTGTCCTGGGAGAGCTCCGGGATGAGCCGGCACACCTGGCTCCGTCCGGGCAGGGCCTGGACCTGGGCGGTGTGGCGGAACTCCCGCACCTTCTCAAAGCCAAAGCGGGGGTAGAACTCCTGGGTGTCCCGGTTGGCAAAGAGATAGATGCCATGGCATTTCCCCGCCCAGTCGGTGAGCACCCGGGCCATGAGAAAATGGATCAGGCCCCGGCCCCGGAATTCCGGGTCACACATGACGGTACCGATCTGAAGGTAGTGCAGCTCCTTGCCCATGCACCGCAGGTCCATGGGACTCACCGATACGTTGGCCACCACCCGGCCCTCGTAGGCCAGGGAGTTGGGCCGGTAGCGGTCAGTCCAGTAGCCGGCCCGGTGCCAGGGCTCAAAATCCAGTCCGAACACCTTGCCTGCCAGGGCGTTGAAGCTCTCCCGCAGGCTGGGCTCCTCCTGATAGCAGGTGCGATAGTCAAAGCGGCTTCCATCCAGTGTGATCTCCATTGTGTGTCGTTCCTCTCTTTATCTCTCTATCTCTCTAGGTCCTGCACGGTCATGCGTCCTCCACAACGCAAAGACTGCCCGGAAGTCCGGGCAGCAAAAACAGAGGGGGCGGGCCCGCCGCGGGTCCGTCCCCTCCGTGCAGTTTTACGATTATATCACATCAGACGCGAACCGTCCAGCCATAGGGATCTTCCAGGGTACCCCACTGGATGCCGGTGAGGGTATCGTAGAGCTTCTGGGTCAGGGCACCGATGGCGCCGCCGTTGATGACGGCGTGCTCGTCGTTCCAGCCCATCTCGCCCACCGGAGAGACCACGGCGGCCGTACCGGTGCCCCAGGCCTCCTCCAGCTTACCGGCCTTGGCCGCGTCAAAGAGCTCCTGGGCGGTGATGAGCCGCTCCTCCACATCCATGCCCCAGTGACGCATCAGCTCCAGGCAGGAGCGGCGGGTGATGCCGGGCAGCACGGAGCCGGTGAGCTTGGGGGTGATGACCTTGCCGTCCACCTTGAACATGACGTTCATGGAACCCACTTCCTCGATGTACTTGCGCTCCACACCGTCCAGCCAGAGCACCTGGGCATAGCCCTGTCCCTCGGCCCGCTCGCCGGCGCGGATGGAGGCGGCGTAGTTGCCGCCGCACTTGGTGTAGCCGGTGCCGCCCCGGACGGCCCGCACATCCTCGTTCTCCACATAGATGCGCACCGGGTTGATGCCCTCCTTGTAGTAGGCGCCCACCGGGCAGCAGATCACGCAGAAGAGGTAGCTGTGGCTGGCGTGGACGCCCAGGCTGGCGTCGGTCGCGATAATAAAGGGACGGATATACAGGGAGGTGCCCGGCTCGCTGGGAACCCAGTCTTCCTCCACCTTTACCAGCGCCTTGATGGCGTCCAGCGCCACGTCCTCCGGCAGGGCGGGGATGCACAGACGCTCACAGGAGTCGTTGAGCCGGCGCACATTGTCCATGGGACGGAAGAGCTGCACGCCGCCGTCGGGTCGGCGGTAGGCCTTCATGCCCTCAAAGACCTCCTGGGCATAGTGGAACACCATGGTGGAGGGGTCCAGCTGGAGAGGACCATAGGGCACGATCCGGCCGTCATGCCAGCCCTGCCCGGCGTCATAGTTCATCAGGAACATATAGTCCGTAAAATTGTGCCCGAAAATCAGCGTCTTGGGGTCGGGCTTGGGTTTCAGCTGCTTGGCGCGCTCAATGGGGAATTCGTTCATATGGATAACCTCCTGCCTTTTTTTGGACTGGCCTTCCGTCCTCGCGGCAAGATCCCCGGGGGCGGCTGACAATTTAGCGATTTAATTATCTGAATTATTAGCATTATAGCAGTCTCATCTTCACCCTGCAAGAGAAAGATTGACAGAAAATAGGCTTTTCCCGCCATTTGACTTATGTTATAATAGCCGCAAAGCCGTTTCTTTTTCCGGCAGCCGGCCTGCCGGACCCGGACGGCGATCAAGCGAATGGGCCGTATCCGCCCAAAAGAGTCCCCGAATATGGTATCATTTCTTTGAAAAAAGCGATTGATTCATCGGGCCTTGAACGCCGGTGCGTTCAAGGCTTGTGGCTTTCTGTCCGGCAGGACCATGTCCCGCCGCCCCCTCCGGGGTATGCAATCTCCTCTGAAACTGGCCGCGCGTGCGGCGGAAAGGGCGTTTTTCTATGCGGAAAAAGAAGCTGTCCCGGTTACTGGAGCCCGGTTTTCAGCTCTATTTTGTCTGTCTGGTGCTGTTTGCCATCGCCTCCGCCTTTCTCAGCCCCTGGCTGGGCGGCGCAGAGGGCGTTGTGATCATCCTGCTCTACGTTTATTTCCGCCGGAGCAATGCCCAGCGGCAGAAGGAGATCCTCAAGTATATCGACAACATCACCTGCAACATCGATGTGGCCACCAAGGACACCATGATCAACGCCCCCCTCCCCATGGTCATTTTCCGCCCGGAGAGTGATGAGGTGATCTGGTCCAACGACCGCTTTCTTCAGCTCACCGGGGAGCGGGAGCATCTCTTTGACACCAAGCTCTCCTCGGTGGTGCCCGGTTTTTCCTCCCGCTGGCTGATGGAGGGAAAGACGGAATGCCCTATGGAGGTGGAGCTGGCCGATCGCCGCTTCCTGGTCTTCGGCCATCTGGTGCGCACCGACGAGAAAGGGGCCCACAGCTTCCTGGCCACCACCTATTGGGTGGATGTGAGTGACTACTCCGCCGTGCGGGAAGAATTTTACGGCTCCCGTCCGGTGTGCGCCATCCTCACGGTGGACAACTATGAGGAGCTGATGAAGGGCATCAGCGACAACGAGAAGTCCTCGGTGGTCAACGCCATCGACGAGCACATCAGCGCCTGGTGCAAGCCCACCGGCGGTCTGCTGTGCAAGTATGACCGGGACCGGTATCTCTTCCTCTTTGAGGAGCGGTTCCTCGCCCCCCTGCGGGAGGGGAAATTCGCGGTACTGGAGGCGGTGCGGGGCGTGCTCAACCCCAAGGGCATGCCGGCCACCCTCTCCATCGGCATCGGCCGGGACGCCGATACCTTCCAGGAGCTCTTCCAGTACGCCGCCCTCTCGGTGGAAATGGCCCTCTCCCGGGGCGGCGACCAGGTGGTCATCAAGAACAAGTTCAACTTCGAATTTTTCGGCGGCCACGCCAAGGAGCTGGAGCGGCGTACCAAGGTCAAGAGCCGGGTCATGTCCAGCGCGCTGGGCGAGCTGATCGCCGACGCCTCCCACGTCTTTGTCATGGGGCACAAGTTCCCCGACTTCGACTGCATCGGCGCCGCGGCCGGCGTGTGTGCCATTGCCCGCAAGAAGGGCACGCCCGTCTATTTCATCAAAGACCCCAACCCCAACCCGGCCAGCGACATGGTGGCCCGTCTCTCCGCCCTGCCGGAGTATAAGGACGTCTTCCTCTCCCCGCAGGACGCGATGATCAAGGCCGATTCCCGCTCCCTTCTGGTGGTGGTGGACACCAACCGCCCGGAACAGACCCTCTCGGAGGATCTGCTCCTCTCCTGCAACAAGGTGGCGGTCATCGACCACCACCGCCGGGCCGCCACCTATATCGCCGATGCGGCCCTCAACTTCCACGAGCCCTATGCCTCTTCGGCCAGTGAGCTGGTCACCGAGCTTCTGCAGTACCTGCTGGAGCCGGCCGACCTGCTGCGCACCGAGGCGGAGGCGCTTCTCTCCGGCATCGTGCTGGACACCAAACAGTTCACCATGCGCACCGGCAGCCGCACCTTTGAGGCGGCCTCCTTCCTCCGCCGGGCCGGCGCCGATACCGGCGACGTCCGCAAGCTCTTCCAGAACGATCTGGAGGGCACCATTGCCCGGTATGACATCATCCGCAACGCCCGCCTCTACCGGGACGGCATCGCCGTGGCAGTGGTGGACCACACGGTGGGCCGGGTCACCGCGGCCCAGGCCGCCGATGAGCTGCTCAACATCTCGGGCATCGACGCCTCCTTCGTCCTCTTCCCGGACGGCGACCGGGTCATCATCTCGGGCCGCTCCATGGGGGATACCAATGTGCAGCTCATTCTGGAAAAGCTGGGGGGCGGCGGAAATGCCAGCGCCGCCGGCGGTCAGATCCCCGGCGAGATCGACGATATGACCCGCAAACTCCTCACCGCCATCGATCAGTATTTTGAGGAGGAAGTCTGATACGGGGGATTTCCCCCCGCGCGGAACCCATTTGAATGCTTGATTCCCACGATTGAATAGAAAGGAACGATATCCATGAAAGTGATTTTGCAGCAGGATGTGAAGGGCCAGGGCAAGAAGGGCCAGATGATCGAGGCCAGCGACGGCTACGCCCGCAACTTCCTCCTTCCCAAAAAGCTGGCTGTGCCCGCCACCGCCGAGAACATCAACACCATGAAGCAGCAGGAGAAGGCCAAGCGCGCCCAGGAGGCCGCTGAGAAGGCTGAGGCCGAGGCCACTGCCCAGCGCCTCAAGGAGATTACCGTCCAGATCAAGGCCAAGGCCGGCAACGGCGGCCGCCTCTTCGGCGCGGTGACCTCCAAGGAGATCTCCGACGCCCTCAGCGAGCAGTTCGGCATCTCCATCCCCAAGGCCAAGATCGTCCAGGACGAGCCCATCAAGGCCTTCGGCGGCTACGACCTCAAGTGCAAGCTGGGCTATGAAGTGGTGGGCACCCTGAAGGTCATGGTGACCGAGGCCTGATCCCAGAGGTTTCATTCCAGAGGAGGTGACGCACATGGATGAGACCCTTCTGGTCCGGCAGATGCCCCACTCGGTGGAGGCCGAACAGTCTGTGCTGGGCTCCATGCTCATTGATGCCCGCTGCGTGCCCGAGGTGATCGAGTCCCTCAAGAGCGAGGACTTCTATCTCCGGCAGAACCGGGAGATCTATGAGACCATCTACTCCATGTTCAATTTCTCTCTGACCATCGATCCGGTCACCGTACTGGATCACATGAAGCAGAACGGCGTCTACGACGAGAACACCTCCCGCAATTATATCCTCCAGCTCATGGAGATCACGCCCACGGCGGCCAACGTCCGGGAGTATGTCTCCATCGTCAAGGACAAATCCCTCCTGCGGCGCATCGCGGAGACGGCGGGCGCCCTCACCGCCATGGTGCAGGAGGGGACCGGCACCGCCCAGGAGGTGCTGGAGGCCGCGGAGCAGCGCATCTATGCCATCCGGCAGGGCCGCTCCGCCCAGGGGCTGGAGCACATCTCCAGCGTCATCCTGAACGTCTATGAGCGCCTGGCCGAGCTGGCCGCCAACGACTCGGCGGTCCCCGGCCTCTCCACCGGCCTGCCCGATGTAGATATGGCCATCTCCGGCCTGAACAAGTCTGACCTCATTCTGCTGGCCGCCCGTCCCGGCATGGGCAAGACCTCCTTCGCGCTGAACATGCTCCTCCACGCGGGCAAGTTCTCCGGTAAGACCGTGGTCTTTTTCTCCCTGGAAATGAGCCGGGAGCAGCTGGCCATGCGCCTCATTTCGGGCGAGTCCTTTGTGGACAACAAGAAGCTGGTCACCGGCCGCCTGGGTGAGGAGGACTGGAGCCGCATTGCCGCGGCCTCCGCCGCCCTCAACAAGACCCAGATCCTCATTGACGACAACCCCTCCCTCAGCGTGGCCGACATGAATGCCAAGTGCCGCCGGGTGGATAATCTGGGTCTGGTGGTCATAGACTATCTCCAGCTTATGACCTCCGCCGGCGGCTCCACCCGCTCGGGCGACAACCGCCAGCAGATCGTCTCCGACATCTCCCGTGCCCTGAAGATCATGGCCAAGGAGCTCAATGTGCCGGTGGTCTGCCTCTCCCAGCTCTCCCGCGGACCGGAAAGCCGCTCCGACAAGCGCCCCATGCTCTCCGACCTGCGTGAGTCGGGCGCCATCGAGCAGGACGCTGACATCGTCATGTTCCTCTACCGGGACGACTACTACAACGAGGACAGCGAAAACCACAATCTGGCCGAGTGTATCATCGCCAAGAACCGCCACGGTGAGACCAAGACGGTGGAGCTCCAGTGGCTTCCCGAGTATACCACCTTCTCCTCCATCGACCGGCGGCATCAGGAGTATTAGACCCTATGACAGCTTCTCAACTGCCCGGCGGCTTTGCCGCCCTTACCCGCGAATACGCCATGCTTCCCCCGGGGGGACGCATTCTGTGCGCCGTATCGGGCGGCGCCGACTCCGTGTGCCTGCTCCACCTGCTCCGACGGCAGGCGGAGGAGCTGGGCTTCTCCCTCTTTGCCGCCCACTATGACCACCAGCTCCGGGGCGAAGAGTCCACACGGGACGCCTCTTTTGTGGAAAACCTCTGCCGGGAGTGGCAGATCCCCCTCACCCTGGGGCGGGGCGATGTGGCCGGAGAGGCCCGCCGCCGCCGCGCCGGTCTGGAGGAGACCGCCCGGGAAATGCGCTATGCCTTCCTGGAGGAGACTGCCCGTACCCTGGACTGCTCGCTCATTGCCACGGCCCACAACGCCGATGACAATGTGGAGACCGCCCTGCTCCACCTCATCCGGGGTGCTGGGCTTCAGGGCCTGTCCGGGATGGCGCCCCGGCGGGGCTCCCTGATTCGTCCCCTGTTGTCCACAGGGCGGGCTGAAATTGTGGAATACCTGCGCCAGGAGAACCTCCCCTATGTGGAGGACAGCTCCAACCAGGATATCACCTTTACCCGCAACCGCATCCGCCATGAGGTCCTCCCTCTCCTGCACCAAATCAACCCCCAGTTTTCCCAGCGCATGGGACAGACTCTGCGCTCCCTCCGGGCAGACCATGACTTTCTCACGGCCCAGGCCGCCCAGGTGGCCCAGAATGCCCGCTGGGCGGAGGATGATCTGGTCATCGAGGCACGCCACATTGCCCAGGCCCCCGATGCCATCGCCCCCCGCGCGGTGCGGTGGCTCCTCGGCATGCTGGGGGATGGGAGCGACGACTGTACCGCCGCCCACCTCAGCGCGGTGGTGGAGCTGGCCCGGGGAGAGGACCCCTCCGCGGTGATCTTTCTGCCCGGCGGAAAAATGGCCCAACGGGTCTACCGGGAGCTTTTGTTCACCACCCGTCAGCCCCCCCAGGCCCTGACCCCCGCGCCTCTGACGCTAGAGGGAGAGACCTGTCCGGCGGGGGCCCTGTGGGCCTGCCGGTGCCGCCAAACGGTCTGTCCGGCCCAGAGCCCGCCCGGCGTATATTACGTCGCCGCATTCCAGGGGACGCCGGTACTCCGTCCCCGCCAGACCGGAGACGAGATCCGCCTCCCCGGCCGGGACACAAAAACCATCAAAAAGCTGCTCATCGACCATAAATTCCCCCGGCGGGACCGGGACCGCCTCCCCGTCCTGGCCGACGAGGGCGGGGTAGTGGCCCTTGCGGGCTTTGGCCCCGAGGTCACCCGTCTGGCCCAGCCGGGCGAAGCGGCCTATGAAATCTCATTTTATCTCCCCTCCACACCTCACAAAACGGTATAGAGAGAAAGGATGCTAAATATGCTGGAACAAGATATTGATCGCGTGCTCTTTACGGAAGAACAGCTTCAGGCCCGGGTGGCGGAGATCGCCGCCCAGATCGACCGGGATTACGCCGGTAAGCAGCCCCTGCTGGTCAGCGTGCTGCGGGGCTCCTTCGTCTTCATGGCGGATCTGGTGCGCCGCATCACCCTGCCCTGCACGGTGGACTTTATGGCGGTCTCCTCCTACGGCAGCGGCACCACCAGCTCCGGTCAGGTCAAGATCGTCAAGGACCTGTCCGAGCAGATCGAGGGCAAGGATGTCATCGTGGTGGAGGACATCCTGGACAGCGGCAACACCCTGTCCTACCTCCTCAAGCTGCTGGAGGCCCGTCATCCCGCCTCCATCCGCCTGTGCACCCTGCTGGATAAGCCCGAGCGGCGCACCAAGCCCGTGGCGGTGCAGTACTCCGGCTTCACCATTCCCGATGAGTTCGTGGTGGGTTACGGACTGGACTACGATGAGAAGTACCGCAACCTGCCCTACATCGGCATTCTGAAGCCCCGTGTCTACGGGGGCGAATAAGTCCTTTTTCCGGCCCCGCGCGGCACAGCGTGGGGCCGGGCCACAGTCTAAGAGCGCGTTCCCCCGCGGGGGTACGCCGGGGGGAGTGTCCGTTTTTTGAATAAGAGAGGAAGTCTGCGCGACATTGGCTTTTCCCTGCTGGTGGTCGCCATCCTGCTGATGAGCATCTTCACCCTTCAGGGCGTGAACAGCCAGCCCGAGCTGACCTATGGCGACATCCGGCAGCTGCTGGTCCAGCAGAAGGTCTCGTCGGTGGACGTGCAGGGCAATAAGCTCATCCTGACGCTGAAGGATCCGTCTGAGTATGGCCGCAGTGTGATTACCCACAACCTGCCCAGCTTTGACACCTTCTATGAGGAATTCAACGATATGCTGGTCAGCCAGCACGAGGCCGGACTGCTGACCTACAACTATACCGGCGCCTTCCAGAAGCCCTGGTGGTTTGACGTATTCTCCTGGGTGGCCATCTTCGCGGTGTTCGGTATCCTCTGGTATGTGATGTTCCTCCGCCAGAACAGCGCCGGCGGGGGCGGCGGGGCCGACCGCACCGCCCGCTTTGGCCGGGCCCGCACCCGTACCAACGACGACCAGACCAAGCCCGTCACCTTTTCCGATGTGGCCGGTGCCAAGGAGGAAAAGGGAGAGCTCCAGGAGATCGTGGAGTTCCTGCGGGACCCCAAGCGCTTTTTGAGCCTGGGTGCCCGTATCCCCAAGGGCGTGCTGCTGGTGGGCCCTCCGGGCACCGGTAAGACCCTGCTGGCCAAGGCCGTGGCCGGTGAGGCCGGGGTCCACTTCCTGTCCATCTCGGGCTCTGACTTTGTGGAGCTCTATGTGGGCGTGGGCGCCAGCCGGGTCCGTGACCTCTTTGACCAGGCCAAAAAGAACGCCCCCGCCATCGTCTTTATCGACGAGATCGACGCGGTGGGCCGCCAGCGCGGCGCGGGTCTGGGCGGCGGACACGACGAGCGGGAGCAGACCCTCAACCAGCTTCTGGTGGAGATGGACGGTTTCGGCTCCAACGAGGGCGTGGTGGTCCTGGCCGCCACCAACCGCCAGGACATCCTGGACCCCGCCCTTCTGCGTCCCGGCCGCTTTGACCGGCAGATCTATGTGGGCCCGCCCGACGCCAAGGGCCGGGAGGAGATTCTCAAGGTCCACGCCCGCAACAAGCCTCTGGCCGAGGATGTGGATCTGAGTGAGCTGGCCAAGGGCACCGGCGGCTTTACCGGTGCAGACCTGGAGAACCTGATGAACGAGGCCGCTCTTCTGGCCGCCCGGCGGCATGAGCGGTTCATCGCCATGCGGGACCTGCGGGAGGCTGTCATCAAGGTGGTGGCCGGTCCGGAGAAGAAGAGCCGCGTGGTCATTGAGCGGGAGCGCAACCTCACCGCCTATCACGAGGCCGGTCACGCCATCGTCATCCACGAGCTGGAGACCCAGGACCCCGTCCACCAGATCACCATTATCCCCCGTGGCATGGCCGGCGGCATGACCATCTCCCTGCCCCAGGAGGATGTGTCCTTCCTCTCCCGGCAGACCCTGGCTGAGCGGATCGCCGTGTGCCTGGGCGGACGCTGCGCCGAGCAGCTGGCCCTGGGTGACATTTCCACCGGCGCCGGCAACGACCTTCAGAAGGCCACCGCCATTGCCCGCAACATGGTCACCCGTTACGGTATGAGTGAGAAGCTGGGCAACGTGGTCTTTGACTCGGGCCACGATGAGGTCTTTATCGGCCGCTCCATGGCCCAGACCAAGAACTACTCGGAGGAAGTGGCCGCCCTCATCGATTCGGAGGTCAAGGCCCTCATCGACGCGGCCTATGCCCGCTGTGAGGAGATCCTGTCGGCCCATCGCAGCGAGCTGGACCGCACCGCCCAGTATCTGCTGGAGTATGAGAACATGGACGCCAAGACCTTTGAGATGGTCTTTACCGGAGAGGATCCCCTGCCTCCCCCCGCGGACAGCTCCTCCAGCGGCGTGGACGCAGGTCCCGATCTGCTGCCCGAGGTGACCGGAGCAAAGCCCCGCAAATCGGCCGAAGTTCCGGCTCCCCAGTCGGACGCCTCCGAGGAATCGGACGGAGAGGAGTGATTTCGGTGGCACGTATCACCACCCGCCTGGGCGACATCACAAAGGTAAAGGCAGACGCCATTGTCAACGCCGCCAACCGCACCCTTCTGGGGGGCGGCGGCGTGGACGGAGCCATCCATGCCGCGGCCGGCCCAGAGCTTCTGGCGGAATGCCGTACACTGGGCGGCTGTGAGACCGGTGAGGCCAAGATCACCCGTGGATACCGCCTCCCCGCCTCCTATGTCATCCACACCCCCGGTCCCATCTGGAAGGGTGGAACCAACGGAGAGGATGCCCTGCTGGCGGCCAGCTATCGCAATTCCCTGGCCCTGGCGGTTGCCCATGGCTGCCGTACGGTGGCCTTCCCCTCCATCTCCACCGGCGTCTACCGCTTCCCGCTGGAGCGGGCGGCCGCCATCGCGGTGAAAACCGTGCACGCTTTTCTGGAAGAACACCCCTCCTCTCTGGAAGAGGTCTGTTTTGTATGCTTCCATCCGGAGGTCAAAGAGGCCTATGACCGGGCACTGGATTCCGCCTCCTTTTGACCCTCAAATCGCCCCTTCCGGTGAATTGCAGTCCTGCAAAATACAAGCACCCCCTGATGTAGTTTTTACCTACACAGGGGGTGCTTTTTTATAGTCTATTTTACCGATCCAGCGCTTTCTACTCATAGCTCCAGAGGTCACTTTATTCAAAATAGTAATAGCAAAAACGTGAATTATTGTATTTATAAAACAAGCTGTTCCTTAATTGACCGTCATACTTCCAAACGCTTATAATAGGTTTCCAGAACCAATCTACGAAATGGAGGCAGGACTGTGGATACATCTTATAAAAAAATCGTTCCTATTGTTACTTGTACGGCTCTGATTTTGGGACTAGCCGCACCGGCCGCCGCCGCGGAAGCAGATGCGCTCAGTGATGTGGTACCGGACCCTGTGCTTCGGGCCGTCATCAACCAGACCCTGAGTACCGAGGAGGCGCCCCGCGCGGACGACGCCCCCATTTCTGCGGAAGATATGAAACAATTGGTGGGCAGCGACGCCGCTGAAATCGACGCCGCAGAAGACGATGCACTCTTTGACATGAAGGGCCTCTGCTCCGACAATTTGGATTACCTGGAACAAGACCCTGTCTCTCTCAACCCCAGTCACGGTATCCACAGCCTGGAGGGAATGCAATACGCCGTCAACCTGAAGAGCCTGGATCTGAGTGAAAACTCCATTACCGATCTGTCCCCCCTGGCCGGGCTGGAGAACCTGACCTATCTGGAGCTGGACCGAAATAACATCACCGATCTTGCGCCCCTCAGCGGACTCACGGGTCTGGAGCATCTGAATCTGTACAACAACCTCATCTACGACATTACGCCCCTCTCCACGCTGGATCAGATAAACTGGTTTGATCTCCACTACGCCAACCGAGGCGCGGCTCACCTTCCCATCGATGCTCTGGCCGGTATGACTGCCCTGGAGTATATCAGCATCGAGAGCAATGATCTGGTGAACGAGGATATGGCCGCCCTTGCCGGGCTGCAAAACCTAAACTATATCAAGCTCAACGCCAATCACATCACCGATCTCACCGCCATCTCCTCCTATCTGGACGGAATCATGGCAGGGGATGCCTGCCGCATTGAGGCCAACAACCAGTCCCTTCCAGACTGGGAGCCGGCAGTGGTCCAGGCTCAGCCTTCAGGCGGTGATGTAACCCTCACGGTGCCCGCTGTCACCGGCATCGACGCACTCTACCGGGAGCCCTCCGATTGGAGCATCTCCCCCGCCATAGAGGCCGAGATGGACCAGGCGGCGGAGGGTGTGAGTGTCGATTTTCAGACCGACGACGACGGGTATCCGATCCCTGACCAGGCAACCTTTACCTTTGAAAACCGCACCTATGGCAGCGCTCTGCGGGAGCAGGGAGATCTTTGTCTCACCTATGCGGTGACTGCCATGGACTTTGAGACTTTTACCGAAACACTTCCCTTTGTCTACACCCTCTATCTGCCGGTGGAGCTGCGGCAGGATCCGCTCTACCAGGCTGAACTGTCCTGGGAGAGCAATTCCTCCTTCTCCATCATTGATACCGCTGCCGGTGCAGAGGCCTCCGCGCCCCTGACCATCCGCCTGAACGCCACTTCCGGTGACCCGGTAGAACTTTCCGAAGTCTCCTCCATCCAGTTCTTTGTCGCCGGAAAGGCCTATGATGCTCCCGTCGAGGGTCTAGAGGCCCAGAACATCACCGTTGATGGCAACACCATCTCCTTCCAGGTGGCTTTGACCCAGGAAGCACCTTTCTCCGGCGCACAGTATATTACCCCCGTGGTCGAGTATCTTCGTACCGGCAGTGACGCGCCCGAGACCATTCAGCGGGACACCCTTTCCTTCCACCTGTTTGCCGGCGATGCTTCGGCCTTCCAGATGGATGATGTCATCCAGTTTGACTCCGGTACCGCAGAAAACGGAAGCATCACTTCCCGTCCGGTGCGCCTCTCCATTCCCGGAGAGACCATCTCCTTTGTGGACCTTCGGGATGAGTTTGAAAATATACTTGCTTCCGGCAAGAAGCAGGAGGATGGCTCCTACTGCTTTACCGTAAAACAGGAAGATCTTGCGCAGATCGATCACTTCTTGATCTCTGCCGACCAGTTCCTCTATCCGGAGGTCCGTGGTGAGCTGGTCACGCCCCCCTCCGGCGGCGGGTCCTCCAGTGGCTCCGGCGACAAAACTCAGATCACAACAAACCCGGACGGTTCCACCACAACCACTGTGACCAGCCCCGACGGTACTGTCACGGAAACCACCAAGAAGCCGGACGGCTCTAAGGAAGTGGTCGAGACCACCAAGGACGGCAAGGTCACCACCACAACCACCGACACTGCCGGAACTAAGACTCAGGTCATTGTTCAGCCGGACGGCTCCAGCTCCACCACCGTAAAACATGCGGACGGTTCCTCCTCCGCTACATCCGTCCATGCGGATGGTATGGTAAAGAGCGAAGTGACACTCTCTGCCAAGGCCGTGGAGGCCCAGAAGGAAGCTGTACCGCTCCCCATGCCCGCCCTGTCCGCGACCTCCGACCGGGAGCAGGCCCCTGCCGTTACCGTAAAGCTGCCCGGCAATGCCGCTGTCCCGGTGGAAATCCCGGTATCCAATGTCACGGCCGGTACCGTTGCTGTGCTGGTAAAATCCGACGGCACGGAGGAAATCATCAAGCGCAGCCTGACCACTGAGGCCGGCGTGGCTGTGGCCCTCACCAATGGGGATACCGTCAAAATCGTAGAGAACAGCAAGCATTTCCTCGACGTAGACGCCTCTTATTGGGGGGCTGACGCAGTCGCCTTTGCCTCCAGCCGGGAGCTCTTCTCCGGCACCGGTAAGGAGACCTTCTCCCCTGACGCCCCCATGGATCGGGCCATGATCGTCACCGTTCTGGCCCGTCTGGAGGGTATCGATACCTCCGCGGGAGCGACCTGGTATGAAGCCGGCACCCAGTGGGCCACTGCAAATGGCATCTCCGATGGCTCCCATCTGGATGCAGTCCTCACCCGGGAGCAGCTGGCCGCAATGCTCTGGCGGTATGCAGGCAGCCCTGCCCCCCAGGGCACCCTCTCCGGCTTCCGTGATTGCGAGGATGTCAGCGTCTGGGCATCCGACGCCATGTCCTGGGCGGTCGATGCCGGCCTGATCTCCGGTACGGACTCCAGCACACTGGCCCCTCAGGGCAAGGCCACGCGTGCGCAGGTGGCCATGATGCTCATGCACTTTGTCGAATATATGGCTCCGTAAAGCGTACTTAGATCCGAAAAATCCCATAAAAAAAGAGAGACCGTTACAGAAATCTGTAACGGTCTCTTCTCGTTCTTCTCTTTATTTTGCCATAAAGCGGGAGAGGAATTCCCGGGTGCGATCCTGCTTGGGATGGGCAAAGAGCTCCTGAGGCTCTCCCTCTTCGCAGATGACGCCGTCGGCCATGAACACCACATGGTTGCTCACGTCCCGGGCAAAGGCCATCTCGTGGGTGACCACCAGCATGGTCATACCCTCATCCGCCAGGTCCCGCATGACCGAGAGCACCTCGCCCACCATCTCCGGGTCCAGGGCGGAGGTTGGCTCGTCAAAGAGCAGGACCTCGGGCTCCATGGCCAGGGCACGGGCAATGGCCACGCGCTGCTTCTGGCCGCCGGAAATCTGGCGGGGCTTGGCATGGACATAGGGATCCATGCCCACCTTCTTGAGGTACTTCATGGCGTTGGCCTTGGCCTCTTCCCGGCTCTTCTTGAGCACCTTGGTCTGGCCCACCATGCAGTTCTCCAGCACGGTCATATTGTTGAAAAGGTTAAAGGACTGGAACACCATGCCCACCTTAGTCCGGTAGGCGGGGGCGTTCACACCCCGTCCGGTAATATCCTTTCCGTGGAAGAGGATCTCTCCGGCGCTGGGGGTCTCCAGCAGATTGATGCACCGCAGCAGGGTGGACTTACCCGAGCCGGAGGCGCCGATGATGCTGGTCACGTCACCGGGGCGGACCGTAAAGTCGATGTCCCGGAGCACCTGATGCTTTCCAAAGGCCTTGGAGAGGTGCTTGACCTCCAGAATGGCTTCCATACTCATATCAGCGATCCCCCCTGTTCCGTCCAAACTTGAGCTCCTGCTCGACGCGCTCCCGCTGCTCCTTGCTCCGCTCGTCAAAGGGGCTGCCCTTGGCGGGATGATTGTAGGTGCCCGCCGTCATGGTGAGGGAGTCGGTCTGCACCAGCTCATAGTTGTCCGAGCCGTCCAGGACCTTCTCCAACAGCCGCAGCAGGGCGGAGGCAATCAGGGTCATGGTGAGATAGGCGATCATCTCAATGGCAGCGGAGGGGAAGTACATCAGATTCACGCCAGTAATATACCGGTGGGCGGCAAAGAGCTCGGTAAATCCGATGATGAACATCACGGAGGTGTCCTTGATGTTGATGATGAAGTTGTTGCCGATCTGGGGCAGGATATTGCGGAAGGCCTGGGGCAGGATCACGTGGAGCATGGTCTGCACATGGGTCATGCCGATGGCCTTGGCGCCCTCGGTCTGGCCTGGGTCGATGGAGAGGATACCGCCCCGCACCGACTCGGCCATATAGGCGCCCGTGTTGATGGACACGATCAGGATGGCCGCGCTCCAGATGTTGTCAAAGCGCATGGTGTTGTTGGAGAAATAGGGCAGGCCATAGTAGATGAACACCGACTGGAGCACCATGGGCGTACCCCGGAATACCTCTACATATATCCGTACCAGGATGCGCACCAGCCGCAGCAGCACCCGCTTGGGCATGGGATCATGGGGACTGCACGGAATCGTATTGAGAATGCCGCAGGCCAGACCGATGACACAGCCGATCACCGTGGCGATGATGGCCAGGGCGAGGGTGTTGCCCAGACCGCTCAGGTACTGTTTCCAATAGGCCCCCAGCAAAAGGGCCACATCCTGGCCCAGCTGCATAAAACGTTCCATATATTAAACCTCAGGCTGCACGGCGATGGCCTGGTCCATGATGGTGTTGAAGTCATCCTCGGTCATGGTGGAGAGCACGCTGTTCATCGCGTCCAGCAGCTCGGTGTTGCCCTTGGCCACGGACATGCCGATGTTGACGTTCTCGGCCCGCTCCTCCTCGCTGGCGAACTGGAAGTCGCCCTCGGTGCCGGCGAAGTTAAGGACCACCAGGTTCTCGTCCTTGGCCACGGCGCCGTTGGCGGTGGGCAGGTCGGTGACCACAAAGTCCACGGTGCCGGTCTGGAGCTGCATCACCATGGCGGGGGCAGTCTCCGCGGCGGGCTGGATCTGGGCGTCGGGGATCTGGGGCAGGCAGGTGTCATACCAGATGGTGCCGGTCTGAGCAGTGCCCTTGCCGCCGGCCAGATCGGCAATGCCCTGGGCGGAGGCGTAGGTGCTGTCCTTGGTGGTCAGGCACACGATCTGCGCATAGTAGTAGGGACCAGCCATATCCACCTGGGCCATCCGGTCGGCGGTCATGGACTGACCGGCGATGGCCACGTCGATGGTGCCGCTCTGGAGGGAGGGGGTCAGGGAGTCCCAGGCAGTGGAGACCACTTCCAGCTCCCAGCCGTTCTCCTCACAGATCTTCTGGGCGATCATCACGTCATAGCCGTTGGCATAGCTGCCAGGGACGTTCTTGATGGGCACGGCGCCGTTGGAGTCGTCCATCTGGGTCCAGTTATAGGGGGCGTAGGCGCACTCCATACCCACGGTGAGGACACCGTCCTCCACACCGGAACCGGCAGCAGCGCTCACCGGAGCAGAGGCCTGGGGTGCAGAGGACTGGGTGGGGGTGCCGCCGCAGGCGGTCAGGGTCAGCGCCAGCGCGGCGCTCAGGGACAGGGCAGTGACAGTCTTTCTCATGTTTGGTTCCTCCAGTCAGTTTGTTTTGCGTCTTTTCCGGATAAGAAAAAACGCCACGAACCTTCCTGGTGGAAGCGTTCATGGCGACAAAATGCATCAGACGGCGAAACTTATGATGCCCTCTTGTCTCAACGATAGCGCTCCACACAGATGATGTGGCAGTCCGTGAGATCTTCTCCCAACGGCCCAGGTTACCGGCCCCCAGGCAAAGGTCCGGCCCTTCGGCGAAACGCCCTTTCTCCGGCGGGGTGCTCTGCCCGTGGATACCGGATACTCTTGCTGTTTCGCGCCTCTATCCTTGCAGCGGGGTTACCCCGCGACAATTGGTTCTTGGGCTGTATTTTACACCCCGAAATTGTCTCTGTCAAGCCCCTCTTTTTCTCTTTTTTGCCCCCATTTCTCCATAATTCGGTATTTATTGGTATGTTTTTGGGAAAGCGTCCCGTTCCTTTGTCACTTTAACGCATAACACTCCTGTTCTGTATCGGTTTTTTGGATATGTTGTCCATCCACAGCGGACGGTCCGTGCTCCCGGCGGCAGAAATATCCCTGGGGCCGGGAACACACGGGACATCGGGCCGGGGCCCCCCGGCTCCACAGGACATGGCCGCACTCCAGACAGACCCACTCTACCGGTTCCTCTGCCACAAAGAGGCATCCGTCCTCCAGCGCCTGGGCCAGACGGTCAAAGGTCTCCCCGTGGAGGCCCTCCGCCCCCGCCACGGCGGCAAAGAGGGCCCCCGCCTCCGGACAGCCCTCCCTCCGGGCCGCCTCGGCCCACCGGGTATAGGGGCGCTGAAATTCCTCCCGCTCACTCTGCCCCGCCTCCCGGAGCATAGCCGAAATCCCCCCGCCTCCACTTACAGCACAGCAGCCCTCCAGCGGCAGGATCTGCCCGGCACAGGGGGCCAGGAGACGGTAAAAGGCCCTGGCATGGACCTCCTCCTGGGCAGCTGCGGCGGCAAAGCACCGCCGTACCACCTCCAGGCCTCCCTGCTCGGCCTGAAGGGCGGCAAAGGCATAGCGGCTGTGGGCCTGACTCTCCATAAAAAAGGCCTGCATCAGATGATGCCTGGTCTCACTGTCTGTCCATTCCATGGTAATCACTCCTTGTTTTAGGCTGCCTCCAGTATCCCCCTTCCCTCCACCCCTTATACCCCCATGCACACCATGTTTTTCCATTGACAAAACATCTGTTCGATGCTAATATGTTCGTACATCAGTTCTATTTTGGAGGGATTCCTGTGGAGCTTATGGACAAACTGACCATCCTGGCCGATGCGGCCAAATATGACGCCGCCTGCACCTCCAGCGGGCTGAGCCGGGGCGGCCGCCCCGGGAAGCTGGGCAGTACCATGGCGTCGGGCTGCTGTCACTCCTTTTCGGCGGACGGACGGTGCATCTCCCTGCTCAAGGTGCTCCTGACCAATGTCTGCGCCTACGACTGTCAATACTGCGTGAACCGCCGCTCCAACGACGTGCCACGGGCCTCCTTTACGCCCCGGGAGCTGTGCGAGCTCACCATAGGCTTTTACCGGCGCAACTACATCGAGGGGCTCTTTCTCTCCTCAGCCGTGCTCCGGGATGCGGACTATACCACCGAGCGCATGATCGAGACCCTTACCCTGCTGCGGCGGGAGTACGGCTTTGGCGGGTATATTCACGCCAAGGCCATTCCGGGGGCCGACCCTTTGCTCACCCACCGGCTGGGCCTGCTCTCCGACCGGCTGAGTGTGAACATCGAGCTTCCCTCTGAGCAAAGTCTGGCCCTTTTGGCCCCGGACAAGGCCAAGACGGCCATCCTCTCCCCCATGGCCCAGATCCGGGATTCCATCGCCCACTCTCGCCAGGAGCTGACGCAGTACCGGGGAGCGCCCCGGTTTGCCCCGGCCGGCCAGTCCACCCAGATGATCATCGGCGCCACCCCGGAGAGCGACCGGCACATCCTCTCCCTCACCCAGGGTCTGTACGACCGCTATCAGCTCAAGCGGGTCTTTTACTCGGCCTATATGCCTGTGTCCAACAGCCGCCTTCTCCCCGCTCCCCAGAGCTTTCGCCCGCCCCTGCTGCGGGAACACCGGCTCTACCAGGCCGACTGGCTGCTGCGCTTCTATCACTTCCGGGTGGAGGAGCTGCTGGACGAGTCTCATCCCGACCTGGACCCCAGAGTAGACCCCAAGTGTACCTGGGCCCTGCGGCACATGGACTTTTTCCCGGTGGAGGTCCGCACCGCCGACTATGAGGCCCTCCTCCGGGTGCCCGGAGTGGGCGTGAAGAGCGCCCGGCGGATCCTGACTGCCCGGCGGGCAGGCCCTCTCTCCTTTGAGGGCCTGAAGCGGCTGGGCGTGGTGCTGAAGCGGGCCCAGTATTTCCTCACCTGCGGGGGAAAGATGCTGGATGGACTGCGGGTGCGGCCCGACCGGATTTTGGGCCATCTGGCCGCCCAGGAGCGCCCGATGCTGCTCCAGACCATGCCGGAGCAGCTCTCCCTCTTCGACCCTGTCACGTGATCTCTGGAGGTGTATGTCATGTCCTGGACTCAGGTATCCTATACCTATGACGGCAGCTTTTCCGGCTTCCTGACCTGTGTCTATGAGAGCTACCGCCACAAGGAGGCCCCCGCCGCCTTCTCCACACCGGAGGACCCCCGGATCTCCCTCTATCCCGAACGGCCGGTGAAGAGCGATCCGGCCAAGGCCCGACAGGTCTATCTCTCCCTGGCCCGCAAGATCTCTCCCTCCGCCCGGGAGCTGGTCACCCTGGGCTTTCTCACCTGCGCGGAGGAACGGGAACTGCTGCTGTGGAACTACATCTGGTACGGCTATGCCCGGGGACGGGCCGCCGGGTACGATTTGAGCGATCCCCGGGTGGCCGCGCTGGAAAAGGCGGTGCGCCACCTGCGCAACGAGGTGCACCTGTTCAAGGGCTTCCTCCGCTTCTCCGATCTGGACGGCGTCCTGGCCGGGGAGATCGAGCCCAAAAACCGGGTGCTCCCCCTTCTGCGCCCCCACTTCTGCGCCCGGTATCCGGACGAGGATTTCCTCATCTACGACCGTACCCACCGGGAGGCCCTCTTTCACCAGAAGGGCAGCTGGGCCATCCTGCCCCTGGAGCAGTTCACCCTGGGGGAGGCCAAAGAGGAAGAGCGGGGCTACCGGGCCCTCTGGCGGCGGTTCTATACGACGATCTCCATTGAGGGACGGGAAAATCCCCGCTGCCGTATGAGCCATATGCCAAAGCGTTACTGGAATACCATGACGGAATTTCAGGAGGATGAGCCCGTTCCCGCCGGCCGGCCGGTCTCTCCCCCTCCCCTGTCCCTTCCCACCTGAATCGAAAAAACAACGCCGCAGCACTTTTAAGGGTGCTGCGGCGTTGTCCGCGTGTTAGGACGGGGATTGCTCCTCCCCTTTGAAATTACCGTTAAAATCCCGGTGGAACCAGGGGGAGAGCCGCCCCCCATTCCGGACATACCGCCGGAATTCCAGCCATTTCTCTGCGGCGGTTTCACTCTCGCCCTGCAAAATATCGATCAGTGCGCGGCAGAAGGTCTCCCGCTCCGGCAGATAGGAGGACGGGAGGATCACCCCCTCCAGACTCCGGCAGGCCGGGAGGAGCGCCACCATCCGGTTGGCCGTCACTCCCAGACGGGTCCCATGTCCCCGGGCAAAGATAAGGCTGTCCCGCCGCATGGCGGCATAGCCTCGGCGCACCTCGGCGGCTCCCGCCCACAGATAGGCCCGCTCCGCCGCGGCAAATACCGCCTCCTCCCGAATGGGGGGAAGATAGACCTGTCCCCGGGCAGGCAGTCCCCGGTTCTCCATCAGACTGCGGTCCAGCTCGGCCTCCACTGCCAGGTGAGCCACCGTCCCCTCCGCCGCCCGGGCATTCACATAGGGGTGACAGGCGGCATCCAGCGCAAAATGACACAGGAATCCGGCGGCATATCCCTCCGCCTCGGGTATGCCGCTCCCCAGTGCCCGGGCCAGGCGGGCAAATACCGGTGCCGCGCTCTCGTGGTGCATCTCCAGGCCCTCCCGGCGGGCTGCGTTGGGCAGCACAGGTCGGTAAAAAAACAGCGGGTCGGGTCCCAGGCACCCCAGATTAAAGGCCTCCCGCTGTGCCCGAATGGGCGCGGCAGCCTCTTCCGGCAGCTGTTTGAGCATTTTCGCTCCA
Source organism: Clostridium sp. J1101437_171009_A5 (assembly GCF_015547905.1). Classification (NCBI taxonomy): domain Bacteria; kingdom Bacillati; phylum Bacillota; class Clostridia; order Eubacteriales; family Clostridiaceae; genus Clostridium; species Clostridium sp. J1101437_171009_A5. Next base: position 32,140 of record NZ_JADMVY010000014.1, read on the forward strand.
AAAAGCAGGTGTGCAAAATAATTGGGCATGGAACATCCGTCCTTCCAGACTGGCTTCTCTCTGTTTTTTAGCATAGCACAATCTCTTCCGCCGGGAAAGTGGAAATCTCCACCCGTTTATGCCGGTGGATCGGGTTCTTTTTGGTTGGTTAGCCCTAGGATATCGTCCATATCCCATGTGTCATTCCCACTTGGCCGAAAGAGCCATGAAAATATGCGGCGAATTGTCAAGAAGACAATTCGCCGCACGTTTTTCTTTATAAAAGAAGAGTACGCTGTCTTTAGCCGCCCAGGTACGCCTTCTTAACCGCCTCATCCTCCAGCAGCTGCTCGCCGGTACCGGTGGCGACTACCTTTCCGGTCTCCAGCACATAGCCGCGGTGGGCAATGGAGAGGGCCATCTGCGCATTCTGCTCCACCAGCAGGATGGTGGTGCCCGCCCGGTTGAGCTCCTGGATGATGTCAAAGATCTGCTCCACCAGGATGGGGGCCAGGCCCATGGAGGGCTCATCCAGCATGAGGAGCTTGGGCTTGGACATCATGGCCCGGCCCATGGCCAGCATCTGCTGCTCGCCGCCGGAGAGGGTCCCCGCCACCTGCTTGCGCCGCTCCTTCAGCCGGGGGAAGCGCTGGTAGATGTCGGCGATCCCGTCGGCAATCTCGCTGTTGGGACGGGTATAGGCACCCATCTCCAGATTCTCCTCCACGCTCATCTGGAGGAATACCCGGCGTCCCTCCGGCACATGGGCCAGACCCAGAGAGACCACCTTGTGGGGCGGAATGCCCGCCAGGCTCTTCCCCATGAACTCAATGGAGCCGGTGTGGGAGTGGAGCAGGCCGGACACCGTCTGAAGGGTGGTGGACTTGCCTGCGCCGTTGGCTCCGATGAGGGTGACGATCTCACCGTCGTTGACCTCAAAGGACACATTCTTGATGGCGTGGATGGCGCCATAATAGACATTGATGTTCTCTACCTTCAGCATGGCGTCATCCCTCCTTCTTCTGGCTGCCCAGATAGGCCTCAATGACCCTGGGATTGTTCTGGATCTCCTCCGGGGTACCCTTGGCGATGACCTGCCCGAAGTTGAGCACACAGATGCCCTCGCAGATGCCCATGACCAGGTTCATATCGTGCTCGATGAGCATGATGGCGATCTGGAAGGTATCCCGGATCTTGAGGATGTTCTCCATCAGGTCGGCCGTCTCAGAGGGGTTCATGCCCGCCGCCGGCTCGTCCAGGAGCAGCAGGCTGGGATTGGTGGCCAGGGCCCGGACGATCTCCAGCCGGCGCTGGGCGCCGTAAGGCAGGGAGCCCGCCTGGTGGTTGGCCAGTCCCTCCATATCAAAGAGGTGGAGCAGCTCCATAGCGCTCTCATGGGCCAGCTTCTCCTTCTTCCAGTAGCCCGGCATACGGAACACGCCGCTCCACATGGGATAGCGGATCTGGTTGTGCAGGCCGATCTTTACATTGTCCTCCACGCTCAGCTTGTCAAAGAGGCGGATGTTCTGGAAGGTACGGGCGATGCCCGCACGGTTGACCTGGACGGTGTTCATGCCGTGGGTGTCCTTGCCATCGATGAGGATGGTGCCCCGGGTGGGCTGGTACACCTTGGTCAGCAGGTTAAAGACGGTGGTCTTGCCCGCACCGTTGGGGCCGATGAGTCCGGCGATCTCGGTCCGGCCCACCGTGAGATTGAAGTCATTGACGGCGGTCAGTCCGCCGAAATCGATGCCCAGATGGCTGCACTCCAGGATGGGGGCCTTATCGACGTCCCGCTCCGGCACGATGGAGTGGCTGGGCACAGGCACCATCTTGGTGGCCTGTCGCTTTTCCAGTCGGCTCATTTCGCCGCCCCCTTTCTGCTCATCTTACCATCCTCCTGCGCTCCATGCAGCTTCTCGGCAAAGAACTGGCGGATCGTGGCGTTGTTGGTGGCGATCATCACCAGGATGAGGACCACCGCGTAGATGAGCATCCGGTACTCGCCCACCGCACGGAGCATCTCGGGCAGCACGGTGAGCACTGCGGCGGCAATGATGGAGCCGCGGATGTTGCCCATACCGCCCAGGACCACAAAGACCAGCACCAGGATGGAGGTATTGAAGTCAAATTTCTTGGCGGCGATGGAGCCGTAATTCATGGCGTACAGAGCGCCGGCCGCACCCGCCAGCACCGCGGAGGTGACAAAGGCCATGAGCTTATACTTGGTGGCGCCGATGCCCACGCTCTCGGCGGCGATGCGGTTGTCCCGCAGGGCCATGATGGCCCGGCCCGCCCGGCTGTGGATCAGGTTGAGCACCACCACCAGGGAGACGATGACCAGCAGGAAGCCGGCGGTGAAGGTGGCAAGCTTGGCGTATCCGGTGGCTCCCATGGGCCCCTTGATGACCGCCGTGCCTCCCTCGGCCAGGTTGAGGGCCATCTCACTGGTGACCGAGAAATGCAGGCCGTTACCGTCCACGCCGATATAGAGGCAGTTGATGATATTTTTGATGATCTCGCCGAAGGCCAGGGTCACGATGGCCAGATAGTCGCCCCGCAGACGGAGCACCGGCACGCCCACGATGATTCCGGCGATCCCCGCAAACACCGCGCCGATGAGCATGCACACAAAGAGGCGGGCGGGACCCAGGGGGATGAGGTCCTGAAGGGCCACCGAGGCCACTACGCCGGAGAAGGCACCCACGCTCATAAAGCCGGCGTGGCCCAGGCTCAGTTCGCCCGAGACGCCCACCACCAGGTTCAGGGAAACCGCCATGACCACATAGCAGCAGATGGGGACCAGCTGTCCCTTGAGGGAGCTGGAAAGGCCGCCGCCGGCCTGAATAAACTGGACCACCAGGAAGGCGATCACCACGATACCATAGGTGATCAGATTGTCCAGCAGTCTTTTGTTCTTGCGCGCAGAGAGTTGTTTCATGGCGTCCACCTCAAACTTTCTCGCTGATCTTCTTGCCCAGCAGACCGGTGGGCTTGACCAGAAGCACCACGATAAGCACGGCAAAGACCACCGCGTCGGAGAGCTGAGTGGAGATATAGGCCTTACCGAAGATCTCAATGACCCCCAGCAGGATGCCGCCCAGCAGGGCGCCCGGGATGGAGCCGATCCCGCCGAACACGGCGGCGGTAAAGGCCTTGATGCCGGGCATGGAGCCGGTGGTGGGCATCAGGGTGGGATAGGTGGAGCAGAGCAGTACGCCTGCAATGGCCGCCAGGGCGGAGCCGATGGCAAAGGTCATGGAGATGGTAAAGTTCACATCGATCCCCATGAGCTGGGCCGCCCCCTTATCCTCCGAGCAGGCCCGCATGGCCTTGCCCAGCTTGGTGTTGCCGGTGAAGGCGGTGAGGGCGATCATGATGATCACGCAGGCCAGCACGGTGACCAGCGTCACATAGGACACCGAGATCTGACCACCCAGGAGAGAGACACTGCCCGTGGGCACCACGGAGCGGAAGGATTTGGGATCGGAGCCCCAGAGCTGGAGGGCCATATTCTGTAAAAAGTAGCTCACGCCGATGGCGGTGATGAGCACCGCCAGAGAGGGCGCCTGGCGCAGCGGTTTATAGGCCAGGCGCTCAATGACCACACCCAGGACCGTACATACCACCATTGCCAGCAGGACCCCCACCACCGGCGGCAATCCAAAGGAGCCGGTGGCAAAGAAGCAGACATACGCGCCCACCATGATGACGTCACCATGGGCAAAGTTGAGCATCTTGGCGATGCCGTAGACCATGGTGTAGCCCAGGGCAATAATGGCGTAGATACTGCCCAGGCTGATGCCGTTGATCAGGTTGTTGAGGAACCCCAGTAACATACCACACACCTCAATATCTTAGGTCTCCTTATCCAGGGGAAAATGCCGCGGCGCCGGGACAGTGTCCACGGCGCTTTCCCCCCGATAAGGGAGGAGGGCTGCCGGGCGCTCCGGCAGCCCTCCCTTACTTATTCTTCCGTTTGGAAGCTGCTGATCTGGTCTGGATTACTCCATGGTGACGTACTTGGCATCCTCGACCTTGACCACAACGGGAGCCTTGGAGACTTCGCCGTTGGTACCCCAGGTCATGCCGGCGCCGGTCAGGCCGTCCACGCTGAAGTCAGAGGCGGTAAAGGTGCTGATGAGCGCCTCACATACGTCCTCGTGGCTCATATCGGCAGTGACACCGGCCTTCTCACAGGCGGCGGCGATGGCGTAGATGCAGTCATAGCCGTCGGCGGCAAACTGGTTGGGGGTGGAACCGTACTTCTCCTCGTAGGACTTGGTGAAGTTGGCGCTCAGATCGTCGGTGCCCCAGGGGTTGAAGGCGGTCATGAGGACCAGGCCGTCGGCCAGAGAGGTGTCAAAGCCCTCCACGGCCAGGATACCGTCCATACCGTCGCAGCCGAAGAAGGTGGGAGCATAGCCCATGTTCTTGGCCTGGTTCAGGATCAGAGAGGCGGGCGTGTAGTAGATGGGCATGAACACCAGGTCGGCCCCGTTGCTCTGGGCATCGCCCAGCTGCACGGAGAAGTCGGTGTTGTCATCCGAGGGGAAGGTGGTCTCAGAAACCACTTCCAGGCCCTTGGCCTCGGCCTCGGCACGGAAAGCGGTGGCAATACCGGTGGAGTAGGCGTCGCCGTTGTTGTAAATGATGGCGATCTTGCTGCCCAGCTCCGGATGCTCAGCGATGTAGTCGGCAGCGGTGGAGCCCTGGTTGGGGTCAGTGAAGCAGATCTGGAACGCGTTATCCTTGCCGCTGGTCACATCGGTGGAGGAGGCGGAAGGAGTCAGCTGGAAGTAGCGGTCCGCATAGGTGGAGCTGGCCACAGCCACACAGGGGTTGGTGGTGGTGCATCCGTAGAGGACCTGCATGCCCCAGTCCTGGAGCACGTTATAGGCGTTGGTGGCCTTCTCAGCGTCGTTCTCATCGTCCTGGAAGTTGAGCTCGAACTGGAGGCCGCCCTTGGCATTGATCTCATCCACCGCCAGCTGGGCACCCTGCTGGGTAGCCACGCCGTACACGGCAGCCGAGCCGGTCAGAGGGCCGATGCCGCCGATCTTGATGGTAGCAGCGGAAGAGCCGCCGGAAGGAGCATCCGAGCTGCCGGGAGCCGGAGTATTCGCCGTTTCAGAGCCGCCGCAGCCGGCCAGGAGCGAGACCGTCAGAGCAGCCGTCGCAGCAAGAGACAAAACACGCATCTGTTTCATAATCATGTACCCTCCTTATAGGTTGTTGACATTATACGCTCAGCACACTAAATTGTCAACTTGTCATTTTGCTCAATACATCCGCCTACAATGTCTCTACACTATGGACATATCGCACAACCTTAAATCAAAATACCGCCGTTGGGGCTGAGAATCTGGCCGGTAATAAAGCGGGCTCCCTCCGATGTGAGGAAAAAGACACTCTCGGCCACATCCTCCGGCCGGCCGATGCTCTCCAGGGGGGTCTCCTGCCGCAGAGCCTCCAGATCCTCCGGTGTGAGATTGGCGTTCATCTCGGTGTCGATGACCCCGGGAGCCACGCAGTTTACAGTGATTCCAGAGGGTCCAACTTCCTTGGAAAGTGCCTTGGTAAGACCAATAACAGCCGCTTTTGTAGCTGAATAGGCCACTTCACAGGAGCCTCCCGTAAGCCCCCACATGGAGGACATGGTCACGATTTTTCCCGCCTTCCGGTGGATAAAATGGGGCAGTACCGCCCGGCAACAGTAGAAGGTCCCGTCCACGTTGGTGCGGAAGAGTGTCCGCCAGTCTCCATCGCTGATGTCCGTGAACAGCTGCTGGCGGGCGATCCCGGCATTGCATACCAGAATGTCAAGTTGACAAAATTTATCCAACACATTGTCAACCATGCGTGCCACCTGCTCGGAATCGCCCACGTCGGCCTGTACCGCGATGGCCGTACCCCCCGCGGCCCGGATCTCCTCCACCAGCGCCTCGGCCGCCGCCTGGGCGTGGTGGTAATTGATCGCCACCCGGTCCCCCGCGGCGGCAAACCGCCGGGCGCAGGCCGCCCCGATCCCGCGGCTCCCCCCGGTAATGAGGACGGCGCGTCCTGTGGATGTCTCGTTCATATCCCTTTCCTCCCCGCTTCTCCGGTGTGATGATAACAAAAAACCCCTGGAACAAATCGTTCCAGGGGATGTTGGTGGACGATACAGGACTTGAACCTGTGACCTCCCGCACGTCAAGCGGATGCTCTACCAGCTGAGCTAATCGTCCGAACAGCGTAGTTTATTATAGACCATACATCTTTTTTTGTCAATACCTTTTTTACTTTTTTCTGATAGAAATGGAATGGGGAGGACGGCCGGTCGGCCGTCCTCCCCATTCCATGAGAAAAAGAGAGAGAAAATGAAAAGAATCTGTATCCAAAACACGGAAGGCTCCGTGGAATTGTTTGTCTGCTCCCGCAGTCTGGAGCAGTGGTGGTTGGGTATTCCCTGACTGCATCTATAGGATACCACTCCTCCCGCGGAGAATGTTGAACGATCTTTGGCAGAATTTTAAATGTTCTGTAAACTGCCCTTCTCCCTGTCCACACAAAAAACCCCGTCCATTTGGACGGGGTTCTTTGCTTGAAAAGAGAGAGAGAGGAGGTACACAATGTTATCTATATACGCAAACACGGAGCTCTCCGTGGAATTGCTTGTCTGCTCCCGCAGCCCGGAGCAGTGATCGTTTTGGGGTTTTCCCCGACTGCATAGATAGGATACCACCCTTTTCTCTCCAATTGTTGGACAGTTTTTGAAAGGCCTGTGAACAATATGTAAACACAGCCTTCCGCGCTTACTTGAAGTAAGCCGCGCCGCTCTCAAAGAGGGGCTGATGGCGCTCGCCCGGGATATTCTTGCCCACGAACGCGCCACGGCGCTCCGAGTGGCCCATCTTACCGAAGACCCGGCCGTCGGGGGAGAAGATGCCCTCGATGGCCCGCAGGGCGCCGTTGGGGTTCACGTCGATGTCCAGGGAGGGGATGCCTGCGGCGTCCACATACTGGGTGGCCACCTGGCCGTTGGCGACCAGCTGATCCAGCAGGGCCTCGGGCGCCACGAAGCGGCCCTCGCCGTGGGAGATGGGAATGGCGTGCAGATCGCCCACCTGGCTCTGGAGCATCCAGGGGGAGCGGACCGAGGCGATGCGGGTAGTCACATAGCGGCTCTGATGGCGGCCGATGTTGTTGAAGGTCAGGGTGGCGCAGCTCTCATCCATGGGACGGATCTCGCCATAGGGCACCAGCCCCAGCTTCACCAGCGCCTGGAAGCCGTTGCAGATACCCAGCATCAGGCCGTCCCGGTTCTTGAGCAGATCGTGGATGGCGTCGGTGATGCGGGGATTGCGCAGGAAGGAGCAGATGAACTTGGCCGAACCGTCGGGCTCGTCGCCGCCGGAGAATCCGCCGGGCAGCACCATCATCTGGGCGCCCTGAATGGCCTTTTCCAGTGCATCGGCCGACTGGGCCAGAGCACTGCCGGTCAGGTTGCGCACCACCAGAATTTCCGGCTCGATCCCGGCCCGCAGGCAGGCCGCAGCGGTGTCATATTCACAGTTGGTGCCGGGGAACACAGGGATGACCGCCTTGGGCATGGCCACCTTGTGCTTGGCCACGATGGGAGCGCGCTCGGTGCAGGAGATGGGCTCCACCGCGCCGGTGTCGGCGGTGCGGGTGGGATAGACCTCCTCCAGCACACCCTCGCTGATGGAGAGGAGCTCGGCAACCGGGACTTCCTCCCCGCCCAGACGGATGACCGGCTCCTGGGTGGTGTAGCCCAGCAGGAGGCCGCCCTCCACCTCGCCGTCGCACTCGGCCAGGATGGCGCCGGGCCGGGCGCCGAACCACAGGTTCTGCGCGTCCTCCCGGGCGGCAAAGCCAATCTCGTTGCCGAAGGACATCTTCATGATGCCCTCGGCCACATTCTCCTCCACCGCCCAGGCGGCCCGGATCTTACCGGCCTCGCTCAGGGCGTGGACACGGGCAAAGCAGGCGTTGATCTCATCGCAGTCCAGAGCGTTGTCGGCCTGGAAGAGATAGACCGGGTGGCCTGCCTCCTTGAACTCAGGGGAGAGCACCTTCTCGGCCTTGGCGGGCGCGATGGCAAAGGAGATGAGTGTGGGGGGCACATCCAGATCCAGGAAGGAGCCGGACATGGAGTCCTTGCCGCCGATGGCGGCCACACCCAGGCCCAGCTGGGCGGAGAGGGCGCCCAGGAGAGCGGCAAAGGGCTTGCCCCAGCGCTCCGGCTCGTCCCGCAGCTTCTCAAAGTACTCCTGGAAGGAGGCGTAGGCGGCCGTGGGGTCACAGCCCGCCGCCACCAGCTTGGCCATGGAGGTCAGCACCGAGATAAAGGCGCCGGTGTAGGGATTGCGCTCCATGAGGTCGGGATCAAAGCCCCAGGCCATCACCGAGCAGGTGTCGGTGGTGTGGCCCGGTCCCACCGGGAGGAGGGCAGCCATGGCCTGGGTGGGGGTACGCTGGGTCTTTCCGCCGAAGGGCATCAGGACGCTGCCCGCGCCGATGGAGCTGTCAAAGCGCTCCACCAGACCGCGGCGGCTGGCGGTCTTGAGGCTGGCAGCGGTGGACCGGAGGCTCCCCTTGTGGAAGAGGCTCTCCGGGGTAAAGTAGTCGGGCACCCGCACGGTGGTGTGCTTGGCTGCGCCGTTGGTATTCAGGAAGGCACGGGAGAGGTCGGCCACCTTCTTGCCCCGCCAGGTCATGACCATCCGGGGAGACTCGGTGACCTCGGCCACCACATAGGCCTCCAGGTTCTCGGCCTCGGCATGGGCAATGAAGGTGTCCACGTCGGCGGGAGCCACCACCACGGCCATACGCTCCTGGCTCTCGGAGATGGCCAGCTCGGTGCCGTCCAGGCCGTCGTACTTCTTGCGCACGGCGTCCAGGTCGATGGCCAGGCCGTCGGCCAGCTCACCGATGGCCACGCTGACGCCGCCCGCGCCGAAGTCGTTGCACCGCTTGATGAGGCGGGTCACCTCGCCGTTGCGGAACAGGCGCTGGATCTTGCGCTCCTCGGGGGCATTGCCCTTCTGGACCTCGGAGGCCATGGTGGCCAGGGACTTCTGGTTGTGGCTCTTGGAGGAGCCGGTGGCGCCGCCGATGCCGTCCCGGCCGGTACGGCCGCCCAGAAGGATCACCTTATCCCCGGGGGCGGGGACCTCCCGCCGGACATTGGAGGCGGGGGCGGCGCCCACTACGGCGCCGGTCTCCAGGTGCTTGGCAATGTAGCCCTTGTGATAGACCTCGGCCACGTGTCCGGTGGCCAGGCCGATCTGGTTGCCGTAGGAGGAGTAGCCCGCCGCGGCCGTCTGGGCCAGCTTGCGCTGGGGGAGCTTGCCCTCCATGGTCTGGCTCAGGGGGACACGGGGATCGCCGCAGCCGGTGACGCGCATGGCCTGATAGACATAGGAGCGGCCGGACAGGGGGTCCCGGATGGCGCCGCCGATGCAGGTGGCCGCGCCGCCGAAGGGCTCGATCTCGGTGGGGTGGTTATGGGTCTCGTTCTTGAACATGAGGAGCCAGTCCTGCTCCTCCCCGTCCACGGTGGCGGTGACATGGACCGAGCAGGCGTTGATCTCCTCGCTCTCGTCCAGGTTCTTCAGGACGCCCCGCTTCTTGAGGACCTTGCCCGCGATGGTGGCCAGGTCCATGAGGGTCTGGGGCCGCTTGGCGGCCTTCTCCTTGCCGTAGACCTCCTCCCGGGCGGCCAGGTACATCTGATAGGCGGCCGCCACGTCGGCGTCATGGATCTCCACGTCATCGATATGGGTGGAGAAAGTGGTGTGGCGGCAGTGGTCGGACCAGTAAGTATCCACCAGGCGCAGCTCGGTCAGGGTGGGGTCCCGCTTCTCCTCGTCCCGGAAATAGGTCTGGAGGAACTTCAGATCGGCCAGGTCCATGGCAAGGCCGTACTCGCCGATCAGGTCGGAGAGACCGGCCTCGTCCCGGTCCCGGAAGCCCTCCAGCACCGCCACGTCGGCGGGCACGGCATAGGTGCGCTCCAGGGTCTCCACCCGGTCCAGTCCGGCCTCCCGGCTCTCCACCGGGTTGATGAGGTAGCTCTTGACCCGCTCCAGCTCTCCGTCGCTCACCTCGCCCTGGAGGATGTAGACGGTGGCGGCGGCGGCCAGAGGCCGCTCTCCGCCCGTGAGGAGCTGGATGCACTGGGCGCAGGAGTCGGCCCGCTGGTCATACTGCCCCGGCAGGGCCTCCACCGCGAAGACCCGGCAGGGCGCGGGGGCATCGGGGAAAGTCTCGTCATAGACGGCGTCCACCTGCGGCTCACTGAGCACGGTGGTGCGCACAGCCTGATAGGTGTCCCCGTCGATCCCCTCCACGTCGTAGCGGTGGAGGATGCGGACGCCCGTCAGGCCCTGAAGTCCCAGCTCGCTTCTCAGCTCACCCAGCAGGCGCCGGGCCTCCACGTCGAAGCCGGGCTTCTTTTCGGCATAGCAGCGAAATACGTTACCCATTACCATAACCCCTTATTCTCATATATAGTTGAATAAAAAACAGGCGCGGAGGGGCGCATCCCTCCGCGCCTGTCGGTTCCTCTTACATCATACCCGAAAAAACGCAGGAACTCAATTGGCGAAACTCCAATTTCCAAATCCATAGAACAGATTTTGTTGGGTGGGCGTGGCATTGGACACCTGCCCCCACTGGCTCAGCATGGACCAGTTTTTGAAGCAGAGCACCGCAAAGGGCGCCTGTTCCCCCAGCCGCTCATAGAGCTCCTTGGCCGCCGTGGTCCGCTCCTCCCCCTGGGCCGCCCGGAAGGCAGAGAGCAGCCCCGTCGCCGTGGGGTCGTTGTACTTACCGTAATTGAGGGCCCCGCCGCTCAGCAGCGGAGAGGGATCAAAGTCGGCACTCAGCTTGACCTCACCCAGGTAGAGATCAAACTCCCCCGCGCTCAGGGCGGCGGTAAAATCCTCCCAGGAGAGCTTTTTCACCGTCACCGATACGCCCGCTGCCGTCAGATCCCGCCCAATGGCGTCGGCCACTCCCGTCTTATAGGAGTTGTCCTGGTTGACCAGCAGGGTCAGCTCCAGCTTCTCTCTCCCCTTCTGATAGACGCCGTCACTCCGGCTCCACCCGGCCTGCGTGAGAATGGAATCCATCTCCTGGATGGAGTAGTTGAGGGTGCCCGCCGTCTCGGCGTCATAGATACTGCTCACCGGGTGGGCGGGCAGCGTAGCGGCCACCGCGTGCCGGGAGAGCAGGGCCGAGCAGATGCTGTCCCGGTCCATCCCCCGCCCCAGCGCCTGGCGGACCGTCGCGTCCCGGCAGGGGCCCTGGGCCGTATTAAACCCGATATAGAGCATATTTGTCGTGGGATAGTCCATGGTCTCAAAGCTGCCCGAGAACCCCAGGGCGCCCACACCGGTGGAGTCGGTCCCCACCAGGGAGATCTCCTGGGTGTCAAAGGCATAGAGCAGGTCGTTGGCCTCCTCCACCGTCCGCAGAGGAATGGTCTCCAGCGCGGGCGCGGGGGTACGCCAGCTGTCATTCCGCCGCTGGAGGATATAGCTCTCCCCGCTCTGCTGGAGCACATAGGAGCCGGTCCCCAGAGGCACGCCTCCAGTCTCCCGGATGACCGGGATATCCAGCAGGGCCGGCAGGTTTCCATTGGGACTGGTCAGGCGCACGGTCACAGCGCCCTCTCCAGCCTGGACCGAGGCAATCCCCGCCAGACGGTTGCCGTACAGGGCGCTGGTCTTGGCTTGGGTCAGGGAAGCGGCCACATCGGCCGCCGTCATGGGAGTGTCGTCAGAGAAGGTGACGCCGCCGCGCAAGGTAAAGGTCCAGGTGAGACCGTCCTCTGAGACGGTATACCCTGTCGCCAGGGCAGGCTGGGGCGTAAAGGTCTGATCCAGCTCATAGAGGCCGTCATAGAGCAGCCCTCCCAGGGCCAGATTGGTCCGGTTGGTCCCCTGGATGGGGTGAAAACCGGCCTCCGGATAGCAGGGCAGCGCAAATTCCTTGGGCTGTGCCGTGGCCGTAGCGGTGGGCACAGGGGTCTGCGTGGGCGTGGGATCGGGCTCTTCCTCCCCACAGGCGCTCAGAACGGTGCTCAATAGCAGGACGGCGGCCAGGAGCCGCAGGTTTTTCTTCCGCTTTTTCATGGCTTTCCTTATCCCAGCAGCTGGACCATAGCGGCCTGGCTTCCCCGCACGCCCTGGGTGTAGCGGTGGGACCAGAAGCGCTCGTGCTCACACATGGTGCAGGCCTCGGAGACCGCGATATGGTCCCGTTCCAGACCCATCTTTTCCAGGCGCAGGACATTGAGCCCCTTGAGGTCCACATGGAACTTCCCGCTCTCCTGCAGCTCGATGCACTTCAGCGCGGAGGCACCCAGCGCGCCGGTGAGAGCGTTGGGCACATCCTCATCGGTCTCAAAGCAGCACTTGGAGATCCCCGGGCCAATGGCGGCCAGGATGTCCCCGGGCTTGGAGCCGTATACCTCCACCATCTTTTCTACGGCACGGCCCGCGATCCCGTTGGCGGTGCCCCGCCAGCCCGCATGGACGGCCGCGATGACCCGGCGCACCGGGTCATAGAACAGAATAGGCAGACAGTCCGCCCCAAAGACCGTGAGGCACAGGCCCGGAATGTCAGTGATGAGTCCGTCCGCCTCATAATCGCCCTTGCTGTGGATGCCCTTCCCCTTGTCGGCGGCGGTCACGGTGCGCACCGTGTCCCCGTGGACCTGGTTGGACAGGACCAGTCCCTCATAGTCCGCACCGATGGCGGCGGTGAAGCGGCGGTAATTCTCCAGTACTTTTTCCCGGTCATCCCCCCGGCAGAATCCCAGATTGAGGGTGGCATAGGTTCCCTCGCTCACGCCCCCCTCCCGGGTGGAAAAGCCGTGGGCCACACCCCCCGCCTGTAAAAAGCCCTCGCTGGCCAGGAAGGGGACATTTTTGTTGACGCAAGTCACAATGCTCATAGTCAAAATCCTCAGTGAAACAGAGAAAAGCAGAATGGTCCCTCAGAGGCTGTCTCATTCTGCTTTTCCCATCGGTTTTCGGTTTTCACAGGGCGCGGCCCCTCAAAGGGCCGGAGGCCGTCTTACTGATATTCAGGGCCGTGGTACTCCGCGCAGTCGCACTTCTTCCACTTCTTGCCGCTGCCGCAGGGGCAGGGATCGTTGCGGCCGATCTGAACGCCCTTCTTGACGGGCTGCTTCTTCACGGTCTCGTCGCTGCCGCCCGACTCGCCGGTGACACGGGCCACCCGCTCGCGCTTGACGGCACCGCCCACCTGCACCCGGGCCAGGTAGATCCGGCGGATGGTCTCCTCCTGGATGGCGGCGATCATGTTCTCGAACATCTCGTAGCCTTCCCGCTTGTACTCCACCACCGGGTCGTTCTGACCGTAAGCCCGCAGGCCGATGCCCTGGCGCAGCTCCTGCATGGCGTCGATGTTGTCCATCCAGTACTCGTCCACCACGCGCAGCATCATTACCCGCTCCAGCTCACGCATGAGGGGCTCACCCAGCTCCTGCTCCTTGCGGGTATAGATCTCGGTGGCCCGCTCCATGAGCTGCTCCACCAGCTGCTCGCCGCTGTACTGCTGCAGCTCGCCGTCGGTGTACTTGAGCTCATCGGGCCGCAGGAACAGGCCGCGGAAGGGAGCGCACACCTCGCGCCAGGTCTCGGCGTCCAGGTGCTTCTGCTCGCCCATCTGGCCCATGACCGCCCGGTTGATCACCGTGGAGAGCATCTTCTGGATGGCGTCCTTCAGGTTCTCGCCGTCCAGGACCTTGCGGCGCTCCTCATAGATGACCTTACGCTGGGTGTTCATCACGTCGTCGTACTCCAGCACCGTCTTACGGGTCTGGAAGTTGCGGGATTCCACCTGCTTCTGGGCGTTCTCAATGGCGCCGGAGAGCATCTTGGCGTCGATGGGCGTGTCCTCGTCCACGCCCAGGCGCTCCATCATGCCCATGACCCGCTCGGAGCCGAACAGGCGCATGATGTCGTCCTCCAGGGAGAGGTAGAACCGGGTCTCACCGGGGTCGCCCTGACGGCCGGCACGGCCCCGCAGCTGGTTGTCGATACGGCGGGATTCGTGCCGCTCGGTGCCCAGAATGAACAGGCCGCCCACCGCACGGACCTTCTCGGCCTCGACTTTGATGGTCTCCTTATACTTGGCCTCGGCGTCCGCAAACATCTTGCGGGCATTGAGGATTTCCTCATTGTCGGTCTCGGCGTAGCCGGTGGCCTCGGCCATCAGCTCATCGCTCAGTCCGGCCTTACGCAGGTCGGCCATGGCCAGATACTCGGCGTTACCGCCCAGCATGATGTCGGTACCGCGGCCGGCCATATTGGTGGCAACGGTGACGGCGCCCAGCTTACCGGCCTGGGCCACGATCTCGGCTTCCTTCTCATGGAACTTGGCGTTCAGGACCTTGTGGGGAATCCCCTTGCGCTTGAGCATGCCGGAGAGCTCCTCCGACTTCTCGATGGAGATGGTGCCCACCAGCACGGGCTGGCCCTTCTTGTGGCACTCCTCGATCTGCTGGACGATGGCGCGGAACTTGCCCGCCTCGTTCTTATAGACCACGTCGGGGTGATCCACACGCTGCACAGGCTTGTTGGTGGGGATCTCCACGATATCCAGGGAGTAGATGGTGCCAAACTCCTCCTCTTCGGTCATGGCGGTACCCGTCATGCCGGAGAGCTTGTTGTAGAGGCGGAAGTAGTTCTGGAAGGTGATGGTGGCCAGAGTCTTGGACTCCCGGGCGACCTCCACCTTCTCCTTGGCCTCGATGGCCTGGTGCAGACCCTCGGAGTAGCGGCGGCCGTACATCAGACGGCCGGTGAACTCGTCCACGATGATGACCTCGCCGTCCTTGACCACGTAGTCGATATCCCGCTGCATGAGGCCCCGGGCGCGGATGGCCTGGTTGATGTGGTGGGAGAGGGTGGTGTTCTCCACGTCGGCCAGGTTCTCCAGATTGAAGGCCTCCTCCGCCTTCTTGATGCCGCGGGCGGTGAGGGTGACGGTGCGCGCCTTCTCATCCACGATGTAGTCGGCGTCCTCGTCGGGATCTTCCTCTTCCTTGGTATCCACCTTGGCCACGCGCTTGCCCTTCAGCTTGGCCACAAAGTTGTCCACAATGGTGTAGAGCTGGGTGGACTGATCCCCCTGACCGGAAATGATGAGGGGGGTACGGGCCTCGTCGATGAGGATGGAGTCCACCTCGTCCACGATGGCAAAGGCATGGCCGCGCTGCACCATCTCGGCGGCGTAGATGGCCATGTTGTCACGCAGATAGTCAAAGCCGAACTCGTTGTTGGTGCCGTAGGTGATGTCGGCCTGATAGGAGAGCTTGCGCATCTGGGGCAGGATGTCGTGGATCACCAGGCCCACGGTCAGGCCCAGGAAGCGGTAGACCTTGCCCATCCACTCGCTGTCGCGCTTGGCCAGGTAGTCATTGACGGTGATCACGTGCACACCCTCGCCGGTCAGGGCGTTCAGATAGGCGGGCAGGGTAGCCACCAGGGTCTTACCTTCACCGGTGCGCATCTCAGCGATGCGGCCCTGGTGGAGGATGATGCCGCCCACCAGCTGCACCCGGTAGGGCTTCATGCCCAGCACACGCCACGCGGCCTCACGGCAGGTGGCAAAGGCCTCGGGCAGGATATCGTCCAGCGTCTCACCGTTGCGCAGGCGCTCTTTGAATTCGGGGGTCTTGGCTTTCAGCTGCTCATCGGTGAGCTTGCTGTACTCCGCGTCCAGCGCTTCGATCTTGTCCACAATGGGATAGATGGCTTTCAGCTCTTTGGCGGAGCTGCTGCCAAACAGCTTTTTTAAGAAATTCATGTTAGGTCATTCACCTTTCTTGCATGGTGCGGGAAAACCAATGCCTGTAAAACGTCATGTTAGAGTATAGCACATCCCCCTGTAATAAAAAAGGGGAAATTATGAACAAACGCCCTTTCTGCCCTCCTTTTCTTCCCTCTTCCGTCCTTTGGGCCCGTCATTTTGACCGAATCACCTTCTAGTTTGCCTCGACTTCCCGTATATTTTGTGGTACCCTATGGGCAGGCGGCGCCCTGTCCGCTGTCTCCGGTCGGGCCCGGAGGCTGGAGCGGGCGTCTCATTCCTTTTGGACAACTTGTAAAAAGGAGGATCTTGTATGAAGAAACAGTATCTGCGCAGGGCTCTGGCCTCTGCCATGGCTGTGGCCATGCTGGCCGGTCTCGTCCCGGCCGCTCTGGCCGCGGAGGGGGAGACTCACCTCACCATCATCGGTACATCCGACACCCATGGCAACATCTGGGGCTATTCCTATGAGGACATGAAGGAGAGCTCCAAGGACGGCCTGGCCCGTGTCTCCACCTATGTCAATCAGGTGCGTGCCGAGAATCCCAACACCATCCTGGTGGACGCCGGTGACACCATCCAGGGCACCATCATGACCGACGACCTCTACTCCAAGGACACTGCCGGCCATCCCGTGCCCGCGGCTCTCAACTACATGAAGTATGACGCCTGGACCCTGGGCAACCACGAGTTCAACTTCGGTGTGGACAAGCTCAAGTCCATCCTGGAGCAGACCGATGTTCCCGTGCTCTCGGCCAACATCAAGAACGCGGACGGCAGCTATCTCACCGGCGCCGGCTACACCATTGTGGAGCGGGGCGGTGTGAAGGTGGCCATCATCGGCGTCACTACCCCCAACATTCCCCGCTGGGACGGCACCAAGCAGGGCGTGTCCGACCTGACCTTTGAGCCCATGGCCGACGCGGTGGCCGAGTGCATCCAGGAGATCGGCGACAAGGCCGACGTCATCATGGTCTCCACTCACGCCGGTCTGGAGGCCGAGTACTCCACCGACGGCTCCGACGCCGCTCAGACCATCCTGGACAAGTGCCCCGAGGTGGACGTGCTCCAGCTGGGCCACACCCACACCACCTATATCAACAATGAGAAGATCCCCGTGGGCGAGGTCAAGAGCAACGCCGGCGAGGTGGTCCGCTATGACCTGACCCTGAACGCCGACAAGGAGATCACCACCGCTACCGTGGAGACCGTCTCCATGGAAGGCGTGGAGCCCGACCAAGGTCTGCGGGATGTGCCCGCCATCAAGGCTGCCCAGGAGAAGACCGTCTCCTTTATCCAGGATAACGTTCTGGGCCATGCCGCCGCGGACTTCCAGCCCGCCAACGAGATCAAGGGCCTGCCCGAGGGCCGTCTCCAGGACACCGCCGTCATCGACCTCATCGGCACCGTGCAGCTGGAGAACTCCGGCGCCGATGTGACCGCCGTGGCCCTCTTCAAGGACACCAGCGATCTGAAGAAGGGCGATCTCAACTACGGCAACATGTTCGACATCTACAAGTTCCCCAACGTGCTCTACACCGTCAAGGTCACCGGCGCCGAGATGAAGGCCTACATGGAGTGGGCGGCCGCGTGCTGGAACCAGTGGCAGGAGGGCGACATCAACATCTCCTTCAATCCCGACAAACCCGGCTACCTCCACGACCACTTCATCGGCCTGAACTATGAGGTGAACCTCTCCAAGCCCGCTGGAGAGCGCATCGAGAATGTGACCTTCCAGGGCAAGCCTCTGGCCGACGACCAGGTGCTCACCCTCTGCGTCAACGACTACCGCTATACCGGCCTCAAGAATGAGGGCATCATCTCCGGCGAGAAGGAGTGGGAGTCCCCCAACTCCGTGCGCGACATGCTGGTGGCCTATCTGGCCGAGCATGATCCTCTCCAGCCCACCGTGGACAACAACTGGAAGATCACCGGTGTGGATCTGAGCAAGGACGATCCTCGCCGCCAGGAGATCATCAACCTCATCAACGTGGGCAAGCTGGACACTCCCTACAATAAGAGCTACAATCTGGCCGACTATGACGCCCTGATTGCGGAGGCTCAGTCCCGCAATGTCATTGTGGACGGCAACGCTTTCCAGGTCGACAGCGCAGTCAGCAGTGGTCTGGGTGATACGGTCTTCTACCGTCTGCGTGATCTGGCAGTCGCCTTCAACGGCACGCCCGCCATGTTCAATGTAGAGTGGAATGGCCAGGTGGCCATCACCAAGGGCAGCGAGTACACCGCTGCGTCTCTCGCCCCCCGTCCGGAAGGCTCCGCCATTGATTACGCCAACATCACCATTCAGGTGGACGGCGTCGATGTGGAGACCTCCACTCTGCTCATCGGCGGCAACTACTATGTCTCCGCGGATGGACTGAACGCTCTTCTGGGCGTCTCTGCGGTTGAGGCCGACGGCGTGCTGACGGTCACCACCAAGTAAGCTTTCCCCAATCAGTCAAAAACGGGCGCGCGGCTGCGCGCCCGTTTTTTTACTTTTTCTGTCTCAAAATGGGCCTTCCGTACGTTATAGAAAAAGAACCCCGGCTTTCCGCCCCCGCCGAACAGGCGCTTCTAACGGGAGGCCGCCGTTCTCGACTCTACACAAACAGCGGAAAAAGGAGGAATCTCACATGAAACGTCTGCACCCGCTCCTCTCTCTGGGCCTTGCGTCGGCCCTGACCCTGGGCCTGCTCTGCCCCGGGGCCGCCGCGGCGGCCTTCTCCGACCAGGACCAGATCGTCCATCCGGATGCCGTCACCGCCGTGGCCGACCTGGGGCTCTTTGCCGGTCTGCCGGATGGCTCCTTTGCCCCCGCGCAGAACATCGACCGGGCCTCCTTCGCCCGGCTGGTCACCCTCATGCTCAACGGCGGAAAGATCCCCACCCTGGAGAATACCGCGGCGTCCTTCCCGGACACCGACGGCCACTGGGCCCAGGACTGTATTACCTACTGTGCCTCCCTTGGGATTATCTCCGGCCGGAGCGAGACGGTCTTTGCCCCCGACGACCCGGTCACCATTGCGGAGGGGGCTCGGATGCTCCTCTCCGCCCTGGGCTATCGGGCAGACTACGAGGGGATCAGCGGTGCCACATGGCGCATCACGGTAGATATTCTGGCCGATCAGGCCGGGCTCTATGCGGACATGGGCTCCTTTGACAGCTCCACGCCCCTGACTCGGGATATGGCCGCCCAGATGGTCTATAACGCCCTGAACATCCCCCTTGTCACCTATGAGGAGACCACCGGTTCCGACGGCGTCAAATGCTGCACACGGGTGGAGCAGAAAGACACCCTCCTCACCAGCGTTTTTGCACAGGCAGAATCCGAATCGTACGGCTGAGCGGCGGCGCCCTCAAAAAGGGCGCCGCCGCTCAGCTGTACGCCTGTCACAAAACCGCTTTGCCGTGCGTTATATGGGTGAAAACCGGTTTTCCGATCCAGCAGAAAGGAAGTGGTAGGATGGACACACAGGCACTGGAGGAGCGCTTCCCCGAGGCAGATGACGAGATCCTCTCAGAGGCCGTTTCTCGGTATGGCCCTCCTCTGCTGCGCTACTGTCACCACATTCTGTGTGATTACCATGAGGCGCAGGACGCAGTCCAGATTACATTTTGTAAAGCTTATACCCGCCGCGCCCGGTTCCGGCGCGGCTCCAACCTCTCCGCCTGGCTCTACCGGCTGGCCTATACCACCTGCATAGATCTCCTGCGCCGCCGGAAGCGGCAGCTCTTTTCTCCCCCGGCCGCCCCTGTGTCTGATCCGGACTACATCGGTCCCCAGCTCCGCGCGGCGCTCCTGACCCTCTCCCCGCAGGAGCGGGCGCTGGTCTTTGGCCGCGTCATGGAGGAGCGCAGCTATGAGGAGCTCTCCCAAATGTTAGGGCACAGCGCGGCCACCCTGCGGAAACGCTATGAGCGCGCCCGGCATAAACTGGCCCGGGCTCTGACCGAACAGGAGGAATCTCTATGAAACGCACACCGGAAGAAGAGCGGATCTTCCAGGCCCTCTCCTCCATCCAAACGCCCCCCGCCCCGCTGGAAGCGGGCATCCATGCCCGCCTCGCCGCGCGCAGAACGCCCCGGCGCCCTTATGTCCGCATGGCCCTGGTCTGTGCCTGTCTGCTGGCCGTTTTGGGCGCTGCCGCGGCGGCCGTCGGTCTCACGGACGCCTGGCGGTATTTCTTCTCCTCGCCCATTCCTTCCAGCGCGGTGACCGAGCTGGGGCTCTCCCAGACCAAAGGGGAATACACCCTCACGCTGGAGGACGCGGTGGCCGAGGATACCGGCGTCCTGCTCCTTCTCTCCCTCACCCGGGCGGATGGCGGGGTGATCGACCCGGCGGTGGGCCTCAACCTCTCCTCCCTGCGCCGCGCCCCGTCCCTCTCTCTGTCCGACGGCACATCCCTGTCCCTGCACGCGGTTTCTGCCCCGCAGCAGAGCACAGACCAAAAGGCCCTCTACTATGTCCTTCAGGCCTCCACCGACGACCGGGCCGCCTCCCTGGCAGGCGAAGCCCTGACCCTGGACCTCTTTGCCCTGGGAAAGACCCCATACAACAAAACAGCGGTTTTGTCTCTGGCGGAGCTCTCCGCGGAGCACTGGGACACCTATTCCCCCTCTGATTTTTCCGGGATCTCCGCCGCGCTCTCCCGCCAGAATGCGGCTCTCCCGGTCCCGGCTGTCGATGGTTTCTCCGGCGCTGTTCTTCATGGTGCGGTCATGCTGGAGGAGAAGGGCCTTTCCATCGGGATCAGCGCTCCGGACATGGGCGTACAGAACGACATCCTCTGTGATAAGGTCTACCCCAACGCCATCGTCGATACCCGCACCGGTGCGCGGTACTATCACGGCTCCATGCGCTGCTATGAGCTGGAAAACGGGGAAGGCTCCTATGTGTACAGCTTCCAGGACTGCCTCCTTACCCCGGAGGATCTCCCCTGGCTGGAGCTGGAGGTCGTCTATGCCTGTACTCCGCTGGTGCCTGACTCCTCCTTCTCCATCCCCTTCCAGGTAGATACCGTCACAAGCATCTCCGTTCTGCTGGACGGACTGGAGCTGGCCGGCCAAACCTTGCCCATCCACACCTTACAGGTCACCCCCCTGGGGATCTCCCTGATCGGTGCGGGGAATGATCTCACCCCCTATGAATGCCTCTATCAGGACACGCAGATCCCCTGCTCTCTCACCAAAACAGACGGCACCGTTCTTTCCCTGGAGTGTACCGGCGGCTATGTGAGTGAATTTGCCGGAGAGCGCTGCTGTGTCCTCTCCCTCTCCAGACCCCTTTGCTCGGATCCCGCCTTTACCTTCTGGGACCCCGGCGAGATTGCCTCCATTGCCATCGGGGACTGCGTGCTGCCGGTGGCGTAGCCGTCCTCAAGTTGCCCCTGTCCTGCTTTTGTGGTAGAATAGCCGAAACACCACGCCCGGCCGAGCGCGGGCTGACAGAAGGATGTGCGAACATGGCGCTGCCAAAACTGATCGTGATACTGGGCACCACCGCCTGCGGCAAAAGCGGCCTGGGTGTGGAGCTGGCCAAGCATGTGGGAGGCGAGATCGTCTCCGCCGACTCCCGGCAGGTCTACCGGGGCCTGGACCTGGGCACCGGTAAGGTCACAGAGGAGGAGATGAACGGGGTACCCCACCACCTGCTGGACGTGGTCTCCCCCAACCAGAGCTATTCGGTGGCCGAGTTCCAGCGGGACGCCTACGCCGCCATCGACGACATCCTAACCCGGGGGAAGGTCCCTCTCCTGGTGGGGGGCACCGGGCTCTATGTCCGGGCGGTGGCCGAGGGGTACACCTTTCAGGAGAGCCAGCCCGACCCCGTCCTCCGGGCGCAGCTGGAGCGCAAGAGCACCGAGGAGCTCTACGCCATGTTCCGCGCCCAGACCGGGCGCACCCTCTCAGGCGGCGAGGAGAAGAACCGTCACCGCCTGGTGCGCACCATGGAAAAACTTCTCTCGGGAGATTCCCTCACCGAATCCCCCCGCGCACCCCGGTATGAGGTCCTCCAGCTGGGCATGACCTATCCCCGGGATGTCCTCTGCCGGCGCATCGACGAGCGGCTCCAGAAGCGGCTGGACGACGGCATGATCGAGGAGGTGGCACGCCTGCGGGCGGAGGGGGCCACCGACGCCTTCTTGGAGGGGTTGGGGCTGGAATACCGCTACATCCTCTGGTATCTCACCGGCAAGCTCTCCTCCCAGGACGAGCTCTTTGACGAGCTGGGACGGGCCATCAAGCGCTTTGCCAAGCGGCAGATGGTGTGGTTCAAAAAGGACCGGGACGTCCTCTGGCTGGACACGGAGGGAGACCCCCTCTCCCAGGCCATCCAGGCCGCCGACGCCTTCCTCCGGGACTGAGGGCGGGTCTTGCGCCCCTTGACGGCACATGGTAAAATAGGGAAGTAAGCCCATTCCGCCCCGCCTTGGCGGAACCGGGCACAGACCTTTACCATGGCCCGTTCTTCCGGGCTGTGAAACCATCCTAGGGAGGAACGGAGTGTAATGGGCTTTCGTATCGTCACCATCAACCGGGAATTTGGCAGCGGAGGACGCACCATCGGCAAGCAGGTGGCCCAGCGCATGGGCGTGACCTGCTACGATGAGGAGCTGGTCACCCAGATCGCCAAGGAGAGCGGTATGTCCCAGAGCTTTATCCAAAGCTTCAGCGAGGAGGCCAGCGCCACCAGCAGCTTCCTGTTTACCCTGAACAACTGGGCCAACAACGCCCTCTCCGATCAGATCTATATCACCCAGCGCAAGATCATTCAGGATCTGGCCGAGCAGGGTCCCTGCGTCATCGTGGGCCGCTGCGCCGACTATTTCCTCAAGGAGCGCACCGACTGTCTCAACGTCTTTATCCACGCCAATATGGAGTTTAAAAAGGACCGCATCGTCCGGCTCTACGGCGAAAAGGCGGACACGCCGGAAAAGCGCATCCTGGACAAGGATAAGCGCCGCATCGCCTACTATAAGTACTATACCGACCGCAACTGGGGGCAGGCCGCCAACTACCACCTCTGCCTGGACAGCAGTGTGCTGGGTGTGGATCGCTGCACCGATCTGATCTACTCTCTGGTGGAGGGTTGATTTCCGCTCCACGCTCCCCTTTATTGCGTCACCAAAGACGCCCGCATGTCTGCGGGCGTCTTTTTTATCGTGCGCAGGCGCCGTTTCTTTCCCTCTTTCCAAAAGTTTTACCCGCTCTTTTGAAAATCTTAAAGAGTTCGTCTCATGTTCTTTACCTTCCTCTGGTATCCTAGAGCTACAACCAGAGAAAGGAGTCCGCCCTATGTGGAATTTCAAATACAGAGACGAATATCTTCCCTTTGTGGAGGATCTTCTGGCCCATCCGGATGTGTGCGCCATGCGCCAGCTTCCCCAGCATGCCAAGGGATTCAGCTGTTTTCACCACAGCCTGCTGGTATCCTATCTCAGCTTCCGCCTCTGCCGCGCCCTGGGACTGGATATGCGCTCGGCCGCCCGGGGCGGACTGCTCCACGACCTCTACCTCTACAACTGGCAGGACAAGTCCACCCATCCCCATGTGAACCACGCCTTTGACCACCCGCTGGTGGCGCTGGAGAATGCCCAGGCGCGCTTTCCGCTCAACCCCACAGAGGCCGACATCATCGCCACCCATATGTTCCCTCTCGCCATCACCCGCCCCCATCACTGCCTGGAATCCGTGGTGGTGGGCGCCATGGACAAGCTCTGTGCCGTGGCAGAGCTCCTCCGTCTGACGCCCCCGGTCGTGGAAGAGGCCCCCGTCACCCTGCTCTCCCCCGCCCAAAGCGCCACTCTGGGCCGGGCGGCTTAATTCTCATTCAAAAATACACTGGCCCCGGTACCATCTCCCGCAGGAGAGGTACCGGGGCCGCTCTGTTTGCTTAAAATCGGGATGGCTCTGCCGGTGCCAGGGAAAACCAGTAGGAAATGCAGGGCTCCTCCCCGGCATTGGCGTAGGTATGGGGGGTGTGGGCGGGTACCAGCGCCACGTCCATGGGGTGCAGAGTACAGGACATGCCCTCCATCTCCAGACGCATGCTCCCCTGGGTGACCAGGAGGAAATTCCCCTCCGGCAGGCCCATACTGTACTCCTTTTCCTCCCCGCCCCCCTGCATGGTGATGCAGACGCATTTGTAGGGAGGATTGCCGCACAGGGCCAGTTCATACTGCACCCTGGAGTGGAGGCGGAACACCGGCTCAAACTCCTCCCGCCGGGCATAGGGGCGGTGCTCCTGGACGGGTTCTGTCAAAAAATCCGCGATCAGGATGTCCAGCGCCTGGCAGATCTGTCCCAGATGCTGGAGCGTGGGACTGGTGGCCTCCCGCTCCACATTGCTCAGGTAGCTCACCGAGAGCCCGCTTTTGTCGGCCAGTGCCTGAAGCGTGAGCCCCCGCTCTTTCCGCAGGCGCTTGAGCTTTTCTCCCACTTCCATTCCCGTTCCTCCTGTCCGCCGTTTTTGTCTATTATAGCAGTCGTATCCCTCGCCCGTCAAAGCTTTTTTATAATTATAAAATTTTGTTGATATTTATAAAAATCGGAGCATAATAGAACCATCCACATCTGGTTCAGGAGGGATACTTATGCAGGCAGACCGTCTGATCGTTCACGCAACCCTGGTCACCATGGATCCCCAGCGCCGCATTCTTTCCGACCACGGCATCGCCATCCGGGATGGCCGGATCGCCGCCATCCTTCCCACCCAAGCGCTGCTGGAGCAGTACAGCGCCCCCCACGTTCTGGACGCCTCCGGCACCATTGCATACCCCGGCTTTATCAACACCCACAACCACCTCTTCCAGATGCTGCTGAAAAATCTCGGCAAGGATCTGGGGCTCATCCGCTGGCTGGATGAGTGCATTATCGCCCATTACCGCAACATTACCCCGGAAAACATCTACTGGGCCGCTCTGGTGGGCTGTGCGGAGCAGCTCCACAGCGGTGTGACCACCTGTGTGGACTACCAGTATGCCCACGGACGGCCCGGCCTGAGCGATGCGGTCATCAAGGCCTTTCAAGACATCGGCATCCGGGGCGTGCTGGCCCGGGGACATGCCAACACGGAGGACTACCCCGCCCCCTGCAAGCCGCCCCATGTGGAGACCATGGAGGACTTCTTTGACGACGTGCGCCGTCTCCACAGCCAGTACCGCTCCGACCCCCGCATCGATGTCGCCATCGCCCCCGGCATTGTCTGGAGCCTGTCCGAGGACGGCTTCCGCCGCTGCGCCGATCTGGCCCGGGAGCTGGACACCCTCCTGACCATCCACACGCTGGAGACCGAGGAGGACAACGCCTTCTGTCTGGAGCGCCACGGGGTATCCACCATTGAATTTTACGAAAAGACCGGCGTTCTGGACACCAAGCTCCTGGCCGTCCACTGCGCCCTGATCCAGCCCCACGAGGTGGAGACCCTGGCCCGGCACGGGGTGAGCGTCTCCTATAATGCCATCTCCAACATGCTCATGGGGTACCAGACCCCGCCGGTGTGCCAGCTGCTGGAGCACGGCATCCCCGTGGGCCTGGCCACGGACGGAGCGGCCTCCAACGACAGTCAGAACATGTTTGAGGTGCTGAAGATCTCCGCCCTGTGGCAGAAGGCCTTCTACCGGGACCCCACGGTCCTCCCCGCCATGCGCCTTCTGGAGATGGCCACCATCGACGGCGCCCGGAGCATCCACCGCGAAAAGGACCTGGGCTCCCTGGAGGTGGGAAAGCGGGCCGATCTCTTCCTCTACGATCCCATGAACTGCACCACCGTCCCCAGCTTTGATCCGGTCACCTCTATTATCTATAACGCCAGCCCGGCCGGCGTCCGCACCACACTGGTGGAGGGCGAGGTGGTGCTGGAGGACGGCCGCCTCACCCGCATCGAGGAGGCCCGCTCGGTCTTCCGTCTCCAGGAGGAGGCTGCTCTGCTCCGGGAAAAGGGAGGGTTAAAGCCGTGAAAACGATAATTCTGGAGGGCTCCGCCCGCCGCCGGGGCCGCACGGCCGAACTGGTGGAATTCCTCCGCCTGCGCCTGCCCGGCGAGGTCACCGTGGTCCGGGCCTATGACACCCCGGTCTCTCCCTGCCGGGACTGCCGCTACTGTCTCTCCCACCCGGGCTGCGCCGTAAAAGATGAGATGCAGGATCTTTATCCGGCCATCGAGGGGTGTGACAATCTGATCATTGCCTCGCCCCTCTACTTCCACTCGGTGCCCGCTCCCCTCAAGACCATCATCGACCGGCTCCAGCCCTACTGGGCCGCCACCGTCCGGGGGGACGAAGATCAGATCTCCACCAAGCGGGGCGCGCTGCTGCTGGTGGGGGGCGCACCTCCCTTTGAGGGGCAGTTCCTTCCCGCTGAGCTCATGCTGCGGGGCGTCCTCTCCGATCTGCACGCCAGCTGTGAGGACATCATCCGCATGGATGACGCCGACCGCCGCCCACTTCCCCAGCGCCCGGAGATCCAGGCACAGCTTACAGCTCTGGCCCAGCGTCTGTCCACCCTGTAAATCTCCAGAGAAAGAGCGCCTGTCCCAAAAGGGACAGGCGCTCTCTTTGCATATCCGATGGATTGGGTCTGTTTGGGCAGATTGGGATGCGTCACTGCCCCAGGAAGAGCTGGACCCATCCGCCCTCATGATAACCCACGCCGATATGGGTAAACGAGCTCTTGAGGATGTTGGCCCGGTGGCCCGGCGAGTTCATCCACAGCTCCATAACCCGCTCCGGGTCATCGGTCCCCATGGCGATGTTCTCTCCGGCGGCGCGGTAAGAGGACACGCCGCACTCCTCCAGGACCGTAAAGCAGCTGCGCCCATCGGGCCGGGTGTGCTCAAAGAGTGTTCCCAGCTCCTGGGCCCGAATCTCAGCCGCTGTCTCCAGTTTGGAGAGGACCTCCAGCGGGGGCAGGCCCTCCTGGGCCCGGGCCTCATTGACCAGACGCACCACCGCCGCCACCGGGTCCTCTGCCTCGGGTGTGGTCTCCTGGGAAGGGATCCCCGCTTCCGCCGTAAGCACACCCTCCAGGCGGCCATATACCGCAGCGGCCTGGGCACGGGTAAAGGTCGCCCCACCGGCAAAGGTGCCGCTGCTGTCCGTACCAGAGAGGATGCCCAGAGCCATGACCGCCGCCACGGACTCCTGATATTGCGTGGGGATCTGGGCCCAGTCCCCGATCTTGGCCTGGGTATCCCGCAGGGCCTCCTCATCCGGCATGGCCACACCCTGCTCCTCCAGCACATGCCGGATGACCACCGCCATGGCATTTCGGGTCAGGGCCCCTTCCAGGGGCACATCCTCCACCCCATCCAGCAGGCCGTGATGCTCTGCCACCGCCGCCGCACCGGCATACCAGCTTCCAGAGGACGGGGCGGACGCCACCTCCTCCGGCCAGCAGGCACGGGTCAGCATGCTCAGCCACTCCGCCATGCTGAGGGAGCCCTCGGGGGAAAACTGCCGGACTCCGGTCACGGCGTCATAGTAGGTCCCCGTCATCACTCCATCCGCATAGGCCTGCTCAATGGCCGCAAAGGCCCAGTGCTTCTCCAGGACATCCGAAAAGGCGCCCCGGCTCCCGGCCTGCGCCGGGACCCCCAGGATCATGGCGGCCGCCAACAGTGCCGCGGCTGCTCGCTTCTTCTGCATCCTCCATCCTCCTGTCATACTCTTATTTTCCCACACAGAACCGCTCAAAGATCCGCGCCGTCACATCCTCCCGGAGCGTCCGTCCGGTGAGTTCTCCCAGAGCCTCCATGGCCCCTTCCACATCCACCAGCACCGCGTCGGGCGTCATACCTAAGGCAAGGCTCTCCCGGGCAGCGCGGACCTGCTCCAGGGCCCGCCTGGCGGCGCCCGCCTGCCGGGCGTTAGTGAGCATCTCGCCCCGCTCTTCCCCTCCCTCCGAGGGGAAGCAGGCGGCGATGGCCTCTTCCAGGGCCGGAAGACCCTCTCCCGTACGGCTGCTCAGAGAGACCACCGGTACCGGCTTCTCCGCACTCCAGGGCAACGAAAGGGGATGGGCCTGGGGCAGATCGGCCTTGGTGCCCACCAGGATCACCTGTCCGGCCCGCTCCACCGCCTCCCGGAAGAGGTCCTTGTCCACCTCATCCAGGGGCCGGGTCAGATCCACCAGCACCAGAGCCAGTTCCGCACCGGCCAGCGCCCGGCGGCTGCGCTCCACGCCGATGCGCTCCACCGCGTCTCCGGTCTCCCGGATGCCCGCAGTGTCGATGAGACGCAGCAGCCGCCCGCCCAGCGTGCACTTTTCCTCGACCGTATCCCGGGTGGTGCCCGGGATATCGGTGACGATGGCCCGTTCATAGCCCAGCAGGGCGTTGAGCAGAGAGGACTTTCCCGCGTTCGGCTGCCCCACGATGGCACAGGGGATCCCCCCTACCAGCAGCTTGCCCCGGCGGTAGGTATCCAGCAGGGCGGAGAGATCCCGCTCCGCCCCTTCCAGCGCGCGGTCCAGGGTCTCCGCCCCAAAGGCATCGATGTCCTCATCCGGGTAGTCCA
This sequence comes from Clostridium sp. J1101437_171009_A5, assembly GCF_015547905.1. Taxonomy (NCBI): domain Bacteria; kingdom Bacillati; phylum Bacillota; class Clostridia; order Eubacteriales; family Clostridiaceae; genus Clostridium; species Clostridium sp. J1101437_171009_A5. Next base: position 60,492 of record NZ_JADMVY010000014.1, read on the forward strand.
GCACCGCGTGGAAATGGGCGCTCACGTCCACCAGCGCGTCATAGACCGCCCCAATCCGGCGGCTGAGGGCACCTGAAAGCTGTCCCCCCGCGATCCGGGCCGCCGCCTGGGTCTCCGCGTCGATCAGGTCGGCCACGGCCTCGGCCTGGGTCAGGTCCAGCTTTCCATTCAGGAAGGCCCGGCGGGTAAATTCGCCCGGCCTTGCCTGGCGCACGCCCTGGGCAAACAGGGCCTCCAGCCCCAGCGTCAGCACTGCCGGGGATCCATGGCACTGCAATTCCACCGTATCCTCCCCCGTATAGCTCTCCGGCGCCCGGGACACCGTGGCCAGCACCTGGTCCACCGGGTTTCCCGCCCGGTCCAGCAGAGCGCCCAGTACCAGGCGGCGATTTTCATACTCGGTCAGGCTCCGGCCGCTTGTCGCCCGAAAGACGGCGGCGGCCGCCGCAATGGCCTCCGGCCCAGACAGGCGTATGATTCCCACCGCCGAGCGGACCGGCCCCGTAGCAATGGCGGCAATGGTATCCCTCATGGTCTCACCTCATCGGCCGGCGCTCCATGGTGCGCCGGTTTTCATGCAGAATACACCGCCTTCACAGCGGGCGGTGCCTTGTCGCTGTTTATTCTAGCACGGTTCCCCGGAGGGGGACAAGTCCCGCCCCTTTTCCTTTGGATATTCTGCTGTCTTTTTTCGTTATATTTTGCGTTATGTAAACAATATTTTGAATAATGCATCCACATAACTTGTCCACCACCTTGTGGATAACTATGTGGATAATGTGGAAAACTTACTCTCACAAGGATAGCCTTTTTCTTCCAATCCACATATCCTGTATATCATTTTGCATAGTGGGCTCCAAAGAAAAATTATTTTCACCCTTTTTTGACAGTCGGTTTTTACAAAAAGGTATGGACTACTCTTATAAAGTGTTATATAATCTCTCTAGATAAGGAGGTGAAGGCAATTCGGCCGCGCTTGCAGTGAATGCGCGGGAGGGCCGGAATTCTTTTCTCGTCTTATTCCACCCTCAAGCCTGTATACCGAAACGGCTCAGCCGGCGTCCCCTGGGGGACGGCGGTACTTTTTATGACCAGCCGACAGGCAGGCGGCACCCACCGAGTTCCCCCGACAGTGCCGCTTCGTCCGCAACGAGATGAGATGAAATGGAAGGGAACGCCCCTTCCCGTGGACATCCTGTGGAGGGACATACAACGTTGAAACAGTTCAAAAGCGCAAAAAGCAATGCCATCTATGAGTTGGACGGCAGACCGCCGTTCCTTCAGGCCTTTCCCCTTGGCTTCCAGCAGCTGCTGGCTATGTTCGTGGGCAACATCGTTCCCATGATCCTGGTGGCCAGCGCCGCCAATATGGACAGCTACTATTCCACCCTGCTCATCCAGTGCTCTGTTCTGGGCGCAGGCGTGGCTACGCTGATCCAGGCTTTCCCCATCCGTCTGGGCAAGATCCGCATCGGTTCCGGCCTTCCCATTATGCTGGGCCTCACCTATACCTTCCTGCCCATCTGTTTGGCCGTGGCGACCAACGAAGAGCTGGGACTCCCCGTTTTGTTCGGTGCCCAGCTGGTGGCGGCCCTGTCCTCGGTCTTTGTAGCATTTGTGCTGCCTTACATTCGTAAATTCTTCCCGCCCATCGTGACGGGTACTATAATCGTCTCCATCGGTATCTCCTGCTTCTCCATCGCCGCCTACAACCTGGCCGGCGGTCAGGGAGATCCCACCATGGGACAGCTTCATAACTGGCTGATCGGCGGCCTGGTCATCGTGGTGATCGTGGCCTGCTCCGCCTTCGGCAAGGGCATGGTCAGTGCCGCGGCCGTGCTCATCGGCATCGTGGTTGGCTATGTGGTGGCCGCGGTGACCGGCTATGTGGACTTCAGCAACATCGCCTCCGCCAAGTGGTTTGACATTCCCCGTCCCCTGGCCTTCGGCGACGGCGGCCCCGCTCTGGTCTTCAAGCCCGAGTTCATCCTGGTCTTTATTCTGCTCTACTTCATCAACGCCGTGGAGATGGTGGGCGATATGACCGTGTCCGCCACCGGCGGCCTGGGCCGTCAGCCCAAGGACGAGGAGCTCTCCGGCGGTATCCTGGGCAATGCCTTCGCCTGCATGTTCGCCTCTGTCTTCAACTGCTTTGCCACCGGCTCTTACAGCCAGTGCTCCGGCATCGTGGCCATGACCAAGGTCTGCTCCCGCTGGGTCATGGGCACCGGCGCCCTGACCCTCATTGTGGCCGCCTTCTGCCCCAAGCTGGCCGGCCTTCTCTCCACCATCCCCAACTGCGTGGTGGGCGGCGCTACCATCGTGGTCTTCTCCATGATCGCCATGAGCGGCATGAGCCTGGTGGCCAAGAGCCGCTTTACCAGCCGTTCCATGCTCATCTGCGGCATCTCCATCACTCTGGGCCTGGGTATCTCCTTTGCCAAGGACACCCTGGATCTGGTGGGCGGCTATGTGCAGATGTTCTTCGGTGAGTCCAGCATCATTCTGGTGGCCCTGACTGCCATCGTGCTGAATATCGTCCTGCCCAAGACGCAGGAGGATCTGGACGCGGAAGCTTCCGCCGACTGATTTGGAAAGGAGCGCAACTACTATGATCGACCATCTGCTGAAAAACGGAATCATTGTCACCGTCAATCCCGACCGTGAGGTCTTTTTCCACGGTGCTGTGGCCATCCAGGGCAACCGCATCGTGGAGGTCGGCCCCAGCGACGCTCTGGAAGCCAAGTACACCGACGCCGCCAAGGTCACCGACCTGGACGGCAAGATCGTCTTCCCCGGCTTTGTCAACACCCATAACCACCTCTTCCAGACCCTGCTCAAGGGTCTGGGCGATGACATGGTGCTCAAGGACTGGCTGGAGACCATGACCTTCCCCGCTGCCACCAACCTGACCCGCAATGACTGCTACCTGGCCGCCATGCTGGGCTGCATGGAGGGTCTGCACAGCGGTATCACCACCATGCTGGATTATATGTATCCCCATCCCACCGGAGAACTCTCCGACGGCGTCATCGACGCCATGAAGGAGCTGGGCATCCGCGGCATCCTGGGCCGTGGCTGCATGAATACCGGCAAGCAGTTCGGCGTTCATCCCGGCATCATGCAGGATGTGGACACCATTGAGAAGGACCTGCGCCGCCTCTTTGAGACCTATCACAACAGCGAGGACGGCCGCATCAAGATCTGGGTGGCTCCCGCTGCCATCTGGTCCAACTCCAAGGACCTGCTGCAGATGCTCTGGCGCGTGACCAACGAGTACAAGTCCGGCTTTACCGTTCACATCTCCGAGACTCCCTTCGACCGCGACGCTGCTCAGGAGCTGCATGGTCTGCCTGACGCCGAGGTCCTGGAGGACCTGGGCATCGTGGGCCCCAACGTGCTGATGGTCCACTGCTGCTACCTCACCGACAAGGACATCGCCATGGCCAAGAAGTACGACATGAAGGTGTCCCACAACGTCTGCTCCAACCAGTACCTCTCCTCCGGCGTGGCCGATGTGCCCAAGATGCTCCGCAACGGCATCACGGTCTCCCTGGGCGTGGACGGCGCTGCCTCCAACAACGCCCAGGACATGGTGGAGCTCATGAAGTTCACCGCCCTCCAGCACAAGGTCGCCACCCGGGATCCCCTGGCCATGACCGCCGAGAAGGTGCTGGAGATGGCCACCATCGACGGCGCCCGCGCTCTGGGCATGGAGGACGAGATCGGCTCCCTGGAGGCCGGCAAGAAGGCGGACCTCGTCATCTTCGATCCGCTGGAGTGCCCCAAGGCCATCCCCATGCACAACCCCGTGTCCACGCTCGTCTACTCTGCCTCTATGAAGAACATCGTGGGCGCCATGGTAGACGGCAAGGTGGTCATGGAGAACGGCGTCATCACCACCGTCAAGGACGAGAAAGAGATCTACCGCAAGGTGCAGAAGTGCGCCGAGGACCTGTGCGAGCGCGGCCACATCACCAACCGCCGCGAGGGTCACAAATGGAACCGCAGCTTCGGCTAATTGGCTCCTGTATTTCCTTTCTATCACACAAAAACATCCGCTCCGGAACTCCGGAGCGGATGTTTTCTTTTTTGCTCATTTCAAAATATTTTATTTTTGTGCCACTATAATCAAAAATGTAACCATTCCTGTAACCGCGCTGTGTTACAATAGCACCAAGAGTTACAAAATAGCATGTAATTGTCTTCTCTTTTCCTAGTTTGCAATCAGGAGGTGCTGTAGATGCGTTTTATCTATGAATTTACCGACCTGGCCGCCTTACAGGGCCTGTGTCTTCAGCGCCTGGGGATCCTGCCCGACGAGGTCTGGGACGTATCCATTCTGGATGTGACCGCCCACACCCGCCACGGCAACCTCCTCTTCTCCACAGCAGAGACCGACCTGCCCGAAAACCGCTGCCGCCTGGGCCTGTGTGTACATTCCGAAGATCTCCTGGCGCTGGAGATCCGGCTGGCCTATCAGCCGGGCTGGCAGTACCGGCGGCGTTTCGCAGTGGTCACCCTGCCGGTCTGGGAGCTCTGCTTTAGCCAGGGAATCCACTTCTCTCCCGTGGCCATCACCCTTGCACCCCAGGGCACCGCCTGCGCCCTGTTCGACGGCCCTGCCCAGATGGAGCTGCCCGGACTTCCCCGCACCGATTCCGACCTCTATATCCTGGATACCTCGTCCCCGGTTCAGCCGGAACTGGCCGCTCTACCGCTGAGTTCCTGACCCGCTCTGCCCTTGTCTTCTATGGTCTGCTATGCTATAATGAACGAAATAATAATAGTAGCATAATGGTACTAATAGGAGAGGAGCTTGTCCTATGTCCCGTTCGGAACTTGTGCGGCGTTACGGCATTTTTACCTCCGGTGTTATCTTTGCTGCCCTTGGAATTGCTCTCATCACCCGTGCCGGGCTGGGCACCAGTGCGGTGTCCGGTCTGCCCTATGTGTGCAGTCTGATTTTCCCCGCACTCTCCTTTGGTACCTTCAATTTTATCTTTGAGATCCTGCTCTTTTTGGGGCAGGCCGCCCTGCTGGGCCGGGCATTCAGCCGGGTCCAATTTCTTCAGCTGCCCGCCAACTTTGTCTTTTCTTACTGCATTGACCTCTGGATGTGGGTGCTGCATTTCTTTATCCCGGACGCTCTGCCCTATCCGGTGCGGCTGCTCCTCTTGCTGATCGGCTGTGTTCTGCTTGGCCTTGGCGTGGCCCTGGAAGTGGTGGCCGATGTACTCATCCTCTCTTACGAGGGCTTTGTCAAGGCACTGAGTCAGCGCTTCCACCGGGATTTCGGGCACACCGAGCTGGTGGTGGACAACACCATCCTGGTTCTGGCCATCCTGACCTCCTTTGCAGGACTGGGCCGTCTGGCCGGACTGCGGGAGGGCACCATCATTGGAACGCTCATCGTGGGGCATATCTCCGGCTTCTTCTGCCGCCGTCTGGCCCCGCTTACAAAGCGCCTTTGTCAGAGCGACGCTCTCGCACAATGATACAACAACGCCCCGGTCTCCCTTGAGAGGCCGGGGCGTTCTCTTTTTCAAACCGAATCAGGCATCGGCGGCACTGCCGCCAAACTCCCGCAGGGTGAGGTTTTTGTTCCGGTCGGCCGTCCACTGGATGGCCCACTGGGACCCGAAGAGCAGGAGCTGATTGCCCTTGTAGTCCTCCACCAGCTTGGTATCGGTGCCCAGAATCAGATCCTCCTCCTTGAGCGGCTCGGCGTCCTCATCCTCCCGGACGATCCAGCGCAGATACTCGTAGGGCAGCCCCTCCATATAGAGGTCCACGTTATACTCGTTTTTCAGGCGGTACTCCAGCACGTCGAACTGAAGGGTACCCACCACGCCCACGATGACCTCCTCCATACCGGAATAGGGGGTCTTGAAGATCTGGATGGCGCCCTCCTGGGCGATCTGCTCCATGCCCTTGAGGAACTGCTTGCGCTTCATGGTGTCCAGGCTGCGCACCCGCTTGAAGTGCTCGGGCGCGAAGGTAGGGATGGGATCAAACTTAAACTTCTTGGCGGCAGTGCACAGGGTGTCGCCGATGGAGAAGATGCCGGGATCAAACACGCCGATGATGTCTCCGGCATAGGCCTCCTCGATGATCTCCCGCTCGGCGGCCATCAGCTGCTGCGGACGGGAGAGGCGGATCTTCTTCCCGCCCTGGACATGGTAGACCTCCTTGTCCGCGTCAAAGCGGCCGGAGACCAGGCGCATGAAGGCGATCCGGTCCCGGTGGGCCTTGTTCATGTTGGCCTGGATCTTAAAGACAAAGGCGGAGAAATTGTCGTCCATGGAGTCGATGATCTCCTCCCCCGCCTTCCGGGGCAGGGGCGCGGTGGTCATCTGGAGGAAGTGCTCCAGGAAGGGTTCCACGCCGAAGTTGGTCAGGGCCGAGCCGAAGAACACCGGGGAGAGCTTGCCGTGGCGCACCCGGTCCAGGTCAAACTCGGCGGCGGCGCCGTCCAGCAGCTCGATCTCGTCCACCAGCTGCTGGTGGAGGGTGGAGCCGATCAGGCCGTCCAGGTTGGGATCCCCCAGCTCCACCTCGGTGGCCGTGGCCGCCTTGGAACCGCCGTTGCTGGTAAAGTGGATGATCTTCCGGCTGCCCCGGTCGTAGACACCCTTAAAATCTTTGCCGCAGCCAATGGGCCAGTTGACGGGGTAGGTCTCGATGCCCAGCTCCTTCTCCAGCTCTTCCAGCAGCTCGAAGGAGTCCCGGGCCTCCCGGTCCATCTTGTTGATAAAAGTGAAGATGGGGATGTCCCGCATGGCGCAGACCTTGAAGAGCTTGCGGGTCTGGGCCTCCACGCCCTTGGCCGCGTCGATGACCATGACCGCGGAGTCGGCTGCCATCAGGGTGCGGTAGGTATCCTCCGAGAAGTCCTGGTGGCCGGGGGTGTCCAGAATGTTGATGCAGTATCCGTCATACTGGAACTGCATGACCGAAGAGGTCACCGAGATGCCGCGCTGCTTCTCGATCTCCATCCAGTCGGAGGTGGCGGCACGGGTGTTCTTCTTGCCCTTGACTTGGCCGGCCTGGGCAATGGCCCCTCCGTAGAGGAGGAACTTTTCGGTCAGGGTCGTCTTACCGGCGTCGGGGTGGCTGATGATGGCAAAGGTGCGCCGGCGCTTGATTTCCGATTCATATTTTGACAAGGCAAAAACCGTCCTTCATTTCAAAAATAGCGTTTTATTTTATCACATATGCCGCCCTCGTCACAAGGGACCCCGCCGGGCGGTCTCATTCCTTCAGGGGGGCGTGAGCAGACCGGTCAGCTCCGAGATGGACTGAATGCGCCCCTCGGCCCGGTCGACGCTGCCAAACCCATAGGCCGCATGGAAAAAGGGCACGCCCGCCCCGTGGGCGGCGTCGCAGTCCCCCTGGGTATCCCCCACATAGACCGGTGCGGAGAGTCCGTTGCGCCTCGCCACCAGGGCGATGTTCGCGGCCTTGGCCTGTCCGGTCCGGCCCGGGCACTCAAAATCCCGGATATACTTCTCCAACCCGTGGACTTTCAAGAAGCACTGGATATAGCCATCCTGGCAGTTGCTCACGATGAAGAGGGGAACGCGCCCGGACAGCTCCTCCAGCGTCTCCGCCACACCGGGGTAGAGCTTCCCGCCGTGCTCCCCCAGATAGCGGAGCTGGTGGCGGTAGCATACCTCCATGATCTCCATCCGCCGCGCCCCGTCTTCGATCTGGGGCAGGATCCGGGCGGCGATGTCCTCCATCAGCAGCCCCATGCAGCTGCGCAGCTGGGGCACGGTCAGTACAGGCTCCAGCCCACACTCCTGAAATCCGGCGTTCCAGCCCTGGCAGATTCCCTCCACGGCGTCCCAGAGGGTTCCGTCCAGATCAAATAAAATGCCGTCCGTCTCTCGCATGGCACTGCTCTCCTTCCGCAAAAATCACCTGTCTAGTGTACCATGTCCAGGCCGGTACGGCAAGGTGATAATTGGGCCAAAAAAGCCGGCTTTCGCCGGCTTTTTGTCTCTGTTTCTCTCAGTTGGCGGCCTCTTTGGCCTCGTCGATGTAGCTGTACAGCGTATATTTGGAGATCCCGAAGAATTTGCACACTTTATCACCGCTCTTGGTGATGAGGAAGGCCCCCGAGTTATTGAGGAACTGGATGGCCTTGACCTTGTCCTCCTTGTTCATCAGCGCCACCGGCTTACCCACCACCCGGACGCTCTGCTCGATGAGCTCGTCCAGCAGGTCGCTGACGTTGCGGGAGATCTCCTCCGGCTCCTGGTTCTCCTGTTCGGTGGAGGTAAACTGCTTGAGGCTGTTCTCCATGGCCAGCATGAGGGTAATGTCGTAGTTGATGCCGAAAATGCCAACGGCATTCCCATCGTCATCCCGGATATAGAAGGTACTGGACTTGAGGATCTTGCCATCCTTGGTCCGGGTCAGGTAGCTCAGATGGTCCTGCAGATTGGCCCGCTCGCTGCGCAGAGCCTCCAGCACCACATGGGAAGGGCCGTCTCCCACCTTCCGGCCGGTCACATGGCCGTTTTCAATGGCCACAATGGAGCTGTCCGGATCATTGGAGATCAGATCGTGGACCACCACTTCACAGTTGGGGCCAAATTGCTGGGCAATTCCCTTGGCCAGCTGAAACAAAAACTGAAGTATGGATGCGTTGAGCATAATTCATTCCTTCCTTCCGCCAGAGGCCGGCAGTCAAGCGCCTTTTTGCGGAAAATATACCTTTTTTTGGCTCTTCTATCCCCATTCTCTCCTTCTCTGCCTCAGAATCGGTCGTAAAAGCCACATATGCATTGAGAATATTGTATCATATCATGGAAGAATTACAAGAAAAATCGTTATGCCTGAAAAATTTTCTGGTACTCTAAAAAAGGGTTGATTTTCGGTGCACTCTGTGTTAGACTTGGAGTATAAAAAGTGATTTGCCTGTGCAAATCCACTAAAAAGTCATCATATTGGTCGTGGCTGCAACGAAGTGCTTCGCGCACGGGCTGGAGGAGTGTTTCTGAATCCGATTGCTGGTCATGGGCCGCAACCGGCAGGACGCTCATTTCCATGAGGGTCCTTTTTTATTCCGCCGCGCAAAGGGGAACAGGGGCATCTCGTGCAGACCCGCCGAACAAATAAGGAGGACAACCATATGCTGCTAGTGGGAAACGGTAAACTCATCACCCGCAACGAAGCCCTCCCCTATGTGGAGGATGGCGCTGTCGTGATCGACGGCCAGGTCATCAAGGAGATCGGCTCCTTTGCCGACCTGAAAGCCAAGTATCCCGAGGCTGAATTTGTGGACGCCAAGGGCGGCGTGATCATGCCCGGCCTCATCAACGCCCACACCCACATCTACTCCGGCCTGGCCCGCGGCCTGTCCATCAACGGCTTCAACCCCACCAATTTCTTTGAGGTGCTGGACGGCCAGTGGTGGTACATCGACCGGAATCTGACCCTGGACGGCACCCGCGCCTGCGCCTATGCCACGGTGCTGGACTGCATCCGGGACGGTGTGACCACCATCTTTGACCATCACGCCTCCTTCTGTGAGATCCCCGGCTCCCTCTTCGCCATCAAGGATGTTTGCCAGGAAGTGGGCATCCGTGCCAACCTCTGCTACGAGGTCAGCGAGCGCGACGGCATGGAGAAGTGCGACCAGGCCATCCAGGAGAACGCCGACTTTGCCAAGTGGTGTAAGGAGCAGGACGACGACATGATCAAGGCCATGTTCGGCGGCCACGCCCTCTTCACCATCTCGGACAAGACCTTCGAGAAGATGGTCAAGGCCAACGACGGCATGACCGGCTTCCACATCCACGTGGCCGAGGGCATGAACGACGTGTATGACTCTCTGCGCAACTACGGCTGCCGCCCGGTCAACCGCCTGCTCTACAACGGCATTCTGGGTGAGAAGACCATGCTGGGCCACTGCATCCACGTCTCTCCCGCCGAGATGGACATCATCAAGGAGACCAACACCATGGCGGTCAACAACCCCGAGTCCAACATGGGCAACGCCGTGGGCTGCGCGCCGGTCCTCCAGATGTATCAGAAGGGCATCCTCATCGGTCTGGGCACCGACGCCTACACCCACGACATGCTGGAGAGCCTGAAGGTCCTGCTGCCCATGCAGCGCCACAACACCGCCCAGCCCAACGTGGGCTGGTGTGAGGCCACCGGCATGCTCTTCCAGAACAACGCCAAGATCGGCGCCCGCTACTTCAAGAAGCCTCTGGGCATCCTGGCCGAGGGTGCCGCGGCCGACGTGATCGTCATGGACTACAAGCCCTTCACCCCCTTCTCCGACGCCAACATCGACGGCCACATGCTCTTCGGCATGATGGGCAAGAACTGCCGCACCACCATCATCAACGGCAAGGTGGTCTACAAGGACCGCGAGTTCGTCGGCATCGACGAGGACAAGATCAACGCCTGGTGCATGGAGCAGTCCAAGAAGCTCTGGGGCACCCTCAATCACTGCACCTACTAAGTCCTGTCTGCACGTGCAATAAACATATTTGATCCTCCGCGGGGCGGTAAGCCCCCGCTTCGCGGAGGGATGTCCCTATTTGTCTGGAGAAAATACGGAAATAAGCCGGGAGGTTTTCTTTATGAGCGATATTATGCGTCCCATGTCCTTTGCCCATCTGATGAACTGGATCCTGACCGAGCATCATGACCAGGGTACTATCTTCGGCGTCTCTAAGATCGTCGAACACAAGGACGGCCAGGCCCGTCCCATCTTCCAGGAGAAGATTGAGTCTCCCTTTGGTCCGGCCGCCGGTCCTCATACCCAGCTGGCCCAGAACCTGATCGCCGCCTATGCCGGCGGCAGCCGCTTCTTCGAGGTCAAGACCGTCCAGATCATGGACGGCGACGAGCTGTCCAAGTGTGTGGCCAAGCCCTGTATCACCGCTGAGGACGAGTGCTACAACTGCGAGTGGTCCACCGAGCTCTATGTGCCCCAGGCCTTTGCCGAGTATGTGAAGGCTTGGTTCGCCTGCAAGTTGCTGGCCAAGGAGTACGGCCTGGGCGATCCTGACGGCTTCGTGTTCAACATGAGCGTGGGTTACGATCTGGCCGGTATCCAGTCCGAGAAGATCGACAAGTACCTCAATGAGATGCGGGATGCCTCCAACACCGAGGTGTGGAAGGAGTGCATGGACTGGGCCCTGAACAATCTGGACCGGTTCCAGAACGTGGACGAGGCCTATGTGAAGGCCATCACCCCCCGGATCAGTGAGTCTGTCACCATCTCCACCCTGCACGGCTGCCCCCCCGATGAGATCGAGCGCATCGCCAACCATCTCATCCAGAACAAGGGCTTCAATACCTTCATCAAGTGCAACCCCACCCTGCTGGGCTATGAGTTTGCCCGCAAGACCTTGGATTCCCTGGGCTTTGACTACATCCAGTTTGACGACCATCACTTCCTGGAGGATCTCCAGTTCTGCGACGCGGTGCCCATGCTCCGCCGCCTGATGGCCCTGTGTGCCGAGAAGGGTCTGGAGTTCGGCGTCAAGCTGACCAACACCTTCCCCGTGGACGTGGCCGCCGGCGAGCTGCCCAGCGAGGAGATGTACATGTCCGGCCGCTCCCTGTACCCCCTGACCCTGTCTCTGGCTGGCAAGCTCTCCCACGAGTTCGACGGCAAGCTGCGCATCTCCTACTCCGGCGGCGCGGATTACCACAACATCAAGGCCCTGGTGGACTGCGGCATCTGGCCTGTCACCATGGCTACCACCATGCTCAAGTCGGGCGGCTACAACCGTCTGGCCCAGATCGCCGCTCAGTTTGACGACAAGGAAAACGGCGCCTTCCAGGGCGTGGATGTGGCCAAGCTGGACGCCCTGCTGGCTCAGCTCTTTGCCGACTGCCACTACCAGAAGCCCATGAAACCTCTGCCCAGCCGCAAGCTGGACAAGAAGGTCCCCCTCATCGACTGCTTCACCGCCCCCTGCCGCAACGGCTGCCCCATCGAGCAGGATATTCCCGCTTACCTGATGCTGGTCAACGCCGGTAAGTATGAGGAGGCCCTGGAGGTCATCACCCACCGCAATGCTCTGCCCTTCATCACCGGCACCATCTGCTCGCACCGCTGCCAGGACAAGTGCATGCGCAACGCCTATGAGGAGAGCGTGTACATCCGTACCCAGAAGCTCAAGGCGGCTGAGGGCGGCTTCTCCGCTCTGCTGCCCAAGCTGAAGGCGGGCGCGCCGGTCTCCGGCAAGAAGGTTGCCGTCATCGGCGGCGGCCCGGCCGGTATGTCCGCCGCCTACTTCCTGGGCCGCGCCGGCGTGGACGTGACCATCTTTGAGCGCAAGGATTCCCTGGGCGGCATCGTGCGCCATGTGATCCCCGCCTTCCGTATCCCCGCCTCCGCCATCGACAACGATGTGAAACTCATGGAGGCCATGGGTGCCAAGGTGGTCCTCAATACCGAGGTCAAGAGCGCGCAGGAGCTCTTTGATCAGGGCTACACCCACGTCATCTTCGCCACCGGCGCCTGGAACAAGGGCAGCGCCGGTCTGGAGTACGGCGAGGAGATGAACGTCATCGAGTTCCTGGAGAAGGCCAAGAAGGCCCCCGAGTCCCTCCAGCTGGGCGAGAACGTAGTGGTCATCGGCGGCGGCAACACCGCCATGGACGCCGCCCGGGCTGCCAAGCGCATCCCCGGCGTTAAGAAGGTCTCCCTGGTCTACCGCCGCACCAAGCGCTATATGCCCGCCGATCAGGAGGAGCTGGAGCTGGCTCTGGAGGACGGCGTGGAGTTCCGTGAGCTGCTGGCTCCCGTGGGTGTGAAGGACGGCTTCCTCACCTGCCACGAGATGGAGCTGGGCGCTCCCGATGCGACCGGCCGCCGCACCCCCGTGGATACCGGCCGCGTGGTGGAGGTCCCCGCCTGCACCGTCATCACTGCCGTGGGCGAGAAGGTGGACACCGCTCTCTACACCGCCAACGGACTGGCTGTGGATAACCGCGGCAAGGCTGTGGTCAACGCGGAGACTCTGGAGTCCAGCGTCAAGAACGTCTTTGTGATCGGCGACGGTCAGAAGGGCCCCGGCACCGTGGTGGAGGCCATTGCCGGCGCCACCAAGGCCGCCAAGGCGATCCAGGCCTTCGACACCGAGAAGTATGTGGAGAAGAACGTCAATGCCGACTACCAGGCTCCTCTGGCCAAGCGCGGCATCCTCTGCAACGACTGCAAGAGCTGCGACGAGATCCGCTGCCTGGGCTGCGCCACTGTCTGTGAGACCTGTACTGAGGTCTGCCCCAACCGCGCCAACGTGGCCGTCTGGGTCCCCGGAAAGCGGATGCGCCAGATCATCCATGTGGACGGCATGTGCAACGAGTGCGGCAACTGCGCCACCTTCTGCCCCTATGACTCCCGTCCCTACAAGGACAAGTTCACCCTCTTCTGGAGCGAGGAGGACTTCAACAACAGCGAGAACGAGGGCTTCCTCCGTCTGGAGGGCGATCTGACCCGGGTACGCCTGGGCGGCCAGGTCAAGGAGTACCACGTGGAGGACGCCTCCTGCGGCCTGTACGAGGACCTGCGGAAGCTCATCTGTGCGGTCTACGCCAATTACAGCTATCTGCTGAAGTAAGCGTGTTCCGATAAAAACCCCTTTCTTCTTTCTCAACTCTGCAAACGAGAATCCCCACCCGGAGCGCATGCCGGGCGGGGATTCTCGTTTATCCATTCGGTTCAATGTATAAAGCTGCCGGTCTCCCGCGGGAGACCGGCAGCTTTCCTCTGTTTTCAGCTTTGGACGGAGACCTCGGACGGGTCGGTCTCCTCCGTTGTCCGGTCCAGGAGGCTCCCAAGCTTCTCCCGGAAAAAGCGGGAGATGCCGCCTACGGTGGCCGCCGCTACGATCGTGCCCTCCCGCAGGCCGCTGATGTGCCCCAGACAGAGCACCGATACCACAATGGCCGAGAGCACCATGCTCAGATCAAAGAGGGTCTTGATCGTCCCAAACTCGGCGTGGCTCTTGTAGCTGATGGCCTTGACCACCCCTTCGCAGGGCAGATAGAGCACATCGCCCAGCACCTCCAGCGCTACGCCCAGGCCCAGGATCACACAGCCCGCCAGGAGGGGAATCCATCCCATGGGGTAGGCGCCCACGGTCCAATCCCGCATCAGGTAGGTCCAGAGATCGATCCCCGCCGAGAAAATGACGGTAGCCGGCAGCTGGAGAAACTGAATGGGCCGAAATTCCCGTCTCAACAGCAGGATCTGGGCTCCCAGCGCCGCCAGATTTACCAGCAGCGTAAAGGTCCCCAGCGAGACGCCCGGGACCACAAAGGTCATGACATAGGCCAGACTGGAGATGGCACTGGTCCCCAGCCCCGCCTTGGTGATGAGCGCAATGCCCAGGGCAGACAGGACCACCCCTCCGAAAAAGATGCCGTACCGGCAGGCGAGTGTGTGACGCTGCATGATGCGCCCTCCCTCTTTTTCTAAAAAATATTTTTTATTACTTATAAAATTTTAGCATATTTAGACAGAAAAAGCAACCCCTCCACGTTCTTATATGTCTGGAATTGCATTTTATTTTTCAGGCTTTCCAGTCTGCACTTTCCGCCTTCTGCGGCATAAGATGGCACAGAAAGGGGGCGGTATGGATCGAAACCGAACGTTCTTCCCTTTTGGAGGGGCAGCGGGATGTAACGTGTACCATCCTCTTTCTGCTGTTTGCCGTCCTCTCTCTGCTGCTCGCCCTTCAGGCAGCACTCTGGGAACGGGAATCTCTGGATGCCCAGCTGGAGGGCCGCACCCCCCCGGGAAACCGACTCCCTCCCCCTCTCCTGGGGGAGTGCCGCGCTGGAGGTGAGGGGCGGACTCTTCTTTCTCTGTCTGGCCTGGAAAAATCAGCGCTCCGCCCCTGCGGAGGAGCGGCGGGCCGCCGGGCTGGAGAGCGCTGCCTCGCTCCTCACTCTCCTGGCGGCCCTGCTCCGCTTTCTCGCCCTGGAGAGCGGTACCCTTCCCACAGACGACACCCTCCCCTAGAAAAAAGCGGGACCATTTCCGTGGAAATGGTCCCGCTGGTTTTATTCGCTTTTCTGCGCCTGTCCGTATGCTTTGGCCCGCTCCACCAGCTCTTCAAAGTTGGGCAGGGGTTTATCGGTGAGGAAAAAGCTGAAGGTCCCCACCGCCACCAGCGCGCCCTCGTCGTTGGTGAGCTCCGCCCGATAGAGGGTAATGGTCTTCCCGATCTTCTGGGGAATGGCCACGCAGCGGATCTTTTTCGTGTTGACCGCCGGCCGGAGGTAGTCCATCCGGCAGTCCATGGTCACGCCCACCCGGCCCCGGGTGGCCACCGCCGTACCGGTGACCGTGTCGGCCAGAGTGGCGAGACAGCCGCCATGGACCATCCCCATGGGGTTGAGATGGGCCTCGGTGACAGTGATCTCCCCCTCCACATGGTCGGTCTCGATCAAGGTAAGCTCGATGCCGTTGTGCTCGGCAAAGCGGTTGCACTTGGCACGGGCCCGCAGGTTACTGTAAGAATCCATCCAAAATTTTCTCCTCTGCCTCTTCCTCGGTCAGGCCCAGCGTCATCAGCTTGAGGAGCTGATCGCCGGCGATCCGGCCGATGGCAGCCTCGTGGATCAGCTGCGCGTCCACATGGTTGGCCACGATGGCCGGGATAGAAGATACCTGGGCATTCCCCATGATGATGGAGTCACACTGCACATGGCCAAAGCACTTGTTGTTGCCCGTCATCTTGGGGTAGAAGATCTGCTTGGACTCCTCCTGTGCCACGGAACGGGAGATCACCCGGCCGCTGGCCCCCTCTCCGTCCAGGATGATCTCCATGTCGGACTCGGCGGTCTGGCTGCCGTGGGTAAGGAGCTTTTCGGTGATGACCGCTTCGGCGTTCTTCCCCACTACGATCTTGGTGTCCCGCTTGGTGGAGTCCACGCCCCGGATCTGGGTGGTCTCCATCTGGATAGAGGCCCCCTCCTCCAGATAGACCACGGTCTGGGGATTGAAGATCCGCTCGCCGGTCCCCTCGCCCTCGCCGTAGTGGCGCTCCACATAGCGCACCTTGGAGTTCTTTCCGATGTAGAAGGTGTGCAGGCCGTCGTGCTGGGCGGTCTCACAGCCGGTATTGTGGATGCCGCAGCCCGCCACGATGTCGATGTCGCAGTCCTCGCCGATGAAGAAATCGTTGTAGACCAGCTCGGTGAAACCGGTGGCGTGGATGATGACGGGGATGTGCACCGACTCCTTCTTGGTGCCCGGCTTGACCCGGATATCGATGCCCGACTTTCCGTCGGTCTTGGTGGTAATGTCGATGTTGGCCGTGGTGGAACGGGAGTCCATCTGGCCGTTGACGCGGATGTTGTAGGCGCCCTGGGGGGTCTTTTCCAGGTCCGCGATCTCCTTGAGGAGCTTCCAGTCGGTCTTGTCCATCATTACTTGTTCACCTCCTGGCTGAGATAGGTGCATCCGGCGGAGGTCCGCTCCAGAATGAGGGGGAAGATCTCCTCCTTGGGCCCGTGCTGGGCCACGCGGCCGTCCTCGATCATGACGATCTCGTCGGCCAGATTGATGATCCGCTCCTGGTGGGAGATGATGAGAAGGGTGGCCTCCCCCCGGGCATGGATGGCCTGGAAGGTCTCGGTCAGCTTGGCAAAGGACCACAGGTCGATGCCGGCCTCCGGCTCGTCAAAGATCATCAGACCGCTCTTGCGGGCCAGAATGGTGGCGATCTCAATGCGCTTGACCTCGCCACCGGAGAGGGAGGCGTCCACCTCCCGGTCAATGTAGTCATGGGCACACAGACCCACCTTGGTCAGGTACTGGCAGGCCTCCTCCGTGGCCAGATTCTCCCGGCCGGAGGCCAGACAGAGCAGATCCTTCACCCGCAGGCCCTTGAACCGAGGGGGCTGCTGAAAGCCGTAGCTGATGCCCATGCGGGCCCGCTCGGTGATGCTCTTTTCGGTGATGTCCACGCCATTCCAGAGGATGGAACCGCCCGTGGGCTGCACCAGGCCCATGACTGCCTTGGCCAGCGTGGTCTTACCGCCGCCGTTGGGGCCGGTGATGACCACCAGTTTATGATCCTCGATCTCGAGGGATACGTCGTTGAGAATACCAAGGGACTCGCCGCTCTCGTCCGCCACCTGGTATTTCAGCCCTTTGATTTCCAGCATAATACCGATACTCCTTGTATCCAGAGATATTCTTTTCTCAATGGTGTATTATAATACGTAAGAAACAAAGCCACAAGCCTTGAAAGCCCATGCTTACAAGGCACGATGGCTTTGTTTGGGCGCAGGGTTTTATCCCTGCGCCTTCCATCCGGGCCGTGTATGCCCGGATGGAAATACGCATTGCAACAATGGATCCTTCTTTTCCGAGAACTGCTGGCAGTTTTCGGAAAAGAATTGTGCGGCGCAGCCGCACGAATCAACCGCTATGCGGTTGATTCAGCAGGCATTATTATAGCATTCTTTCTCCCATTATACAAGATTGCCCCCGCCAAAGCCCGTTATAGGATACCCAAAACAGGGGCAATTTCTTCGCCTCGGACATAGGATGGAGAGAAATCCAAACAAACGGGAGGTATTTCCCATGACGCAAGTTCCAACCCCCGCCGGCAGCCCGCCCACTGTGGACGGCCGGAACGAACAGGACTTTGCCCGGATCTGGGGCCGGGTCATGCCGCTGGAGCAGGCCGGATGTCCCATCCGGGTGGGGCGTCCGCCGGAGGAATCGCCCTCCGCCCCGCCCCAGGAGCGAGAAGACATGTGCTCCTCCACCCCCGCTGTCCCGGAAGTCCCCACTCCCCTGCCCTGTCCCCGGGAGGTTCCTCCCCCGTCCAGGGCCCACATCTCCCCCGCCACGCAGCCGGATGTCCCCCTTCTAGGATCGGGTTCCGCCATCTACGGGGAGCAGCTCCAGATGTACATCGACCAGGAGGCCGCCGACTGGCGGACCTACCTCTCCCTCTCCCGCCGCTCGCCCGGCGGGTGTGCCCGGGTACTGGCCGCTATGGCGGCGGAAGAACGCCGCCACGCAAAACGCCTCTCGGCGGCCTACTTTCTCATCTCTGGGGTGCGGTATTTTCCCTCCGAGGCCTCTCTGCCCACGCCCCGGGGTGCACTGCCTGCGGCTTTGCGGCAGTGCTTCTGTGCCGAGCAGCGGGGAGCGCTGGCCTATCTGGCCGCTGCGGAGGAGTGCTCCGACCCCGCCCTGCGCGCCCTCTACCAGGAGCTGGCCCGGGATGAGGCCCGTCACGCCCAGCTTCTGCGGGAGCTGGTGGAGGAGCTCTGAGTCCGCCCATAACAGCGGGCAGGCGCGGCCAATGGCCGCGCCTGCCCGATTTTTTCTGTTGTGCTCTTAGCGCCGCTTGTCCAGCTCCGCCTTGATGGCCTCTAGGAAGGCCCGGCTGTCCACCGCATTGGCAGGGGTCTCCCCCTCCCAGAGTCCGGCCAGGTCCTTGGTCATGGTGCCCCCCTCGATGGTGGCCAGGGTGGCCGCCTCCAGCTGGTCGGCAAACTCCCGCAGCTCCACCAGGCAGTCCAGCTCTCCGCGCTTGCGCAGGGCGCCGGTCCAGGCGAAGATGGTGGCCACCGGGTTGGTGGAGGTGCTCTCCCCCTTGAGGTACTTGTAGTAGTGGCGGGTCACGGTGCCGTGAGCGGCCTCGTACTCGTACTTCCCATCGGGAGAGACCAGGACCGAGGTCATCATGGCCAGAGAACCGAAGGCAGTGGAGACCATGTCGCTCATCACGTCGCCGTCGTAGTTCTTGCAGGCCCAGATATAGCCGCCCTCGGAGCGGATGACACGGGCCACCGCGTCATCAATGAGGGTGTAGAAGTAGGTCAGGCCCATGGTCTCAAAGCGCTCCTGGTACTCCTTCTCATAGACCTCCTGGAAAATATCCTTGAAGGTGTGGTCATACTTCTTGGAGATGGTGTCCTTGGTGGCAAACCACAGATCCTGCCGGGTGTCCACCGCGTACTGGAAGCAGGCCCGGGCAAAGGAGTAGATGGAGGAGTCCTTGTTGTACTGCCCCTGGAGCACGCCGGCGCACTCAAAGTCGTAGATGGTCTGGCACAGCTCCTGCCCATCCTCCCCGTGGAAAACCAGCTCGGCCCGGCCGGGACCGGGGACCCGGTACTCGGTGGACTTGTACACGTCGCCGTAGGCGTGACGGGCAATGGTGATGGGCTTCTTCCAGTTCTTCACCACCGGAGAGATCCCCTTGACCATAATGGGGGCACGGAACACGGTGCCGTCCAGAATGGCCCGGATGGTGCCGTTGGGGGACTTCCACATCTCATGGAGCTGATACTCCTCCATGCGCTGGGCATTGGGGGTGATGGTGGCGCATTTCACCGCCACGCCGTACTTCTTGGTGGCCTCGGCGGCGTCCACCGTCACCTGGTCTCCCGTCCGGTCCCGCTCGGGAAGACCCAGATCATAATATTCAGTCTTCAGGTCGATATAAGGGGTGAGCAGGATGTCCTTGATGTCCTTCCACAGGATGCGGGTCATCTCGTCGCCGTCCATCTCCACCAGGGGAGTTCTCATCTGGATTTTTGTCATAATACATGCACCTCCGAACGCAGTACGCGCTATGTTCTGCTGTTTCCTGTCTATTATACTGGGGTGGGCCTGCTTTTGCAATGTCAATTTACTATATTAATGTAACAAAGCAACGGCCGCCCCGGAACCTTGGTTTCGGGGCGGCTGTTCTGTTCATAATTTACTTCACGCTCTCACCGGCGGCCTGCTTGGCCTTGATCTCCTTCAGAGCGTCCTTGTAGGAGAGGTTCACACGGCCCTTCTCGTCGATATCGGTGACCTTGACCCAGATCATATCGCCGATGTTGACCACGTCCTCCACCTTCTCCACCCGGCGGTCGGCCAGCTTGGAAATGTGGACCATGCCGTCCTTACCGGGAGCCAGTTCCACGAAGGCGCCGAACTGGAGGATGCGGACCACCTTGCCGTAGTAGAGCTGACCCACCTCGGGCACAAAGACGATGGTCTCGATGATCTTCTTGGCGGCGTCGCAGCTCTCGGCATTCTCGCCGGCAATGTAGATGGTGCCGTCGTCCTCGATGTCGATCTTGGCGCCGGTGTCGGCACAGATCTTCTGGATGACCTTGCCACCGGAGCCGATGACCTCGCGGATCTTGTCCACGTCGATCTTCATCTTCACCATCTTGGGAGCGGTGGGAGCCACCTCGGGCCGAGGCTCGGCGATGCAGGGCAGCATGATCTCGTCCAGGATGGCAAAGCGGGCGTCCTTGGTGATCTCCAGGGCTTCCTTGATGATCTCATGGGAGAGACCGTCGTTCTTCAGGTCCATCTGGATGGCGGTGATGCCCTTCTTGGTGCCGGCCACCTTGAAGTCCATCTCGCCGTGGAAGTCCTCCACGCCCTGGATGTCGATGAAGGTGGTGAAGCCGCCGTTGTCGTCCTGGATCAGGCCGCAGGAGATGCCGGCCACGGGGGCCTTGATGGGCACACCGGCGTCCATGAGGGCCAGGGTGGAGCCGCAGATGGAGCCCTGAGAGGTGGAGCCGTTGGAGCTGAGGACCTCAGACACCACGCGGATGGCATAGGGGAACTCCTCCACGCTGGGGATGACGGGCTCCAGAGCACGCTCGGCCAGGGCGCCGTGGCCGTACTCACGGCGGTTGGTGGACCGGGCGCCGCGGGCCTCACCCACGGAGTAGGAGGGGAAGTTATAGTGGTGCATGTACCGCTTCTCGGTCTCCTCCCAGATGGTATCCAGCTTCTGGGCGGCGGAGAGGGTGTTCAAGGTACAGACGCTGAGCACCTGGGTCTGACCGCGGGTGAAGAGGCCGGAGCCGTGAACACGGGGCAGCACGCCCACCTCGGCGGAGAGGGGACGGATCTCGTTCTTGGCGCGGCCGTCCACACGGTGGCCCTCCAGGAGCCAGGCCTTGACGATCTTCTTCTGGAACTTGTAGGTGATCTCCTCCAGGTACTTGTCCATCTCAGGATAGTCCTCCAGGAAGAGCTCGTGCCAGTGATCGATGAGGGCATTCCAGCGGGTCTCGCGGACGTTCTTGTCGTCGGTGTCCATGGCGGCCTTGGCCTCGTCCATGGTGGCCTCCACGATCTTGTCGAAGAGCTCCTGATCGAAGTCCGCGTGCTCATACTCCATCTTGGGCTTGCCGATCTCGGCCACGATGCCGTTGATAAAGGCCACCTGCTTACGGATCTCCTCGTGGGCCTTCACGATGCCCTCGTACATGATCTCGTCGGGGATCTCCTTGGCACCGGCCTCGATCATGACCACCTTACCGTCGGTGGCGGCCACGGTCACGTCCATCTGGGAGGTAGCCCGCTGCTCCTGGGTGGGGTTGAAGACGATCTGGCCGTCGCAGTAGCCCACCTCCAGGCAGCCGATGGGGCCGGCCCAGGGAATGTCGGAGTAGGAGAGGCACACGGAGGTGCCGATCATGGCGGCCACCTCGGGGGAGCAGTCATAGTCCACGCTCATGACGGTGCAGGTGACACACACGTCGTTGCGGAAGTCATAGGGGAAGAGGGGACGGATGGGCCGGTCGATGAGACGGGAGGCCAGCACGGCGGGCAGAGAGGGGCGGCCCTCCCGGCGCATGAAGGAGCCGGGGATGCGGCCCACCGCGTAGAGCTTCTCCTCAAAGTCCACGCTCAGGGGGAAGAAATCCACGCCGTCCCGGGGACGGGCGGAGGCGGTGACGGCCACCATGACGGTGGTCTCGCCGTACTTGACCATGCAGGCGGCGTTGGCCAGCTCGGCCACCTTGCCGATCTCGATGACCAGGGGGCGGCCGGCCAGGTCCATGGAATAGGTCTTGAAGCCGGGGAATTCTCTGTGCTTGATAACAGTAGACATATGTTGTCCTCCTTTTCGCTGGCACAGCAGAGCCCGTCGGCCTTTTAGCACTTGAATCCAAGGCGAATCCCCATTCGTCCCGCATTCAACTGCTAAAAAAGCGTTCCGGCTCTGCGTGTCGTGTTCGGTGAAATGATAATTGGAGAAAAGGGTGGTGTGGAATCCCACACCACCCCTATTTTCTCATGCTGCGCGTCCTCCGCAGCGGCACACGGCGCACCGCTCCGCGAAAAATCCGCGCCGCCGGGGCGGCACCTGTTTTTCCGTCTGCGCGGTCTCCTGTGCACCTGCTCCCGGACGCTCCGCGCTTCCGGCGTTACGCTTGGTTCTTACTTGCGGATGCCGAGCTTGGCGATGATCGCACGGTAACGCTCGATGTCCTTGGCAGCCAGGTAGTCCAGCATCTTGCGGCGCTTACCGACCATCTTGAGCAGGCCGCGGCGGCTGTGGTTGTCATGGATGTGCACCTTCAGATGCTCGGTGAGCTCCTGGATGCGGGCAGTCAGGATCGCGATCTGGACCTCGGGGGAACCAGTATCGGTCTCGTGGGTGCGGTTGGCCTCGATAACAGCCGTCTTCTCGTCCTTACGGATCATGGGAAAATTCCACCTTTCTGATATTCTTCCCGGTAACTGAGTGCAGGGCGGGTGAATCCCCCGCGTCAAAGCGGGCAAACTCCCTGGACTAAGTCACGGGACTGCACCTAATGCGTGCTTGTCTACTATATCATAGTTTATTCCATGTGTAAAGAAAAAAATCAAAGATAAATCCAGCAAAAGAGACCATTTTTGATGAATCTCAGTACAAAATTTCTCTCGACACGCTGTTTCCAATTAAAATACAGATCCCGCTCCGGTGTCGGCGGAGCAAAACATTATCCCCGCTTCTTATGCGCTCGGCCAGGTTTCCCACCGGCCCGGCCTATCCCATCCGGTCTGCTGGGCCGCGCTGGAGCTGGTTGAATTTCCTTGCGTGGTTTGCGTCATGAGCTCAGCAATCCGCTCCGCCACATCCGAGATGGGGATGGCGTAGCCCATGCCCTCCACATCGGTATCCGAGAGCTTGGCGGTGTTGATGCCGATGAGCTCCCCATCCAAATTGAGCAGTGCGCCGCCGCTGTTGCCCGGGTTGATGGCGGCGTCCGTCTGAATATAGGAGGCGGTGGTGCCGCTCTCATTGGTGAGGCTGCGGTCCAGGGCGCTGACAATGCCCGTGGTCACCGACTGGCCATAGCCCAGGGCATTCCCGATGGCCACGACCTGTTCCCCTACTTCCAGCTCATCCGAGTCCCCGATGGAAATGACCGCGATCTGGGACAGCATATCCGAAGACAGGTCGGCAACAGCCACCTTGATCACCGCAAGGTCGGCCTCCTCGTCAGTCCCGCACAGCTGGGCCTCATAGACCGAGTGATCCACAAAGCTCACTGAGAGGGTGGTGGCGTTTGCCACCACATGCTGGTTGGTGACCATGTAGAGGTAGGTCCCGTCGTTGGCAATGATGACTCCTGAGCCGCAGCTGGTGGTCTCCTCCAACTGGGTCTGTCCCGCTCCGTTGGGCCCAAAGCGGTTAAAGTAGCTGCGCACCTCCTGTACGGAGATGTTGGTGATGGCCACCACGCTGGGCAATGCGGCAGAGGCGATGTCCGACACATCCATGCCATACCGGGCAGCAGTGTAGGAGGTGCTGGCCAGAGTGGTGGCTATCTCCCCCGAAGTCCCGGCGCTCAGGGTGCCTTCCGCCTCGCTCTCCGGAGAGAGCATTTTCCCCACACCATAAAAACTTCCGGCGGAGATCGCCCCAAACAGTGCGGCGCTCAGCACCAGAGAGGTCAGCCGCCGCCAGGCCTTCTGTGCGGGCTTTTTTGCCCTCCGGTCCATTTGCGGCATGGGAGTTGGGGTAAAGGGAGATGGATTTTCCATAGAGATATCTGTTTTTTTCATAGGACATACTCCTTTTCCATTTGGCGTATTTCTCTCAGGTTTCTGCCATCAGGATAAAAGAGCAACCCTAATTGAACTTAAAAATCAAACGAAACTGTCATCGCGGGAGAAGGACCACCACTGACAGTGTCGTTCCCTCCGGGCTCTCCGCCCGGATCTTTCCCTTATGGGCCACCACGATGCTCCGGGCAATGGACAGTCCCAGCCCGTAGCCACCGGTCTGACTGTTGCGGGACTGGTCCGTCCGGTAAAACCGATCGAAGAGATGGGAGAGCTTTTCCCGCTCCAGCGGCCGCTCGACGGTATTGGACACGGTCAGCTGGAGGGTACGCCCCTGCTTTTCCAGCCGCAGCTCTATTTTTCCTCCCCGTGGGGAATATTTCAAGGCGTTGTCCAACAGGATGGAGATGAGCTTTCGGATGTTTTTTTCATCCCCCGTAAAGGAGAGCATGGGCTGGATGGAGAGAGAGAAGTCCTTTTCCTGGCTCTTGGCGGGGGCCTGGAAGGAGTCGGCCATCTCCTCTGCCACATCGGAGATGGGAAACTCAATGCACTGCAGCTTGGGCTGCTCCTCCTCCATGCGGGAGAGATAAATGAGATCATTGGTCAGCTCGGTCAGGCGCCTGGCCTGACGGCGGATGTCGGTGAGCCACTGGTTTTCTCCGCACTCCATCTCTGCCAGATCCGCGTCGGCGCTGATGATGGTCATGGGGGTCTTCAGCTCATGGCCGGCGTCGGTGATGAATTGCTTCTGCTTTTCATAGCTCTCCGCCACCGGCCGGACAATATGCTTGGACAGGATCAGCAGCAAAATCAAGACCGCCGCCAGCCCCAGCAGGGCCAGCGACAGGCTGGCAAGGAGGGTGGTGCGGAAGGAAGAGAGGCTGCGGCCGCAGTCCAGAAAAATGACCCGGCTGCCCAGCTCGTCATCACAGAGCAGATAGCGGTAGTTTCCCCAGAAACCGGCGCTGTGCCCGGATTTCACTACACTCTGAGCATAGGCGGCGGCGTCCTCGGCATCCACAGCGGCGATCTGGCCGGTGTTTGTCTGGAGCACCTGGCCGTCTTCGCCGAGGAGAACCGAAAAGAAGCGGGACTCATACGGCGTCTCCGGGGACATGCCCCGCTGGTCAAAGAGGTCCGGTTTCCTTCCCAGCTCACCGGGCGGGGGTTGCTGGAGCCCTCCCTGGTGTTTGGGGAAGGTCCCGTCATTGGTGGCCAGCACAGCCAGGATGGCATCGGCGTCAGAGACCACCTTGTGATAGCTCATCAGGTTCACGCCCCCCAGGATCACCAGCAAGACGATGGCCAGGGAGAGCATACAGGCGGCGATCAGCTTATGCCGCAGACGTCTGATCATGGCCGCTCCTCCAGGGAATAGCCCGCGTTGCGGGTCGCCTTAATTTGAATATCCGCCTGAAGGGCCGCGAGCTTTTTCCGCAGATAGGAGATATACACCCACACCACATTCAGCTCCACCTCGCTGTCATAGCCCCAGATCCGCTCGAAAAACCGCTCGCTGGAGATGAGCTGCCGGGGATTGCGCAGGAGCAGCTCCATCATCTGATATTCCTTGTTGGCCAGGCGGAAGCTTCCGTGGGGAGAGGATAGCTCATAGGTAGTCTGATCCAGGGTGATGTTGCCCAGGCTCAGGCGGCTGGTCAGCTGGCCGCCGGTCTGGCTGCGGGTTATGGCCCGGATGCGCGCCATGAGCTCCTCGGTGGAAAACGGCTTGGTGAGATAATCGTTGGCCCCGGTGTCCAGTCCCGTCACCTTATCCTCTATTTCTGACCGGGCGGTGAGCAGCAGCACCGGGATGGGATTCCCCGCCGCCCGCAGCCGCCGTAGGACCTCCAGTCCATCCAGCTTGGGCATCATGATATCCAGGATCAGGGCGTCGTAATTCCCCGCCTCCAGATAATCCAGGGCCTCTTCTCCGTCATATACCGCGTCAGCGGAATAGTTGTGTTTTTCCAGCAGGGCCACCACGGCCCGGGACAGGGACCGCTCGTCCTCTGCCAATAAAATGCGCATTGCGCCACCTTCTCTCCTGTGTTATAAGGCAAGAATAGCATACGCTCCTTAACTCTAATTAAAAGAATAGCACCGGGGGCGAAAAATGTCAGCCGAAAAGAGTGGGCGGATTTTAAGTTCAATTAGGGTTGGATCTCTATACTGACCTCACGATGTTCAAAAAGGAGGCCACACCCGTGAAAAATCAGATGGTCTTTCAGCGATATGAGATCAAATATCAGATGAGCCGCCGGCAGCAGCAGGTCATCCTGGCCGCGATGGCGCCCTATGTGGTGCCCGACGAGTACAGCCACAGCTCCATCCGTAATCTCTACCTGGATACCCCCGACTTCCGCCTCATCCGCCGCAGTCTGGAGCGGCCGGTCTACAAGGAAAAGCTCCGTGTCCGCAGCTACGGCCGGGCCGGTCTGGAGGCGCCGGTATTCGTGGAGTTGAAGAAGAAATACTGTTCCGTGGTCTACAAGCGCCGTCTCACCATGCCCCAAAGGGAGGCCCTGGACTGTATTGCGGGCAGTGCCTCCTGGCCGGAGACCCAGATCGGCGGGGAGCTGGCCTATACGGCGGGATTTTACGCCGCCCTGCGCCCGGCCGTCTTCCTCTCCTATGAGCGGGACTCCTACCGCGGGGTGGAGGACGAGGCGTTCCGGGTCACCTTTGATACTGAAATCCGCTACCGCCAGGAGGCTCTTACCCTGAACTCTGACCCCTGGGGCATTCCCATCCTTCCTGCCGACCAGGTGCTCATGGAGGTCAAGACCGCGGGCAGCCTGCCCCTCTGGATGGCCCGTACCTTGTCCGAACTGGGCATCTTTAAAACTTCTTTTTCCAAATATGGAACCGCCTATCAAACAATCCTGCTTTCCCAGCAGAGAGGAGAACAAAAATATGCCTGACAACTTGTTTCAAGGTCTCTTTGATACCGCTTTGACCAATACCATTGCCCCCGGCGCCTTTCTGCTGTGTGTGGGGGTGTCCCTGATTCTGGGCCTTCTGTTGTGTGCCATGACCCTGTGGCGCTCCCACTTTAGCCGGAGCCTGGCCGTAACACTCGCCATCCTGCCCGCAGTGGTCTGCGTGGTCATCCTGATGGTCAACGGCAATGTTGGCACCGGAGTGGCCGTGGCCGGAGCCTTCAACCTGGTGCGCTTCCGCTCTGCCCCGGGCTCCGCCCGGGAGATCGGGGCCCTCTTTGTGGCCATGGGAACAGGCCTCATTACCGGCATGGGCTACCTTGGTTATGGGGCTCTCTTTACCCTCATCCTGGGCGGAGCCATGATGCTCTATAACGCCCTGAGCCTGCGTCCCTGGGCCCAGAATCCCCCCGAGCGCACCCTCCATATTACCATTCCTGAGGACCTGGACTATGCCGGGGTATTTGATCCCGTTTTGCATCAGTATGCCCGCCGGTATTCCCTCACGCAGGTCAAGACCACCAACATGGGCAGTCTCTTTAAGCTGACCTATGATCTGACCTTAAAGGACCCTTCCCAGGAAAAACGCTTTATCGACCAGCTGCGGCTGCGCAACGGGAACCTGGAGATCTCCCTGGGCCACCAGGATACCAGCGCCGCCGCCCTGTAAAGGAGGAAGTTTTTATGAAACACCCAATCCTGCGGCTGACCCCTCCCCTGCTGTCCGCTCTGCTGCTCCTCAGCAGCTGTGGAGCGCAGAACACCCAGGCTACTCCCTCTGCCGCCGTTGAAACTGCCGCTCAGACGGCAGAGTCCACTGCTGCCGCCATCGATACCCAGGCGCTTTTCAGTGACCGGGACCTGGCGGGCACCTATGACGAGAGCGCCGCCATCCCCATCCAACTCAATGGGGACAGCGCCTCCTGCGCTTCCGATGCCGTGACCATCGAAGGCAGCCGGGTCATCCTATCCTCCGAGGGCGTATATCTCCTCTCGGGCACCCTCACGGACGGGCAGATCGTTGTCAACGCCGGCGAGAGCGACAAAGTCCAACTTGTCCTCAACGGCGTGGATGTGACCAGCGCCACCTCCGCTCCCATCTATGCTCTGTCGGCGGATAAGGTGTTCCTTACCCTGGCCGATGGGACTGAGAACTACCTTGCCAATGGCGGGGAGTATGTGGCCATAGATGAAAACAACATTGACGCGGTTCTTTTTTCCAAGACCGACCTGACTCTCAACGGCACCGGCAGTCTTACCATCCAGTCTCCGGCCGGGCACGGGGTGGTGTCCAAGGATGAGCTGGTGATCACCGGCGGCAGCTATACCATCACTGCCGCCAACCACGGCCTGTCCGGAAAAGACAGCATCGCCATTGCCGGCGGCAGCTTTACCATTACCTCGGGTAAGGACGGCCTCCGTGCAGAGAACAGCGACGATCCCTCTCTGGGCTTCCTCTACCTTGCTGAGGGCAGCTTCTCGGTTACCGCGCAGGGAGATGCCATCAGCGCCGCCGGCGCCCTCCAGATCGACGGAGGGACCTTTGACCTACACACGGGGGCAGGCAGCGCCAGCGTAGATCTAAGCAGTAGCGAGGATGCGTTTGGCCCCATGGACGGTGGACAGCAAAAGAGCGGGGTAGCGCAGAGTGAAACCACTGCCGCAGAGCCCGAAGCGGACACCGTGAGCCAGAAGGGCATAAAGGCCGAGGGCAGCTTCACCATAGCGGGCGGTACTTTTACCCTGGATACCGTCGATGACGGCCTCCACGCCGGCGGGGAGGCTCTCATCACCGGCGGCACCTTCTCCCTCCGCAGCGGTGACGACGCCATCCACTCCGACGCTGCCCTCACCATCCAGAACGGCTCCTTTACCATCCCCTATTGTTACGAGGGGATCGCGGGGTTGAGCATCACAGTTGATGGCGGCACATTCGACATTACCTCCTCCGACGACGGGCTCAACGCCGCCGGAGGGGCCGACAGCTCCGGTCTCCGCGGACCTGGCGGGCAGTCACAAGACACCTTTTCCAGCGGCACGGACAGCTTTATCCTCATCAACGGCGGAGAGTTCACCATTGTCTCCACAGGGGACTGTGTGGATTCCAACGGAGATCTGACCGTCAACGGCGGAACGTTGGATCTGACCTGCAATGGCAGCGGCAATACGGCGCTGGACTGCGACGGCACTTATACCAACAACGGCGGCACAGTCACCACCAATGACGGCTCAGAGCAAAATCCCGGCCAGATGGGGGGCGGTATGGGCGGCCGCGGTGGTCTCCGCGGCAATCCGGGCACCCAACCCAGCGGTGCTCCCTCTGAGAATGGAGATCGTCCCCAGCCACCGCAAGACAGTGCCCAGGAGGCTCCTTCCGAGGCGTAACCTATTGACTTTTCCTCCATGCAGGCGTATAATACCCCAAAAATCGCAGGAGGTGTGACAATGCACAACCGTTTTTCTGTTTGCCATGTGGACCATGTATTCGGTAACCCTATGCCTACTTGCTGCATGGGGCTTACATTGTCATACTCTTTTTTCCAATAATCCAGGCGGATCTGGAGCGAAAACAGAGCAGTGTGGGCCAAAACCTTCCACGGTTGGCCCGCACTGCTTTTTTATTTTGTACGCTACATGGAAAGGACTGATTTTATGGCGATCCACAGGGGAACCCAAACCATTGAAACCCAGAGACTTCTTCTCCGCAGAGCCGTACCGGAAGATGCGCAATCGATGTTTGACAACTGGGCCTCCGATCCGGGCGTGGTAAAATACTTGACCTGGCCCGTCCACAGCAGTGTAGAAGCTTCCCAACAGGTTCTGCAGGATTGGATCAATCACTACGCCCAAAGCGATTACTACCAGTGGCTCATTGTCCTAAAAGAGGTGGGACAGCCCATCGGAAGTATCAGTGGCATGGACCCCAACGACCAGCTTTCTTCCATTGAAATCGGATATTGCATCGGACGACGCTGGTGGCACCAGGGCATCATGACCGAAGCGCTGCAAGCGGTCATCTATTACCTTTTCGACACCTGTGATTTCAACCGCATCACTGCCAGACACGACCCCAACAATCCCCATTCTGGCGCTGTCATGAAAAAATGCGGCATGAAATATGAGGGTACCACCAGACAGTCCGGCCGCAACAACCAGGGGGTCTGTGATACCACCCATTACGCCATTCTGAAAAATGACTGGGACAGACCCGCGCTTTTTTCAAATGGCCTCTCGTTTAAAAATGACACCGAACTTGTACAGACCCTGTATTCCCGCTTAGACGAAAACAGCCGTCTGAATCGCTCCAAAGCTGCCCGTGTGGAGTTCTTGACCACGGTGCGGTATATAGAGCAGTACCTTGCTCCGGGGGCAAAGATCCTGGATGTAGGAGCCGGTGCAGGGGAATATAGCCTGTATTTTGCCCGCAAGGGCTATGCCGTCTCCGCTTTGGAACTGTCCGACCGAAACATCGAAGCCTTTCAAAAAAAGCTGACTCCTCAGGACTCCATTGATTTGGTACAGGGCAACGCTATGGATCTCAGCCGCTACCCCGACGATTCCTTTGATATCGTCCTTCTCTTGGGCCCCCTGTACCACTTACACAGTGAAGCGGGCAAGCTCCGGTCCATTGCCGAGGCAAAGCGTGTGTGCAAACCCGACGGCAAACTGTTCTTTGCGTTTATTTCCAATGACATGGTCATACTCACTATGTTCCACGAGATACCGGACTATTTTGTAAACGGGGACTACAACAAAGAAACATTCCGCTGTGATGATTTCCCCTTTGTATTTCACACCATTGACGCCTGTCGGGATCTCCTCCGTGCGGGTGGTATTAAAATCTTGCACGAGGTCGCCTCCGACGGTATCAGTGAACTGCTTCACGATAAGATCAATGCAATGGATGACGAGAGCTATGCCCAATATCTGCGGTATCACTTTTACATCTGCGAAAAGCCCGAACACCTGGGCGCCTCCGATCACCTGCTGTTTATCGGTGAAAAATAAAAATGACATGGGCCGGTATGCGGATCTACTCTGATCCGCATACCGGCCCATACAAAATCCATCCGCTTTTCAGCAACAAAAAAGC
Source organism: Clostridium sp. J1101437_171009_A5 (assembly GCF_015547905.1). Taxonomy (NCBI): domain Bacteria; kingdom Bacillati; phylum Bacillota; class Clostridia; order Eubacteriales; family Clostridiaceae; genus Clostridium; species Clostridium sp. J1101437_171009_A5. The sequence goes on from NZ_JADMVY010000014.1 coordinate 91,345, forward strand.
CTTGAAAACCGAAGTTTTCAAGGCTTTTTGGAGCTGCTATCCGGATTTGAACCGGAGACCTCATCCTTACCAAGGATGTGCTCTACCTACTGAGCTACAGCAGCAAATGGCGACGCGGAAGGGACTTGAACCCTCGACCTCCGGCGTGACAGGCCGGCGTTCTAACCAACTGAACTACCGCGCCATTTCTACTCTATATCATCAGCGTTTACTGTTTTTTCTGTGGCAGGGGCAGAAGGAATCGAACCCTCGGCACGCGGTTTTGGAGACCGCTGCTCTACCTGCTGAGCTATACCCCTACATGGTGGGCCTTCACGGGCTCGAACCGTGGACCGACCGGTTATGAGCCGGCTGCTCTAACCAACTGAGCTAAAGGCCCATTACCGGTGTTCGGTTCTTCGTAAGAAGAGAATGGCTTGCCGCCATGATTCGTGACGGCAAGCCGCACTCGTTTCTGGCTCCCCCTGTTGGACTCGAACCAACGACCCTGCGGTTAACAGCCGCATGCTCTACCGACTGAGCTAAGGAGGAATATAAAAGGGTCCGGTCTGGTCAGACCAGACCCTCTCTTGTGTTGGCATTACCTATTTTCCCGGTCCGTCTCCAGACAAGTATCTTCGGCGCAGGTGAGCTTAACTTCCGTGTTCGGAATGGGAACGGGTGGACCCTCACCGCAATCAACACCAACTTACT